>DATBDG010000001.1:0-2907 GCA_036270055.1 Chthoniobacterales bacterium
GCCTGAGGGCCAATCGGGACAAAGCGGCAAAAGAGCATGCCGATGCGGCGACGGCATGGCATAACAAACTGGCCGGCAAAAGGGGTAGAAAATCAAAAGCAAGACCAGCCCGGTTGGCACACAAGCCAGGAAGCTACCGGGCAGGGTGTGGGCGAAATCCGAGAGATCGAATCGCTCAACGTAGTAGCCCATGTCAGGCGTCATGCTCCCGAAAACGAGCGCTGGAAAGTCGAGCGGTTGCGGAGTCAACCGGCGCAAGGGAAGGAGCGCGGCCGGATGCGAAAGCGTCCAAGGCATTGGTTAGGCGATCTTTTCCGCCACGATTTCGAGAACGAGCGGAGTGATCAGGAGCGCGCGCCGGTTCGCGTTCGCCGCGCTCACTTCTTCCATCACCTTGGCCGCAAAACCGGCGTCGATCCGCCCCAGTTCCTGGAGTCGCGCCAGTCCGATCCCGATGAAGGAGGCCGGCCATTGCCACATCTCGTCGCCGGGCCCGACACAATAGATGCGCGGCACGGCTGACCGCAGGACAAACCCGTTTTCCTGGAGATAAATCGGCAGATCGAGACCGATATCTGCCTTCCCGCCGACCGCCGCCCAGCTCGCTTTTACTTCCTGCGCGAAACGTTCCTGACTCGGCAATCGCGGAATGAAGCGCCACGTCAGGTAGTGAGCGTATTCATGAAAGATCGCCCGACCTCCCGGATGAAGGACGCGGCCGAGCTTTTGCACGAGGAGCGCCGGATCCGTCACGAAAGACGCGACCCAGCGGCACCAGGAAAAATCGTAGGGACCATCCGGCAAGGGGTCAGTCATGAGGTCGAGCTCGTGTGGCTGCACGTTGTTGAGCGATTGCGCACGGCAACGCTCCTCCAGCGCACGCATGAATTTATTCGAGCGCTCGAGCGCGACGACTTGGCCGGTCGGACCAACAATTTCCGCGAGGTCGACCGTGGCGTAGCCGGGTCCAGCGCCGACATCGAGCACCCGGCTGCCGGCGGTGATCCCGGCTTTTTCCCAACAGTTCAGGACCACCGCTCGCCAGGCGCGATGCTGCAAACCGAGCCGGGCCAACTCTTCGTCGTGCGTTCCGAGGATGTAATCGCGTTCCGTGGCCATGAGGAGAGAATCATTCCACTGGCGCGCTCTTTTCCCAGACGATTTTTGCCCGTGTATCGCGCCAGCCAACACTGACCTGTTAGCGGCCGGGACGCGGAACGTCTCACGCCGGAGGCAGAGGCCGCCGACCGAGCGCCGCTACTGAATCGTCACCCGTTTCCCCTTCGAGCTGATGCCGTTGGCCACGACTTCGATCTTGCCCGATCCGGTTTCAACATTGAGCGGAATATCCATCGTCGTGGAAACGGTCGCATTCCCGGTCGCGATCGCCATCGTGCTGTGGTCATGCGTGCGGGCGTAGAAGACATGACCGGTGGCGTCGTTCGTGATCCGGACCAGCGGATAATTGCTCGCCATGGTGGCGTCGTCGCCATAATCGGACCCGGCGGAGAGCCCGTTGAACTGGGTGCCGGAGATCTGGTAAGAGTTTCCCCGGGTCAAAGTCCGCGGGACGGAGGTGATCGTCGGCGCCCAGTCGCGGCTGGGCTGGCCGCGCGAAGTATAGAGTTCCACATCCACTGTCCGGCCGTCGGCGACCAGCCAGAGGATTTGTCCGGTGGGGAGCAGCAACTGGCGAGCTTCCCATGATTGATGCATGCCGGAAGTTTGAGTCGGCGACTGTGCGGTAAAAGTGGTGCCGTCGAAGACAAAGAAAGTGGCCGTGCCCTGGAAGACGCCGGGGCTGGCGCAAACGAGAATGTTTCCATCCGGCAGGAGGCAGGCGGGGCCGTCGGCCATGTCGTTACCGTTGGGGAAATCAGGCCCGGCCGTCCAAGTGCCGGTGGCGGTGTGATAGATGGCGCTGTGCGGGGCGCCCCCGAAGGCAACGACGGTTCCGTCTGGCCGCTGGAGGAGAGGACCGATCTCGAGCTGGTTGGGCAGATTAACGATCGTGCTCCCGGCGCTGCTCCACAGGCCGGTGGTCGGATTGTAACTCTCTGAACTCATGGCGAGCGAACAATCGACCGTCAGGACTGATCCGTTAGGCAAAAGCGCCAGGCCTTCCTCGGCAAAGCTATCCGCCTTTCCCGAGCCGACCGAGGTCCAGGTGAGGGTGGTGGCGTTGAAGAGGGCCTGCTTTTTGGAAAAGCCGCCGCCCTGTCCCATCATGAAGGTGCCATCGACGAGCACGACCGCTGGCGAGTCGCCGATCGTGCTCCATCCGCTCGGCGGATTCACCTGTGTCCACGAATTCGTGATTGGGTTGTAGATCGCGCCCTCGGTGCTTTCGACCAGCACTTCGAAATTGTATTCGCCGCCCTCGACGATCACGCGCCCGTCGGGAAGAACGGCGGAGGCAAAATAGAGCGGCCCGTAGTTTGGTTCCATGGAGGCGAGCTGCGACCAAGTGGCGTTGAGGTAGCTACCATTAATGTCGGGCGTGAGCCGCCACCAGTTTGGGCTGCTATATTCGTGCACCATGACGGTGCCGTCCGTGAGCAGGAGCGCGGTGTCGGTATCGAAAGGAGGCTGGTTGGTCAGGCGTTGCCAGCGCGCCGCCGCCACTTCCGTCTGACCAGGGAGCGATTGAGCATTCGCTGGCCCGAGGAGAAGAACAAAGCTGAAAAAAGCCGCGGCGCCGGAAAGCAGTGCGCGGATGCAATGGTGATCAGGAGCAAGAATGGAATGACGACGATTGGATGTCATAAAATGGGTTCCGGGCCGCGCATGATGGGAATCGCGAGCTCATCTGTCAATCTCCAATCCCTGTCGCCGCCTTGGCGCGGTCGAGCGGAATCCGCCTAACGAGAAGCCCGGCGCATCGGCTCGTGCTTCGTATAGAGCGCC
>DATBDG010000002.1:0-1599 GCA_036270055.1 Chthoniobacterales bacterium
TTTCCTGCTTTCCTGCTTTCCTGATTCATCTCTTCTGTTTAGACGACGCCCTGATCCAGCATCGCGTTGGCGACCTTGAGGAAGCCGGCAATGTTCGCGCCGTTGACGTAATTGCCCGGCGTACCGAAGCGCTCCGCCGTCGCGCGACAGGTCTTGTGAATCGCTTTCATTATGCCCTGCAGGCGTGCGTCCACTTCCTCGCGCGTCCACGAGATGCGCATGCTGTTTTGCGCCATCTCCAGGCCGGAAGTGGCGACGCCACCGGCATTGGCCGCTTTGCCAGGACCAAAGAGAATCCCGGCATCGAGGAAACGCCGGATTCCGCCAATCATGGTCGGCATGTTGGCGCCTTCCGAGACGACGTAGACGCCGTTGCGCAAAAGATTGTCCGCGTCTTTCGCGCTGATCTCGTTCTGGGTCGCACTCGGAAACGCGCACTGCGCCTTGTGATCCCAGAGCGGGTTGTGATCCAGGGTCCCGTCGTCCGCCGTGTAAAGCGCGCTCTTGAACTTGTCTGCATACTCGGAGATGCGGCCGCGCCGCACATTTTTAAGCTCCATGAGGAAGGCAAGTTTTTCCCGGGTGATGCCGGCGTCATCGTAAATGTAGCCGGTGGAATCCGATAAGGTGACCGGCCTGGCGCCGAGTTCGATCAGCTTCTCGACGGTATATTGCGCGACGTTGCCGCTCCCGGAGACGAGGCAAACTTTGCCGGCCAGGTCTTCGTTCCGCGTGCCCAGCATCTCGGCTGCGAAATAGACCGCGCCGTAGCCCGTCGCCTCGGGGCGAATGAGGGAGCCGCCCCAGCCTATGCCTTTCCCGGTCAGCACCCCGCTGAATTCGTTGCGCAGCTTTTTGTACATCCCAAAGAGATAACCGATCTCGCGCGAACCGACCCCGATGTCACCAGCTGGAACGTCGCGATAGGGGCCGATGTGACGCGACAACTCGGACATGAAGGCCTGGCAGAAATGCATGACTTCGTTGTCGGTTTTCCCCTTTGGATCAAAGTCGGAGCCGCCCTTGCCGCCTCCCATCGGCAGCGTCGTCAGGCTATTTTTGAAGACCTGTTCGAAAGCGAGGAACTTGAGGATGCCGAGATTGACCGACGGATGGAACCTGAGCCCGCCCTTGTAGGGTCCGATCGCGCTGTTCATCTCGACCCGGAAACCGCGATTGACGTGGATCGCGTTTTTGTCGTCCTCCCACGGCACCCGAAACATGATGACGCGTTCCGGCTCGATAATTCGCTCGAGGATCTTGGCGTTGCGGTACTCGGGATGGCGATCGAGCACCAGCATCAACGACTCGGCGACCTCCTCCACCGCCTGGTGAAACTCCTCTTCGCCGGGGTTCTTCGCTTTGACCCGCGCCATCAACTCCAAAACGTCATCTTTCATAGTTTATCTTCTGCCTAACAAACGGCCGTTGCTCCGCCGCTTTGTCGCCAAGAGCAATAGCGTCTCAGTGCGGCGAGCGAAACAAAATTCACGCGCCCGCGCACGGCAACTGTTTTGCCATCGTCCCCAGTATTCCTGTCTTGCTTAAGAAAGCAGACCTCGCTTTCCTTCCACGCAAGGTGCGCGGTTTTCTCGATCA
>DATBDG010000003.1:0-25336 GCA_036270055.1 Chthoniobacterales bacterium
TGGTCGATCGGCTGACCGTTCCAGATCCGCCGGGTGAAATGGTGGATCGCGAGGTCCGGGCGCTGGCGCGGCCCGTAGACGGTGAAGAAGCGCAGCGCCACGATCCGCATCCGGTAAAGATGCGAATAGGTGGAGCAGAGAAATTCGCCCGCAATTTTGGTCGCGGCGTAGGGGCTGACGGTCTGTGTGAGGTGGAGATCTTCCGAGAAGGGAATCGTTTTGGCCAGGCCGTAGACCGAGGAGCTGGAGGCGAAGATGAAACGCTCGATCCCCATCGCCCGCGCCGCCTCGAGCAAATGGAGAGTGCCCCCGACGTTCGTGTCGTAATAAAGTTGCGGCTGACCGATTGAAGGGCGCACCCCCGCGCGCGCCGCGAGATGGATGATGGTCTCGAATTTTTCCCGATGAAAAACTTCATTGACCGCCCGGGCATCGCACAGATCGGCCTGGTGCACCGCGATCTTGTCCACGATCGCGGCAATATTGGCGCGTTTGATTTGCGGATCATAAAAATCGTTAAAGTCATCCAGGATCGAGACCTGATGGCCTTCTCCGAGCAACTTCTCGACCAGATGCGACCCGATGAAGCCGGCCCCGCCCGTGACGAGGATTTTCATTGCGCGAGGGTAAGGAGGAAGCGATGGGCGGGCAAGAGGAGAGAAGCGCGAGCGACATGACCGGGCCGAAAAATGAAACACGCAGGAGGTGGAAATGGGTGCTACTCCCGGCCCTTCTCTTCGCTCTCGCCCTTATCGGCGATCTGGCTTTTCGCCTCGGTCCGGAGCTGCTCTCGCGCCGGAAATTCGAGCCTGCGCTCGCCATCGTTTCGCCGCTTGAGCTGGCCGCTTTGCCGACCGCGACGCGTTTCGATTTCCCGCTCGGCAATGAGCACGGCGCGCTGGCGTACAACGCCCAGCCTTTCACCGAAAACATGCACCTCGGCGACGATCTCAACGGGATTGGGGGCGAGAACAGCGACCTTGGTGACGCGGTCTTCGCGGTCGCGGACGGCGAGGTGCTGGCAGCGCGCGAAGGCGGCCCCGGGTGGGGTAACGTTATCATCGTACTACACGCCTACCGCGAGAACGGCGTGCGCAAGTACGCGCAATCGTTCTACGGCCACGTGCAAACGATCCTCGTCGCGCCGCGCGAGCGGGTCCGGCGCGGCCAACAGATCGCGACCGTCGGGACCGGCGGCGGCAAATACTGGGCCCATTTGCATTTTGAGATACGCGAATTTCTCACGCCGTTTATCGGGGCAGGTTATCGTAAAGACACTCGCGGCTGGCTCGATCCGAGCGCCTTCATCCAGGCCCACCGCGGCGCGCCGGATGAAGATGTCGGGCGCGTGCCATAGCTCCGATAGGCCGACGGGGGGCGATGCGATCTACGCCCGGCCGCCGGGCGCGTCGAGCGCGCGCCAAAAATACCAGGCGGCAAGCGAGCGATGGGGCCGCCACTTTTCGCCGATCACGAGCAACTCCTTCGGCGTTGGCAGTTCCTTTTTGCCAAAGGTTTTCGCGTATCCCTTCCGCACACCATAGTCATCGACCGGCCAGACATCGGGCCGGCCGAGATCGAAAAGCAAAAACATCTCCACCGTCCAGCGGCCGATGCCGCGCACTGTCGTCAGGCGCGCGATGATCTCTTCGTCGCTCATCCGCTCAAGCGCGCCCCGTGTCGGGACGGTGCCGTCGAGTGTTCTCGCCGCCAGATCCTTGATCGCCGCCGTCTTGCCGCGCGAGAGACCGGCGCCGCGAAAGGTTTCGTCCGGAGTCGCGATGACCAGCTCCGCTGAAAAAAATTTCCGACGCGGATAAAGCGCCCGCACCCGGCCGAAGATGGTCGCGGCCGCCTTTCCGCTCAATTGCTGGTAGACGATCGACTCCGCCAGGGCATCGAACGGGCGCAGCGACGGATCCCGTTTCACTTCGTAGGCGCGGGAACGCGCGATGAGGGCGGCAAATCTCCGATCCGTTGCCGCCAGCAGCTGCTCCGGTGTCCGCCTCATCCGATCACGACGCTTCTTGTCTGGCATCTTGAGGCGCAACCATCGATTCGGCGCGTCTGACCGGCGATCAAAATTTTCCGGACCGACGCCGCCCGCCGCGGCGACCACGACCCACCCGAAAACCATTCCGGCGCGGAGCCGGCCCGCGCCGCGATTCGCTCGGCGAAAAACCGCGCGGCTGAGCCTTCGGCGCTGCCCGCCTCCCCTGCTCTTCCCGCGGTGGCGCACCGGCATTGTAATCGAAGCCTTCGGCGCATTTGCGCACGAGGCCGCGACCGATGAATCGCTCGAGCGATCGCAGCGGTCCGTGATCCTCCGGGGTGACGAAACTAATTGCGTCACCCACCGCATGGGCGCGGCCCGTGCGCCCGATGCGATGCACGTAATCCTCCGGGTGCATCGGAAAATCGTAATTCACGACATGCGAAATTCCGTCCACGTCGATGCCCCGCGCCGCCACGTCGGTCGCCACCAGCACCCGCACCGCGCCCGACTTGAAATCTTTCAGGGCGCGCAGCCGCTGGTTCTGGGAACGGTTGGAGTGAATCGTACCCACCTTGATCCCGCTGCTCTCGAGCCGCCGCGCCACCCGGTCGGCCCCATGTTTCGTGCGGGTGAAAACGAGGACGGTATCGAATTCCGGATCGGCCAGGAGATGCTGCAGGAGTGACGGCTTGAGGTGCGTCGACACCTCGTAAACCAACTGCGTCACGGTCTCGGCCGGATTCGCGCGCCGGCCGATCTCAATCACTTTCGGCGCATGCTGAAACTCATGCGTCAGCGCCTCGATCTCGCGGGAGAACGAAGCGGAAAACATCAGCGTCTGCCGTCGCTCGGGCAGTGCCCTAACGATCTGGCGGATCGGGGGCAGAAATCCCATATCGAGCATGCGATCGGCCTCGTCGAGGACAAGAAATTCCACTCCGGAAAAATTTGCGTGGCGTTGCCCCATGAGGTCGATCAGCCGCCCCGGCGTCGCCACCACCAGCTCGACACCCGAACGGAGCGCCTCGATCTGCGGACGCTCGCTAACTCCGCCGAAGACCGTCGCCATCCGAAGCGGTAAATGTTTCGCGTAGGCGCGCACGTTTTCCTCGATCTGCACGACCAGCTCCCGCGTCGGCGCCACGATCAGGGCGCGCATCCCGCGGCGTTTCCCGTCGCCCGAGGACTGCACGAGTTTCGTCAGGATCGGCAGAACGAAGGCCGCCGTCTTGCCGGTGCCAGTCTGGGCGATGCCGATCACGTCGCGCCCGGCCAGAACCTGAGGGATGGCGGCCGCTTGGATCGGCGTCGGTTCCGTGTAGCCAGCTTCCTGGATGGCTTTGAAAATGCGGGCATCGAGGCCGAGCGAACGAAAAGGCACAGTCGCCGACTATCGACGAGGAACGCACAATCACACGCGATCTTTTGCGCCGTTAGGCGAAATCGATCCGATTCCAACCTTGGAAAGATGAGCGACCGCTCTCGGTTGGAGCTGAAATCGTCCTCGTCCTCGTCGTCGTCCTCGTTCTTCGAAAACCGATGGGAGGACGAGCAGGAATGGTCCAACCTGATAACTCACCAACACTACCGCCTCGGTCGCCGCGCGCTGGTTTGCCGCTCGCGGGCCGCGTGGCGGCGGTTGTATTCTCCTGCCATGACCGATGCGCCACTTTCTCCGCCCAACCCGATCACCGCGTTTCATCGACTGCATGCCGAAGACTGTTTCATTTTGCCTAACCCATGGGATGCCGGCACGGCTCGTTATTTGCACCACCTCGGGTTCAAAGCCCTCGCCACCACCTCCGCCGGTTATGCCTTTAGCCGGGCGAAACCGGACGGCGCAATCTCGCGCGAGGAAATGCTGGCCCACATCCGCGAGGTCGTCGTCGCCACGGCCCTGCCCGTCAACGCCGACCTCCTCAACGGCTTCGCCGATGAACCAGCGGAGGTGGCGGCGAACGTGGCGCGCTGCGTCGCCACTGGCGTGGCCGGTCTTTCGATCGAGGATTCGACGGGGCGGAAAAATCCGCCGCTTTACGATTCGGCGCTCGCCATCGAGCGAATCGCGGCCGCGCGGCACGCGATCGACGATTCCGGCCTGCGCGTCCTGCTCACCGGCCGCTGCGAAGCGTTCCTGGTGCAGGAGCCGGATCCTTTGCGCACTTCTCTCGATCGGCTGACCGCCTACGCGGAGGCGGGAGCGGATTGCCTTTATGCTCCGGGCGTGACCGCGCCGGACGAAGTGGAGGCGATCGTGAAAGCCGTCGCGCCGAAACCAGTCAACGTCCTCATCTCTGGATTCAATTCCCACCTCACCCTCACCCAAATGGTCGACCTCGGCGTGCGGCGCATCTCGGTCGGGTCGGGACTGGCTCTCGCCGCCTGGGGCGAATTCATCCGGGCGGCACGTGCGATGAGGACGGAGGGAAGTTTCGCAGCGCTCGCCGCCGGCGCGCGCTTCGCGGAGTTGAATCAACTTTTCGCACCACCGGCCTAACGACTCGGAGCCAGACGCAAGTTCTCCACCGGGCGCCTAGACAAGTCGCGCAAGTCAGAGATCATGTCGCTGTTAAAAACCGCTCCATGTTTGCTCCCGCCGATTACGATCTTCGCCCTCTCACGGACAGGGACGAGCCGATCCTTTGGGAAATGCTCTACCTCGCCATCCCACGCGCGGAAGGCGCCGAACCGGATCGCGAGATCGTGCGGCGTCCGGAATATGCGCGCTACGTCGAGAGTTGGGGGCGGTCGGGAGACGTCGGCTTTATTGCGCACGACAGGCACCAGGGCATGCCCCTGGGCGCCGTCTGGCTGCGCGACCCGGTGACCGCCGAGACGCCGCCCGAGCTGGCCTTCGTCGTCAAGCCGGGTCATCGCCAGCACGGCATCGGCGCTTCGCTGCTCACCCAAATCATGCGGGCCAATCCCCAGCTCTCCGGCGTCAAGTTGCGCATGGGCGCGAACAGCCCGGCGGTGCGACTCTTCGGCCGATTCGGCTTCGAGATCGCCTCCCAGGACGAGGCGGCGATCGTGATGCGACGCGCCATCTGAAAGGCGCGCAGCATGCTCACGACCCGCGCCCTCACGATTTTGCACGACTGGGTTAAATCGGAGAGCCTGCGCAAACATTGCCACGCCGTGGCCGACTCGATGCGGCATTTCGCCCAAAAACAGGGCGCCGACCCCGATTTGTGGGAAACGGTCGGGTTGCTGCACGACATGGATTACGAGCGCCACCCAAACCTGGAACGCAGCTCTAGCGAAGGGCATCCCTTTGTCGCGGCCGCCTGGCTGCGCGAGCAGGGCTGGAGCGAAGATGTTTGCCGCGCCGTCCTCTCCCATGCCGATTATTCGGGAGTCGAACGCCAGACGCCGCTCGAGAAAACCCTCTGCGCGGTCGATGAATTGAGCGGGTTTGTCATCGCCGTGGCGCGGGTGCGCCCGAGCAAGAGCATCGCGGAAGTCGACGTCGCCGCGGTCAGGAAAAAGATGAAGGACAAGGCTTTCGCCCGGGCGGTCAATCGCGAGGATATTATCCGCGGGGCGGAGGAACTCGGGATGCCGCTGGAAGAATTGATCGCGGAAGTGATCGCGGCGCTCCAGGCGGACGCGGAACGGCTGGGTCTTACGGGAAGAGCGGCAGGCCTGGCCTAACGATGCCAATTGAGATCATCCCGGCGCACGAAGTCTCTCTCGCCGAACAGGCTCGGATTTTCACCGAGGCCTTCACCGGTTACGTCGGCGGTTCTCTTGCCGTCGATGGGGCCGCGCTCGCCCGCTTCATTTGCGCGCATGGAGCGGACCTTTGCTACAGCCGACTCACAAAAAATGAGAACGGTCTTTGCGGATTTGGTTATGTCGCTCGCACGGGCGATATCTCCCGGCTCTGCGGCATGGGCGTGATCGCCCCCGCCCGCCGGACCGGCGTGGGGCGGGCGCTCCTCCTGCAACTCCTGGCCGAAGCGAATACGCGCGCTGACCGCGCGATGATGCTGGAAGTGATCGAACAGAATCCCTCCGCCCACGCCCTCTACCGGGAGGAACGGTTTCGGGAAATGGGCCGATTGTTAGGCTGGCGGCGCGCAGTCGAAACCACCGCGGCCGAGGCGAACGTCGAGCTGGAGGAGATTTCGCTCGCGGTCGCCAGCCAGTTGCCGTTGCCGCTCGAATTCCCCGAGCTGCCCTGGCAGATCTCCCGCCACGCCACCGCCAAGCTCGCCGCGGGGCGCGCATACGTCTCCGGCTCCGCGCTCGTTGTCTTCGACGACGCCGGCGGCGAGACCGCGCCCGCCCGCCTTTGTCTGCTTTCCTCGCTTGGTTCGGGCGAAATCAATTGGCCGGCGATCCGCGAACTGTTCGCCGCCGTCCTCCAGCGCCACGCCGGGCGCGAGTTTTTCGCTCCGGCGATTTTTCCCGAAACATTCGGCGAGGGAGTTTTCGTCCCGCTCGGTTTCAAGCGGGAAGCAATCAGCCAGTTCCTGATGCGCCACGATTTGTAGCGCCGGGGGCCGGTATCGCTTTTCGTTAGGCTGAAGCGAAGTGTTCGATCGTCAGAATTTTGAGCGGGGCGCGCCCGTGACCTAACCGACGCCGTGGCGCAGCTCGTACTCCGGATGTTCGGCCAAGGCCGGAGGCTCATCCGCCAAGACTTTGACGGCGTGGCGCAGCTCGTCGATATCGAAAGGTTTGGAGATCATCAGATCGACGCCGAGCGCCACGTAGGCCTGGGTATTCTCCTCGTTCAAATGGGCGGAGAGCACGGCGATCTTGCCGCCGAACTCCTCCCGGCGCAGCTGACGCACGAGTTCGAGGCCGCTCATCGTTGGCATTTGGTGATCGGTGATCACCACGTCGAACGGCTGCGGGGAGGCGGCAATCTTTGCGAGCGCCTCCGCTCCATCGCAGGCCGTGACCACTTTGCAAGCAGGACCGCAGAGAACGAGCGCGAGCAACCGAGCCACAGCGGTTTCGTCTTCCACAGCCAAAATCCTGACATGGTTCTTCATCTCACCATCGCAACAGTAGCAGGAGTCGGACCGCCGCCCTGTGGCGATGGGAAATCTGGTCTTCGCGCGACTCCGCTTCGCCGCCGGCAAGGGGCGCCTTTCCCCTCTGTAGAACGTGATGATGGAGCCAAAAAGCTCGCCGTTACGGGGTGAGAAAAATTTTTCCTGTAAACGGGTCCAGCACTTCAGTCGAACTCGGGAAGGCGCGCACGTCGACCAGGCCCTGGTCGGGCGCATACGGGCTGGTGACGAAGCCCGGCTTGTTCGGCACCGCGACCGCATACGGCACATCGCGCGGTTTTTTCGTTCGCGGGGCAAGGGCCGCCGGTCGGATCTCGATCGGAGTCGGCGTGGGCGACGGCACAACTTTTTTCATCGGCTCGGGCGCGGTCTCCTCTTTTTCGGCCGCGTTCGCTTTTTTATTGGTCGACTTGCGCGGAGGGCGCGGCGGCGGCGGGGTCGGGTTGCTACGCCAATGCCCCAGGGTGCGGCCGAGGTTCTTAAAGAAATCCCCGATCGGATTGGACGCGACCGCAGGAGGCTTGCCGGCCAGGAAAGCAGTCATGACCGCGGCGAGGAGGAACTTTTTCAGAAACGGGGCCATGGAAGGAGGCCATTCTGGACGAAGTGGCAGGGCTGCTCAATCGAAAAGCCGTTCAGGACGTCCGCTCCAGCGCCGGTCCCTGGTCGCGCAAACGGCGGCGGCGAAATTCCATCGCGACCAGGGCCAGAATGGTGAGGACGTCGCTCGTTAGGTGAGTTGCCTTTACGCTTCCCCAGCGCGCCGGCGTGAGGGTCGGTTCGATCAGGTCGCGCGCCGGTTTGGGATTGGTGGTCGCGCCGCCGTTGGCGTCGAACGTCCGGAGCGCGTCGAGCAGGGCGAAACGCTGGGCGGTGCAGTCCTTCATCGCGCCCAGATTCTCGTAGGCAAAAAGGGCAAAGAGAATGCCAACGAGCAGGGTGGTGATGGCGGCAGGGTGCTTGCGCAGCGAGGAGAAGGCAAGGATCCCGGCCACGATCAGGACGTAGAGATTCCAAAAATTCTGCATCGCATTCGAGCGATCGAAGTAAAGCTGGAGCAAGTCGCTGTAGTTCATGGCCGCGGCCTGTTTAGAGGTTTGGGGGCGCCGAATCGAGGGGAAAGTTTTCCCGGATAGCAAAGCCGCAGCCGGCTGCGAGGGCGAAGCCACCCACTATATCGATGAGGTGGTGTTGATGCGTGAGGAGCGGCGAAAGTGCAACGAGGGCAAACCAGATCATCACCAGATTGCGCGCGAGACCGCGGAGATGTCGGGCATAGGCATCGATCAGGAAGACGAGGAGGGCGACATGGAGGGAGGGAAAGAGATTGTTAGGCGCATCCAGGCCGCGGAACCAATCGAAAAGCGCACCCAGCCATCCCTCGGCGCGCGGTCGCGGAAAAGCGAAACGGAGCGGAAAGGCGAGGAAGCAAACACCGGCGAGCGCGATCGCGGCCGCCACGCGCCTCCCATAGACTCGCAGGCCTCGCTCACTCCGAAAAAGAAACGGCGCCGCGATAAAAAAGAGGTCGATCGAGAGGTACGGCAGGATGAAAGAAGGCACGAAGGGGATGGCGCGTTCCCAGGCGAAATAGAAGACGCCGACATCATGGCGGTGCGCCGTGATCCAAAGGCAGCCCCCGTAAACCACGAGGAAAAACAGCGACAACCCGCCCGAGACGGCGAGGGCGCGGAGTCGGGAAGGTGAGGCGTCGGTTTTCAGGCGGCGAGGCGGCGCGCGACTGCGACGGTGAACATTCCCCAGCGATCGATTTCCATCGCGCATTTCTCGAAGCCGGCCGCCCTTACCAGCTCGTCGATCTCGGCCGTGGTGCGTCGCCGCATGATCCAGGGCCGGCCTTCGCGATTGCGCAGAACGCGCGCGATAAACTCGAGTTGTGGGTGCCAGGGCTGATTCGTGTAAACGAGATAACCGTCGGGCTCGATCGCAGCGGCCAGCCCGCCTAACGATTCCAGAACCGCGTCGTTACCCGGAAACAATTCGTAGAGTCCGGAGACGACTCCGATCGTTGCCGGAGGATTCAGCGCCGCGAGCGACGCGCGATCGAAGGCGTCCCCCAACTCTGCGCTCACATTTTGGAGCTCGAGTTCATCCGCCAGGGCGCGCGCCGCCGCGACATTCTCCTCCCGGTAATCGCGCAGGATCGCGCTCATCGCGATCTCCGGCCGAGAGCGCATCGTCTCCAAAACATATCGCCCGGCTCCGGCCGCGACGTCCAGGATTCGAATCGGCCGTCCCGCGGCGTGCAGCATTTCGATCACCCGCCGGAGCGCTTCCTCGAGATTCGCTTTGCGCTCGCGGATCCCGCGCCACCCGATGCTCTTGAGGTAATTTGCGTCGATGAATTTCCCGAGCGGTGAGGAACCGTGCGGCCGGTTTTTGTATACGTAATCGAGGGAGCGGCCGGAATCGAACCCGCTCTCCCAGCCGAGCCCGATCCCTTTGCTGAAGCGTCCACCCACCCGTAGCGCCGCCTTCATCGCCAGGAACTGCGGCCCGCCTCGCAGCTTCAGCCTTTCAAATTCCTCCCACGTGTAACCGGAGCGATCAGCCGCCCGGAGCGAGAGCGCGAGCGGCGGTTGTGCAAATCGTTCCCTAACGAATTCGCGCACCCGCTCGATCACCTGCGCCCGTTCCTGCTCGTGAAAAATCGCGTGATACATCGCCGGAAAAACGTTCATCTGCTTCCAGGGCGAGGAGAGCCCGTTAAAGAATCTCCGTTGCGCCGCCAGACTAACGACCCAATCTTTTCCCGCCGCCAGCATGAGCGTCGGCACCTGAATGGCGCCGGCGTCGGCCAGCAATCGCTGCGCCGTCTCGTGCAGGTCGACCAGAACGTTCGTCGCAATCTGGCGAAAAATTAGCGGGTCGGCGTCATACCGGGCCGCTTCCGCCGGATCGTGCGTCAACATCGTCGCGCGCACGTAGCTTTTGACCTTTCCGGCTCCAAAAACCTTCTGCTGGAGACGCAACGCCGCGAGGGCAAACGGGACGTAGAGTTTCACCTCGAAGGCCGCCGTCGCCAGAATGAGACCGCGAATCGGCGGTCCATAATCGTGCACCCAGGCGCCGACCGTGACCGCCGCCAGGCTGTGCGCGAGCAGAATCATATCCTGAAGCGCGATCCCGTATTCCCGCGCGATGTGCCTGACGAAGGCATCTACGTCCTTGGTCACGTCGCTCAACTCGCGGGCCGCGCCCCGCTCCCCGGGCGAGCGTCCGTGGCCGCGCGCATCCCAGGCAAAAATCGCCACCTCCTCCAAGCCTAACGAATCGACCATCTCCTGCCAGCGCCCGGAATGTTCGTGCCCACGATGAAAAAGGAGGAGCGCCCGTTCCGGTCTCCAGCCTTCAGGTTGCCAGGCGCGATAGAACAACTCGCTCCCGTCCCAACTCACCATCGTGCGCTCAACCGCGTCCATCTTTCAGCGCCTCAACCGCTCCGCGCAGTTCGCCCGCGATCACGGCCGCTTCATCCTTCCCGTCATAACGGCGCACCGCGCCGATCATGAGCCGCACCTTGCGCGGCCGCGGCAAGCGCCGCCCTTTCGGCCAGGCCCGGAAGGCGCCCTCCACATAACAGGGCAGCACGTCCACATTCGTTTCTGCGAGGAGGGAGCCAATGCCCGGCTTGAACGGCTGCATCGCTCCCGTACGCGAGCGAGTGCCTTCCGGGAAGATGATAAGCACATGCCCCGGCTCGCCCAGGAGCCGTGCGCAAATGCCAAGACTTTCGCGCACCCGCATCTGGCGCCCGAAGGGAAGCGCGTTCATGGCCACGGCGGCAAACCAGGTCCGGGGCAGACTGCGAAAGAAGTAATCCTCGGCCGCGACCGGAAAGGTGCGATGCATACGCGAGAGCGGAAGGGCCGCGAGCAGACAAAGGGTATCGAGATGGCTGGCATGATTCGCCACCATCACGAACGATTCCTTCTCGTTAGGCAAATTCTCCCGCCCGACAATCTCGAAGCGAAGATAAAGCCGGAGCAGGCCCCGAATGAGGAGGGCAATGACCGCGCGAAAGCTGTAAACAATCACGTCCGGTTCGCGCGGAAAACGCCGTAACCGCTCGACCGCCTTGCGCTCGAGCGCGAGCGCCGCGCCCTGGGCCATTCTGTTCATCGACCCGGATAATAGTATTCCGTCATCTGCATGAACAGGGGCGCGACAAAAATCAAACTGTCGATCCGATCGAGCACGCCGCCATGCCCGGGAATAGCGGTGCCCCAATCTTTCACCCCGAATTCGCGCTTAAAGGAACTGAAGACAAGATCGCCGAGTTGTCCGCCGAGCCCGACAATCAAACCGCTCAGAATCAGTTCGCGCGGGCCAAAAAACGGGAAGGAAAAGCGCAGCAACCAGGGCAGAACGAGCGCAAGGAGGAATGCCCCTAAAGAACCTTCCCAGGTCTTGCACGGGCTAATCGCGGCTGCCAGCGGGTGGCGGCCAAAGATCCGGCCGAAAGTGAAGGCCGCGACATCGTTCACCTCCGTCGCGAGAAAGACAAAGCAAAGATAGCCGTAGGCGTTAGGCGAAAAGGCGAGGATACCGAGCGAGATCGCGACGCCGATCATGCCGGCACAAACCGCGGCGCATTTCCAGGGATCGTGCCGCGGGTCGAAGGCGCGGACGAACTCCCGAAACGCCGTGATCACGACCGCACCCACACTGGCGATGAACACGATCCGGCCGGCGAATATGACGAGGGCGGCAAGCGGCGCCATCCAAAGCCACGATCGATACGTCTTCCAGACGCTCCCGAGCTCGATCCGGAAGATGAACTGCAGAACCGCGAGCAGGAGCCCCACCACCAGGAGCAGAGCCGTGACGAGTCCGACGTACTCCCGAAAAACCGGGTCGTGCAGCGCGGCCGACGGAGACATCAATCGAGCGACCGCCAAATGCGAGCGAGACGTTGCGAGATTGTTTGGAGACAACCGGCGATCACGACCAGGCAGGTCAGATCGAGTACGCTCAGGTGGCCGATCATCGGCTCGCCGTGATTCCAGCGGAAAAGCGCATAGGTGCCCCAGGCACCGGCATGTAGCGCCACCATCCGCCACGGCTTCGACATCACCCCGCCAAACTCACGCCGTCCTCCAACCGCCTGCCCGAGGGTCCCGACGTAAGCGGTGCCTAACGACAAGATGGCGGCCCAATATCCGAAAAACCAATGCATCCAGCCGCTGTGCGCCGCGCCGACAAAGATAAGGACATCGGAGACACGATCAGGCACGTCGTTCACGATCTCGCCCCGCCGGCTCGCCTCCCCGGCGGCGAGCGCCACCATCCCGTCGATCATGTTGCACCACAGGCGGAGGTAACAAAAAAGCGGCGCGAGAATCAGGAGCTGCGGCTGCGCGCCCGAGCACCAAAAACAATACGCCGCCGCCGCCGCGAAAACGACGGACGAATACGAAATCGAATCGGCCGAAATCCCGAGCCGCAGACAGAGCCGCGTCGCCCCACGCGCGGTGCGGCGAAAAATCTCCGCGATCGGGCGGCGGGCGGTTGGTTGATACTCTGCCACGGAGCAGAGGGTGGCCGATTTCATGGGCGAATGTCCACGCGGATCAGACCGGTGCTGCCGGCGCGAGTCATGAAACCGCTCGCCCATTTCTCGTAAAACCATTGCTCGTAACGCCAGACCATCTCGAGCCGGCCGCCATCCGGTTTCTCCCAGCTCAATCGATAATAAACGTGCCGCTTCCAGGAGGGCGATTGGCCGGAGAGAAAGTTGATTTCGAGCGGAGTTGGCCAGCTCAGCATCGAGTGCTCGATTCGAAATCGGGCCTTGTCGCCCGGCTCTGGCCGGAGCACGCCGGACGACTTTTCAACTGGCCCGAGCGCGATCGCGTGACCTGCGGTCTCGATCACGAACTGGCGGCCCGGATCGATTTTTGTCGTCATCGGATAAGGACGATAATCGGTTCCCGCCAGGCTTAACCGCAGATCGTCGATCCGCAGCATCCCGCGGTCTGCGTCCTCGAGGCAGATTTCGCTGATCGGTCGCGATTCCATCGGCACGGTATGAATTCGGTCGAGAGCGAGGGAAAGCGAACGCGCTCCGGCAATATAGGCGACAAGCAGTGCGCCGAGAGAGACGAGCACGATCGCACCCTTGATCAGGCGACGGCCCATCCCGTCGTTATATGTTCCTCGGCCCCGGGATTCCATGGCGGGTTCTTCGCTCACTTGTGACCGACCCGGGTCCGATCCTTCGCTCCCCAGAAAGCAAAATCTCGTTAGGCAAGGTCGTTAGGCTCGCTGCCTTTAGCCGCCTTTTGCCCGCGCAATTTCGCCTGGATGAAAAGATCGATGTCGCCGTCCATCACCGCCGGCACGTTGCTCGTTTCCGCCCCGGTGCGGTGATCTTTCACCATCTGATATGGCTGGAAAACGTACGACCGAATCTGGCTCCCCCACGCCACATCGCCTTTTTCTCCGTATTGCCGGTCGATCTCAGCCCGCTTTTTATCCTGCTCAATTTCGTAGAGCTTTGCCTTCAGCATTTTCATCGCCAACTCGCGGTTGCGTCCCTGGCTGCGCTCCGCCTGGCAGGCGACGACAATCCCCGTCGGCTTGTGCACAATTCGCACCGCCGTCTCGACCTTGTTTACGTTCTGGCCGCCTTTGCCACCGGCCCGAAAGGTATCGACCTCGATGTCGGCGGGATTCACTTCGATCGGCGCTGAATCGGCGATCTCGGGCACGACGTCGACGCTCGCGAAAGAGGTGTGACGCCGTTTGTTGGCGTCGAAGGGCGAGATGCGCACGAGGCGATGCACTCCGCGCTCGGTATTCAAATATCCGTAGGCATATTCGCCGCTCACCAGCAGCGTGACCGACTTGATTCCGACTTCTTCGCCCTGCTGGATGTCGATCATTTGCGAACTGAATCCGCTCCGCTCAATCCAGCGCTGATACATCCGCAAAAGCATGTCAGCCCAATCGCACGACTCCGTGCCACCGGCGCCGGAATGAATTGTGACGAACGCATTCGAGCGATCGTTCTCACCGGAAAGAAATTGGCGCAGCTCGAATTCCTCCAGTCGCCTGATGAGACGGGCATGCTCGGCTTCGACCTCGTTTTCGGCGGCAGCGCGGGCGGCCGCATCGCTCTCCTCGAACGCCAACTCCTGCAGCGCGACGAAATCATCCAGCGCACGCTCCAGCTCGTGCATCGGGTTGATCAAGCCGCGCAGACGCGAAACCTCTTCCACTTCGCCCTGAGCCCGTTCGCGGTTCGACCAGAAATCCGCCGCCGCCATCCGCGTTTCGAGTTCGCTCAGGCGGGCTTGCAGCTTCGGCAGGTCAAAGAAACCTCCGCAGTTCGCCGACGCGGGCGCGTAATTCTTCTGCGTTGATCGCTTCTACTTCCATGGCCATGCCGGAAAGATAATCGGTGAGACGCGGCTGCCAACTCTCTGGCCGCGATCAGCGATCCGGGCTAGAGCGCCCATGGCTTCACAAATTGAGCGATGGCGGCGAGAATTCGCTGCTCGACCTCCTCCTGGGTTTCGCCGGCCGCGCGCAACTGGGCTTTGGTTACGACTAACGAATGATCGCCGCCTTCCACGATGTGCAGACTGTTCGGCGCGCTCATTCCGGCCCGCACGTTTTCCAGCAAATCGAGCGGGCAAAGCGCATCGCGCGTCCCCTGCACGAAGAGAATCGGCGCGCCTAACGACCGCAGAACCTGGTCGCGCACTTTGCTTCGGTCCCCCATCGCGCAGAGCGGATAGCCGAGACAGATGACGCCGCGCACTTTTTCCTCGAGCGCGACATGACAGCCGATCCGGCCACCCATGCTTTTGCCGATGAGGAAGAGCGGCGACTCCGCCCGAATCACGGATCTCGATTCACGGTTCACGAACGCCGCCAGTGCGGCGCGGTGGGCCGCGATTAATTGCGGAAGCCGATCGGGACGCTTCCGTCCTTCGCGCATGTAATCGTAATCAAAAGTCTCGACCGTTCCGATTTCCTCCAGACGGCGTTTCCAGCGCTGCATCCAGCCACTGGCAGAGGGCGCACCGGCGCCGGGGGCAAAAAGGAGCAAAGGTTTCAAGACTTGTGGACGGCGACGATGTAAGCCGCCTTCGGGACCGCAAAGCAATCGCCTCTGGCATACTTCTGCACCGCGGCTTCGATGCTCGCCCGAATCGCCTCCAACGCCTCGGGCCTTTGTTTGGCAAGGACGCCCGCGGTGCGCACTCCAGCGTCTCGCTCCGCCTCGAAAACAAATCCAGCGCTCGGCACCTGCCATTCGATCCGGTGCAACTTGAAGCGCATCGATCCTCCGTCGAATCCGGCGCGAGTCAGAGCGCGCCGAAATTCCTCTTCGCCCTCGAAAAGGTAGTAGGGCGGTCCGGGCGGCAGGTCGACTCCGAGCTCGGCGTGGGCTTGGATGGCGTCATCCACCAGTTGCACCAATGGATTTTCCTCCTTCCGAGCCCAGGTGGTGAAGGCGAAGCGGCCGCCGGATTTCAGGACCCGACAGGCTTCCGCGCAGGCCCCTTCCGGATTGGCCAGATGAAGGAGGGCAAAGTTCGCCAAGACCCGATCGAAGCTTGCCTCATTGAAGCGCAGATCTTGCGCGTCGCCTTCGCGAAATTCGATTTTTGGAAATTTCCGGCGCGCAATCGCAACCATCTCGCTGGAGAAATCGAGCCCGACCGCCAGCGCCCCGCGCTCGGCCGCCGCGGCTGAGACATACCCGGGACCACACCCGACATCAAGGACCGACATCCCTCCACCGACTTCGCCCAACTCAAGAAGCGGCGGGATGAATTGCCGAGTCGAACTCGCCCAGGTCGAATCGTATCGCTCGGCCACGCGTTGCCAGCCGCGGTGTTCAAATTTAGTGAAGGCGTCGCTCATGGTACGGTTGCGGAAATCAAACGATCCACGGATTTCGCCGATTCAAGCAGATTGGCTTTTTTAATGCACGTCACTTGTGCGTTTCAAATCTGCGCAAATCTGCGAAATCTGTGAGCGCATCTTATGTCCACAATTTTGCCATCAGTCCGTCCGGTCGAGCTCGCGCAAATCCGCGCCGCGCGCGAACGAATCGCGTCCACCATCGTCCGCACCCCGCTGGTTAGGCTGGAGCTCGGCCCCGAGTTTCCGGAGATCCGGCTGAAGCTGGAAAATCTCCAGCCGATCAACGCCTACAAACTGCGCGGCGCCGCCAACGCCGTCGCGATGTTGCCCGAGGCGGAACGCAAACGCGGCGTTTGGACGATCAGCGCCGGCAATGCCGGCCAGGGGGTGGCCTACGCCGCGCGACAAGCCGGTGTGCCGTGCAGCGTGGTCGCGATCGAGACCGCCCCGAAAGCCAAACTCGAGCGGATGCAGGCGCTCGGCGCAAAGCTCGCGCTCGTGCCCTACGAAGTCGCCTGGCAGACTCTCGAGGCGCGCACCTTTCCCGGGATCGAGGGGACGTTCATTCATCCATTCGACGACGATAATTTTATCGCCGGACACGGTACGATGGCACTGGAGATTTTGGAGGACGCGCCCGAGACAGCAACGGTTCTGGCCAGCATCGGCGGGGGCGGCCTCATCACCGGCGTGGGCAGCGCGCTCAAAGCCCTGCGTCCGGAAATCAGGGTGCTGGGAGTGGAACCGGAAACGGCCGCGCCGATGGCCTTTTCGCTGGCGGCCGGTGCGCCGCGAGGGTTCCCGAATTGGCAGGCCTCCTTCGTCGATGGCGCCGGGGGGCAGAGCGTCTTCCCGCGAATGTGGGAACGAATGCGACCGATTCTGGACGGTTCGTTAGTCGTTAGTCTGGAAGAAACCCGCCGCGCGATGCGACTGATGGCGGAGAAGGCGCGGGTCATTGCCGAGGGCGCGGGCGCGCTCCCGCTGGCCGCGGCCGTGAGCGGGAAAGCCGGCTGCGGTCCGATTGTCTGCATCGTCTCCGGAGGCAATGTCGACTTGAAAAAGTTTTGCGAGCTGATCGATCTGTAGCGGCGGTCTATGACCGCCGAGGCGTCGCTGAGATCGTGGTTTCGGCGGTCATAGACCGCCGCTACAATCGGGCGTGTATCTGGACGAGGAGCAAGTCCGCTCGCTTCTGCGGATGGAAGAATTAATCCCGGCGATGGCGGGCGCGATGCGCGATTTATCGGCGGGAAAAGTGCAGCAGCCGTTGCGCCAGGTTTTGCCGGTCGCGGAGCAGGGCGGGTTTTTCGGCATCATGCCGGCCTACGCAAGCAGCGGCGCCCTCGGAGCCAAGCTCGTGACCTTTTACCCCAACAATGAGGGCATCCCTACCCATCACGCCATGGTCCTCCTTTTTCGTCCAGAAACCGGCGAACCGCTCGTGACAATGGATGGCCGTCTCATTACGGAAATGCGGACAGCGGCGGTCTCCGCCGTCGCGACCGATCTTCTCGCCCGGCGCGAAGTTAGCACCCTGGCGATCCTCGGTTCCGGGGTGCAGGCGCAAAGCCATCTCGAAGCGCTCCGGCTCGTCAGGCAATTCCGCGAGGTGCGGGTCTGGAGCCCGCGGCACGCGGACGGATTTGCAAAAAAATTCGGGATCTCAGCCACGACGACCGCGGAAGAAGCGGTCCGAGGCGCGGACGTCATCGTCGTCGCCACCTCGGCCACTACGCCCATCCTGCGGGGCGACTGGCTCTCGCCCGGCGCCCAGATAACTGCGATCGGCGCGACCCGCCCGAACTGGCGCGAGCTGGACGACGAGGTCCTGGCCCGCGCCCGCATCTATGTGGAATCCCGGGAGGCAGCGAGCAAAGAGTCCGGCGACATTATTGCCGCCGGCAAAGATCTCATCGAACTCGGAGAAGTCATCGCCGGCGTCAGGCCGGGCCGCGAATCGGAGGACGAAATCACCCTCTACAAATCAGTCGGAGTCGCGATCGAGGATGTCGTCGCGGCCGATTTGGTCTACCGGCAGGCGATTCTTAACTGAAGGGCCGCGCCATTCGATGCCTCGTTAGGCATCGCTCTCGGAAGCGAGCCGCCAGAGGGTCCGCGTCCAGCGGCGTTCCATCGCGTCCCGCACATCGCGATTGGAAAGAAACCGATGCATCACCCTCACCTCCGTTCCGGTGGCGACCGGCTGAAAGCGCGCGACGACCTCCGAACGGCGGCCATCCTCGAACAACCAATCACCGCGAATGCAGTCCCCTTCTGTTCGAAGATTGTTCAGCAACGAGGGAATCTCGTCCCCTTGATGCACCTGGCTGCCGCGGTCCGCCCAAAGCGCCCGCAACCGCTCTTCCGGTGCGCGTATCACTCCCTCCGCGAGGGCGATCGTCCGTTTGACACTTTCCAACTCGAACTGAACCCCACGATAAAGATCGAGGAACAACTGACGCGAGTCCTCATCTTCGATCTCGGCCGGACGGAGCGGGGGCGGGAGCAGATCAAGTCCGATCAACTCCAACTCGTCGGAGGCGCGACGATTCCACATATCATTGTCGAGCAGGGCGAAAAGCCCCCGCCGGCCCATCCCCATCCGGCGAAGATGATCGCGGATGCGGAAGTAGCGAATCGCCGGCGAGCGGCCCGGCCGTTCCCGCAACAACACGATGCCCGCGACAAAGGCCGGCGCCTCGGTGGAAGAACTGTCGGGAATGACCTGCACGAGACGAATTGAACAGCCCCTCAGATCGCCGGCGAACCTCAAGAGTTCCTTTTCAACGGAAGTGAGCAGAAAAGCCTCCGGACGCCTCTGTGTGGTCGTGATCTCACGCAGGCCAAGAGGAGAGGCGCGTCGCTTTGCGCAAAGAAAACCCGCGATCCCTCGCGGGGGCTGCGGACTCCATGTGGGCTGCACGACGACGACGTCGCCAACGCGCAAATCGAGCACCCGTTGGCAAAAATTCTGGAAACGTGCGCCGCTATTCGCGGCTGAGATGGTCCAGGCAACGCGAAACATCCGAGACCAGGCCCAATGCTTGAAGAGATTAATCCAGCCCCGGTTGTCGGGATGGGTGAATTCCTGTTCGAGATGAAGATCGTGATAGACATCTTCCATGAGCTGGATCATTCGATTGCAGAAATACAGACCGGCCCCAACCTCGTCGTAGCTCTCGGGCAGCCAGTGACCGGGCGGAATCGGCAACGGCGGCGCCTCGCGACGGCCATAAACCAGCGTGCGCCACTCCGGATAGATTTGTTGGCTGAGAAAAGAGAGATTGGGCTCGCGACGAAGCGTCTCGTAAAGGGCGTTAAGGGTCTCGCCCCGGCGCCCGAAACTGGGATCGAGAGGCGTGCAGGGTGCGTACCAGCGTTGCGCCAAATCCACGAAAAGTCTTTCGGTCGTTAGGCCGGAAAGGTTCTCCGGGTCATCGACTGCCTGAAAAGCGCTCGTGGTCGCGTGGTGGCCGAGGGCGCGATAACTCTCAAATTGCGATTCGCCGAACCATTGATCGGCGGTGGTCTCATGCGGGAAAGGAGGGTTGGTCGCGGCATAGCGCTGCACATCGGTCGGCTCATCGCCGGTGAGGGATGACTTGATGTAGAGGATCGTGCCGGCATGGGCGCCGGGGTCGGTCTTGTCGTAGCGAATTTGACCGACGGCACAATGCCAGCGGCTATGGCGCAGCTCGTCCCGGCGGCGGATCGCCTCGACATCAAGCTCGATCTCGATCCCAAGATCGGTGCGGCATTTTTCGATCGCGTTGCCCAGCCCGCCAAACTCGAAGTTGTGATCGTCTTCCGCGTCGCAGGCGACAATGAAACGACAACGCCGCCTGACGAGCTCGTAAATGCCGAGGTTCTCGAAATGCCCGCCGTCCGAGAGATAGATATAGCGCCCGTGGGCATCGGTCAGACCGAACATTTCGGCCGCGAGACGGCCGACGGACCAGAGCGGGCTCGCCCGACCGCGGCCGATTGGGTGGCGCGGATTCCCAGCCCACCAACCGAGTCGCACGTTGAAGAGCGTCATAAGAAAAGCCGGCGCCGGCGAGGTGTGGTACCCCATATTAGGACTGGCGGCGGCGCCCGAGACGGTCATGGCCGTGGCGAGCGAGATGGATTTGTTTTTGCGGCCCGGAGAGGCGGGGAGGCGGCAGTAACCGGGGGGCAGGTCGGGAAAATCGTAACCGGAGTATAAAGGAGTATAGACAAAAGAGGCTGCCTTGCGTTGCTGCCAGGCAAGCTCATCGCCGCCGACGAGATTGAGCGCGCAATTGATAATCGGATAAGGTCCCCTCCTTTCCTTCTCCCAGTCGGGTTCGGGCTTGCGCTTCTCAGCCGCGTTTGTGGCGCGAGGTTGAAGGGCGGCGAGATCGAAATCGTCGTTAGGATCGAAGCCCGTAAAGACATGGGGATTGCGCACGGCGGTGTTCGAAGCCCCGAGGTAACAACGGGCTAGCCGGTTGCGATACATCATGTGCATCGAAAACTCGTTGATATCGATGCACCAGCCGTAGAGAAGAACGACCGCCAGCGTGGCGCCGAGAAGGATGAGGAGGAGGCGATTGCGATTCTGCGCCCCATCTTGAAGATGGGCGACCGTCAGCGCGTTCCAGTGCGCGTGGCGTCGTTCTTTGAACCCAGTTTGATCGCTCGGCGCCGGGGTGATCTTGAGTTCGATGGGCGGGCGCTCGGCACCCTCGACCGTAAGCTTCACGCCTAACGACGAGGTGGCGGAAACGTCGGTCGTCGCTGACGAGGGTGGCGGCGGCGGATGATCTTTAATGACGGCGTCGACGCCACAGGCCAGGGCGGCGAGAAGGCCCACGATAAAAACATACGGTGCGACGGCGGCGAGCCGTTCCGCCCAGGGATTGGAAGAACGCTTGCCGGTCTTGGGGCTGGCCGCCGCGAGCAAGCCTGCAAAGGTGCTAAAGACCCAGGCAAAAGTGAGGGTAGCAAAAGTTTTTTTCGCGTTCGCGACCAGCCACCCCAACAGCGGCGGACTGTAGAGGGCGAGACCGAACAGACCGATCCAGAGCATCGAATAAATCAAAAGCCAGGCGCCCAGCCGACTCCACCATTCCCGCCACGGTTCCCAGAGATGACGCCCGCGCAGCCCAATGTAGAGAATGAGCATGGTGGAGAACGCGATCAGAAACATCGGCGGACCCCAAACCAGCCGCGGCCAGAAATTGTTTTCCGTCCCCCCCGGCAGAATGGCGCGGTGAAACCAGACGAGGACGAGACCGCCCACGGCTCCGCCGATGAATCCGGAAATGACGCCCCAAATGGCCGACCAGATCTGACGCAAACCGAAGCCTTTGGTAAAGGCCAGGTAGCCCAATTCAATAATGTGGAGGAGGAACGTGATCCCGGCAGTCAGGACGCCCCAGCCTAACCATTGCCAATCGTCAAACCACCGCCAGGATGGAGGCAGAGAAAAGGGCCCGACGATTGGTTGTCCTGCGCCCAGCAAACCGAGAGAAAGCACTCCGGCGAACAAAAGCGGGAGAACAATCGCCAATTGAATTCCAAGCCCCTGGCGGGTGTACCAGGGAGATTTCTTCGTGATTGTGCGCAAGCTCGCCTTCGTTAGCTCAAGACCGTCGCCATGCGCTCGACCGCGTAATCCAATTCGGCCGCTATCCGGAACGCCGGAGGGCGAACGAAGCACATTTACGACCTCACCATTCAGCCGGACCGTGCAGGTGTGACCGAGGCAAAGAACGCGCAGCCGATTGAGCCGACCGCTGCCCGGAGGCTCCAGCTCTACTCCGCGCGCCGGTTTCCGCCCGATCCGGCCCGTCCGGCCTCGTCCGATCGCGATTTCCCATCCGCGCGCGGGCGAGTCGCCGGTCGGAACGCGAAGCAGGAGATCGATTCCAGACCGCGTCTCCTCCAGCGTGAATTGAATCTCAAGCAGGAAGTCTGAAAACTCCTCGCCGTCCGCGAAAAAAAACTCTTGGCCGAGGCCGGGCGCGGGTAGGTCCAATTCTCGAACATCTCGCCGCGACGGCCCGAGCGGGTCGCCCGCCAAATCGTCGCGCGGTTGCCTTTTAAAAAAGATCCAATTCAACGTCACGAAAAGGCCGGCCACGACGAGCGAGAATAGAAAGATCCCGCTCGACCATTGCGTGCCGTGAATGGAGTGGATGAGAACACCGAAAACCCGTGGCAGCATCAGCACGAAAGCGAGAGCCGCAATCAACGCCGCCAAGTTGAGAAGGACATTGCGGAGGTAAATCGCGAGGACCGTCCATGTGTCGGCCCCAAACCAGCCGAGTTTCGGTGTCAGGTAATTGCTAAAACGACGCAGGAACCGAATTTCCTCGGGACCTTCCGCCGTCGGCTGAATCTTCCATTCCGTGCGCAGCGCCCGGGCAACTTCGTCAAGCCGCCCTCGGCGACGATGGATCCAGGCGACCAGCCAACTGCCGATGTAGCCGCCCCCGGAGACGGTTGAAAGATAGTGAAATTTTCGCAACAGATTCAGATCGGCGAGTGCCTGGAGCACGCCCAGATTGAAAGTGGCGCTGCGAATTCCTCCGCCGGAAAAAGCCAGCCCCGCCAGACGCGAATCGTGCGCCCGTTGCAGGACGCTGCCGCCGTCGTTCATGCGCTCGATTCCGAAGGCATCGAGTTCCTCCTTGAGGACTTGAAAAAAGTCGTTCGAGCCCTCCTGGGTGGAACTATTGCTTTCGCTCATGCTGACGAAGTCCTAACAGAAGTCCGGCCGCCTTGTGGAGCAGAAAAAATGGCGTTCGCACCGAGCACGGGGGTTCGCCGGGAAGAAGGTGGCTGGAGAGGGAATTGAACCCCCGACACGAGGATTTTCAGTCCTCTGCTCTACCAACTGAGCTACCCAGCCATGGTGCGGAAATTTCGAGATCCGAGGCACGAATCTCGAAACGGATATTTCCGGGCTGTCACTATGGCGGATTCTTTGGCGGGGGCAAGCGGGGCTGTGGACGCTTCGCGACGCGAAGCGCGGGTCTGCGCGAGGTTTCTCCCCTAACGAGAGCCGATAGTCGCGTTTCGCACAGCGAAACGTCTACAGAAAGCTCCGCGGCAGATCGACGGCTTCGTTCAGGAGGTGCAGGTAGAGCGGGCGCGAGATTTCTTTCGCCCCGAACTGCTCGAGGTGCGGGGTGAGCCATTGCGTGTCGAGGAGGGTGAAACGTCGGGCACGCAAATGCTCGACCAGCGCCCAGAGCGCAATCTTCGACGCCCCCGTCACGCGATGAAACATCGACTCGCCAAAAAAAGCGCCCCCGATCGCGACCCCGTAAAGCCCGCCCACCAGTTCGTTAGGCGACCATGCTTCGACCGAGTGCGCCCAGCCCAGCGCATGCAGATTCGAATAGCTTTCGATGATCTCGCGATTGATCCAGGTGTCGGCCCTCTCGGCGCAGGCGCGGATGACGTCGCCGAAGACGGTGTCGATCCGGATCTCGATCTTTAGCGCGCGCCGCTCGCGCTTTAATCCATGCGGAATGTGGAAGGCGTCGAGCGGCAGGACAGTGCGCGGATCGGGCGAGAACCAGCGGATTTCGCCATCCTCCATCGCCATCGGGAAAACCGCCAGGCGATAGGCTTGCAGAAGCAGGTCGGGATCGATCATCGGCCGTAATATGTCGTTACGAATCGGCGACCACCCGGCCCGCGCTCGGCTCGGCTCTTGCAAAGCCGGCGCCGCTCTCTAACATCTTCCGATGAAGCCCCTCTCGATCCTTTTTCTCCTCGGCGTCCTGAGCGGATGCGCCGAGAATACGGCTCCGGCCGAGGAAGTGCGCGACCATTTTGAACGTGGCCTTTCCGGCCAGGGCCGCATCGTCCCGCTCGAGCAACCGGGCGAACCCGTCCCGCCACCGCCCGAAGCCACGCCCGGTCCCCAGTAAGTCGTGAAAACGCCGGCTCATTCGCGAATTCTCATCCTCGATTTCGGCTCCCAATACACCCAGGTGATCGCGCGCCGGGTGCGTGAGTGCCAGGTTTATTCCGAGATCGTCCGGCACGACATCAGCGCCCCGGAGATCGAAGCGATGGCCCCGCAAGGGATCATCCTCTCGGGCGGCCCGGCGAGTGTTTATGAAAAGAGCGCGCCGCAAATCGATCTCCAGATCTTCTCGTTAGGCATTCCCGTTCTCGGGATCTGTTACGGAATGCAGTTGATGGCCCGGCATCTCGGTGGCGAAGTGGAATTCAGCGGCCGGCGCGAGTACGGGGCCGGGCTTTTGCAGATCGCCGAGCCGACTCCGCTCTTCGATGGCCTCGGCGACCACATGGACATCTGGAACAGCCACGGCGACAAGCTGACTGCGCTCCCGCAGGGGTTCCGCGCCGTCGCTCGGACCGAGAATTCGCCTTTCGCCGCGATCGAAGATCCGGAACGGAAACTTTACGCGCTCCAATTTCATCCCGAAGTCTCGCACACCCCGCGCGGGAAAGAGATCATCGAAAATTTTCTCTTCCGCGTCTGCCATTGCGCGATGGATTGGACGATGGGCTCGTTTATCGACGAAGCCTGCGCCCGCGTCCGCCAGCAGGTCGGCGACCAGCAAGTCGTGCTTGGTCTGAGCGGCGGGGTCGATTCCTCGGTCGCGGCCGCTCTGCTGCAGAAGGCGATCGGCGACCAGTTGACCTGCATTTTCGTCAACAACGGCCTCCTGCGCGAGAATGAGGCCGAGACCGTGCAGCGGGTCTTCGTGGAAAATTTCCAGATCAAACTTAAATACGTTGACGCCTCGGAAACTTTTCTCCGCTTGCTCGAAGGGGTGACGGATCCGGAGAAGAAACGCAAGGTGATTGGGGGCGAGTTCGTTAGGGTCTTCGAGCAGGCGACCGAGGAACTGCTGGCTCAGGACCGGGCCGACCAGCGGCCGCATGCCGGCTACCATTTCCTCGCCCAGGGCACGCTTTATCCCGACGTGATCGAGAGCGTGGCGATCGGCGGCAATCCCGCGTCCCTGATCAAGAGCCATCACAACGTCGGCGGGTTGCCGGAGAAGATGAACTTCGAATTGGTCGAGCCGTTGCGGCAGCTTTTCAAAGACGAAGTGCGGCAGGCTGGCCTGCAACTCGGTTTGCCTAACGAGATCGTACATCGCCAGCCCTTTCCCGGGCCCGGGCTGGCCGTCCGCATCCTCGGCGAGGTCACTCCCGAGCGACTCCGCATTTTGCGCGATGCCGACACGATTGTGGTCAGCGAGATGAAATCTTCGGAATGGTATTACCGGGTCTGGCAATCCTTCGCCGTTCTGCTCCCGGTCCGTTCCGTCGGGGTGATGGGCGACCAGCGCACCTACGAGAACACGATCGCCCTCCGCATTGTCGAAAGTCAGGATGGCATGACGGCCGACTGGGTCCGTCTTCCCTATGAAATCCTGGCCCGCAT
>DATBDG010000004.1:0-71414 GCA_036270055.1 Chthoniobacterales bacterium
GATTAACAACCGCTTCATGTTCACGGGCCGGGAATGGAACCCGACCTACGGCTTCTACGAATACCGCGCCCGGGCCTACAACCCGACCCTGGGCCGTTTCATGAGCGAAGACCCGAAGGGCTTCGATGCGGGGGATTATAATTTGTATCGCTATTGCAGCAATGATCCACTCGACCGCGTCGACCCGTTCGGGTTGGAAGATCCGGTTGTAATCCAGATGTCTTTAGAAGTTACTCGCGCAACAATAGAAGCGTCGTCACAATCGTTCCAAATTAGTCGTTTTAATGCTGATGGTCGGGGGTATTTTCTTGAGAGGGCCAAAACCGCAGTGAGAGATAATCGAACGGGCGCGCTCGGCGTTACGAAGGAAACTTCTGTAGGGCGTGGCGTGCCCCTGGCTGGTCCCCAGTATGTCGTTCCGCCGAATGCACCAGACGGTACTACGGCTGTGGGCTACGGGCACAATCACACTAATGGTACGGGCTTAAGTGAAGGCGACAAAGCGCATTCGAACCACACTGGAAAGGGTGAAATTGTCACCAATGATGATGTTGTTTTTGATCGGTATCGACCAGTTGTTAGTGCCACCGGTCGAGAGATAGGTAAGGAAGGTATTGTCGATCACCTAAACAGAGATGGCTCGGTGATACCGAAGGTGCCCTATAGGCCGCCGGAACAGATCTCTGAGAAAGCAGGTGCCGAATTACCAGCAAGATCCAACTGATAATAGTAGCAATCGCAATTCCTTTGCTATCGTGTGAGCGAAGGGCTTGTGCTGGGTCTGAATATCCGTCTTTTGCAGAGACGCGACCCCAAATCGTTTTATACAGCTGGCTGGATAAAGGCCGCTACCTTTTTGCTTTCATACCCAAGGGAAAGGCAGATACTTTTCTTGACCGTTTTTCTCCGAATTACGCTGGCGTTGAGCTGGGGATGACTGACTTCGAAATTAGAAAACTCCCAAAAAATTCCGTCATTCTTTGGCGAGAGTTTGCACCCAAAGGTATCAAATACCCGCCGAGAGACGTGATAAAGCACATCAAAAATGCAGCCGCTGAACATGGAATCGAAGTCCAAATCACTCCGACCATTTACGACTAAGACCGGAGGCGCGGATTGCCTCAGAGCACTCTTTGGCCCTGGGAGCCTCTGCTGCGTGCAAGGAATACGGCTTGCAAGCGCGCAGCGTGGCGATGTGGGCAATATGGGAGCTTTGCGAGCTGACTCTGCGCGAGATCGGTGGCCTCTTCAACGGAATGGATTACGCGGGCAAGGGTCGGGGGTCGCGTCTAAATATTTTGACAATTGAAGAGGCGGCGGTCGACGTTTTTTCGCCAACGTCTGGAGCATTTGTCAGAAAACATTGCGGTCTCTGAAGCGTTGTAGGTTCCGCTGCCCTCAGCGGACATCGCAGGTAGTCAGGCCGAGTCCCCGTGCGCTGAGACAGCGCAACGCTACCTGAGACAGCGCACGCTACAAAGGCAGCGGCCTAGCGCGACACAACCGGTTCGGCGAGACCGGTCGTCTCGGCCATCACTTCGTCGGTCTGGGTTACCCTAACGACTTCTTCGATCGTGGTTTTGCCCTCCACCACGCGCCGCCAGCCATCCTGGCGCAGGGTCAACATCCCCTGGTTGATGGCGGCTTGTTTCAGCTCGCCGCCGTCGGCCTTTTTCATGATCAACTTCTTGAGCGGCTCGCTCACGAGGCAAATTTCGTAGATCGCGAGCCGGCCCTGGTAGCCGGTCTGGCGGCAATTCTCGCAACCGGCGCCGCGCCGAAAAGTGACTCCTTTTTCATGGGGGAAATTGATCTCCTCCAGATACTCCTTCGGATAATCGACCGTCTCGACGCAATCGGGGCAGATGGTGCGGACGAGGCGCTGGGCGAGGAAGGCTTTTACGACCGAGGCGAGAAGGAAGGGTTCGACATCCATGTCGATCAGACGGGTGATGCCGCCGACGGCGTCGTTCGTGTGCAGGGTGCTGAAGACGAGGTGGCCGGTCATGGCGGCGCGAATCGCGATATCGGCCGTCTCGACGTCGCGAATTTCTCCGACCATGACGACGTTCGGGTCCTGCCGCAAAATGTGGCGGAGGCCTTTGGCGAAAGTGAGATCGATCTCCGGTTTCACATCGATCTGCGAGACGCCCGGGAGCCGATACTCGACCGGTTCCTCGATCGTGATGATGCGGCGCTGGACGGAGTTGATGCTGCTCAGGAAGCAGTAAAGCGAAGTCGATTTGCCCGAGCCGGTCGGACCAGTGACGAGGACGATCCCATTAGGCTGGGCGAGAAGCGATTTCATCATTCCTGTCTGCGCCGGGCTCATGTCGAGCCGATCGAAGCCGAAGGCGTTTTGCTGGTCGCGGGCGAGGAGACGCAGGCTGATCGATTCGCCGTTCACGGTTGGGATGGTGGAAACGCGGACGTCGATCGTCTGGTCGGCCGATTGCAGATTGATGCGGCCGTCCTGGGGAAGACGGCGCTCGGCGATGTCCATGTGGGCCATGACTTTCAAGCGGGAAATGATGGCCGACTGGAGAAGGCGCAACTGCGGCGGAACGGCGACCTCGTGCAGGATGCCGTCGATCCGGTAGCGAATCCGCAGGTCGTTCTCGAGCGGCTCGACGTGAATATCGGTCGCGCGCTCGTGAATCGCTTCCCGGATGATCTGGTTAACGAACTTCACAACCGACGCTTCCGGGTCGTCGGCGTTCAGGTCGGTGCTCGTCTCGATGTCCTGGAGGGCCTCGAAGGAACGGTTGGTCTTGAGGATTTCGTCGAAGGTTTCCGCGCCGACGCCGTAGAGGGTTTTCATGGCGCGGAGGATTTGGGCGCGCGGGACGAGAACCCATTCGGCCGGCTTGTCGAGGAGCTGGGAAGCAAGCTGGCGGCCGGTCGCGTTAAAGAGATCGAAAGTCGCGAGGACAATGCCGTTTTCCTTAATCTCGATCGGCAGGATCTGGTGCTGAAAGACGAACCGGCTGGGGAGCACACCTAAGGTTGCCCGCTCGATCCGTTTGGCATCAATCGAGATGACCGGGACGTTGAAGAACTCGCCGATCGCGTTCAGGAATTTTTGTTCGTCGACCTTGCCCGAGTTGAGAACTTCTTCCGTCCACGAACTGCCGTTCAGGTTCGCGGTCAGGGCGGCGGCGTCTTCGCGTGAAGACACTCCGCTGGCGAGGAGGATGTCGATGAGGGATTTGCTAAGAGCTGGACTCACGCGAGGAGTTTATCAGAGCGGCGGTGATTTGTCATGAGGTAGCGTGGGCCTCGCAAACTTGAGGCATCTCCAGTGGCCACTCGGTGGGGCGAGACCAGCCCCTAGGGCAAATAAAGCCCTCGCCGAACCCCGACGGTTAATGTGCCAGTCACTCGCTGTGAGTAGTTCTTCTGCATGCGTGCGATCGCGGCGCTGACCTCGGGCGAGAAAAATCCGTCGATCGGGCCGCAGTAGTAACCCCGGCGGTAAAGCGCGGTTTGGAGCGCACCGACATAGGCCGGGTCACCGGTCAAATATTGGCTCGATTCAAAATAATAGCCGAACCGGAACGAGTGACGCGGCGCAAAATCGGACCGATTCGGCACCGGCATCTGGTGGAAGGGACCATAGTCATCGCGAGCTGCCAGCGGGTCGGTATGAGGATTGAAGAAGAAGAAAGGAGAGTCGGATTCAGTCTGGGCGCAGAGCGGCGACAAAGAAACCGAGACGAAGAGAAGAATCAGGACGCGCTTCATCATAACGATTGGAGTTACTTTAGCATTGGCAAATCGGGAGCGGGTAACTGCTTCCCATCGATCACCGGCGGGCAATCAGGACAGTCGTCCTCTTCCAGCTCGGGGCCGAAATGAGTCCGGCCTTCCACCTTTTCGCGGAGCCGATGAAGATCGAGTTTCGTGAGCGTAACCTCCGGGCGCATCAGGACAATCAGCTCGGTGCGCATTTTCGATTTGGTCGTGTCGCCGAAGAGCGCCCCGATCACCGGAAGCCGATCGAGAATCGGAAAACCGGTGCGAGAGCGATCCTTCTGATCCTGGATCAGCCCGCCGAGGACGATGGTGGCGCGGTTAGGCGCCGAGACGGTGGTGCGAATGTAACGGGTGGCGATGTTCGGGATGTTGTTGTTATCGACCCGGGTAAAGCCCTGGACGTTGTCGACCTTTTGCAAAATATCGAGCGAGACTTCGTTCGCGGAGTTGATAAGCGGCACAACCTCGAGCTGCAGCGCCACTTTCTTGAATTCGATGTTCGTTTGCTGCGCGAGCCCGGTGTTAACAATCCCGCCGCCGGTTGAGGAGGAGATCGTGTTCGTCGGCACCGGAATTTCGGTTCCCGAGGCGATGATCGCCTTCTTGTTGTTACTCGTAAAAACCGTCGGCCGGGAAATGGTGCGGAAGCGGCCCGTCGAATCGAGCGCCTTCACAATCGCGGCCAGCGTGTTCCCCGCCGCGACGTATGCCGTCGCTTGGCCGCCGGGCAGGCTCGCGAAAGCCGGGAAAGTGATCAAGCTCGCCGGATCGATAATTGGCGAACCGGTAAAGGGCGCTGCGCCGCCGATCCCAACGTCTGGACCGTTATTGATGTTGTTCTTTTTGAACTGAAGGAAGTAATCGACTCCGAACTCTTCGTTGTTATTCAGCCGCAGCTCGCCAATCACCGTGCTCAGCGCCACCTGGGGCGCTTTTACATCCATCTCGTCAAGAATTTTTCGCACCTTCACCACGACCTCGCGGTTGCCCAGGACGATGATGCTGTTGGCCCGCGAATCCGCGATCAGCTTCGTGTTGCCAACTGTGACCGCCTGCGGCGCCGTGTTGACTGGCTCGGTCGAAAGTTCTTCGCTCACCTGCAGGGTGCTGTCGCTCGCGGTCCCGGTGAGTCCAGTGTTGGATTGCGGCGGCGGGGTCGGGTTGGTGCGTGGATTTCGGTTTTGCTGCCCGGGCGGGCCCTGGCCTTGCTGTTCCTGTTCGCCCGGCTCGGTCAACGCCTGGACGAGCACGGGCAAAACGTCGCCCGCCGCGACGTATTTCAACGGCATCGCGACCGGTTTGCCAAACTCCACGTTGGCATCGAATTCCGCGATCAACTTCTCGATAAAGGGCAGATTGATCGGGCGCGTGATAACGTGAATCCGGTTCGTGCGCACATCGGCTTCGAGCTTGATCTTACCCACGACGAGCGATTCTTCCGAGAGGACCGCGCCGCCGCCTTCGTCCTCCGCTCCCTGCTGGGCCGGCGGAATAATCCCGCGCACCCGGCGGACCCGGCCCGGCTGCGGCGTCTCGTCGCCCTTTTCGAAAATATCCTTCAGCATGTCGACCACTTTTTGAGCGTCGGCGCGCTCGAGCTTGATGAACTTGCTCGTCACCTCCGCCGGCGCGACGTCGATCTGCTCGACCATGCGCACGATCTTGCGCAAGACATCGGCGCTCTGGGTGATGAGAAGGCTGGACGATTTTGGCAGGGCGAGGATGGGCGCCTGCCCGCCGATGCCGGCCAGATATTGCGAGAGGACCTGCTGCAGCTCCTGCGGATCGGCATAATCGAGGCGGAAGAGGTAACTCACGACCGTCGCGCCGGTCGGGAGATCGGCGGGATCGGAGATGATCGGCACGGCCGCGGCCCGCGGGTTTTTGTTAACCCCGACGACTTCGACGATGTCGCCCTCGGCTGGAACAAGGGAATAGCCGTTGAGGGCCAGATTCATCTCGATGATGCGGATGGCTTCCTCGCGCGGGACGGGTTTGGCCAGGAAAATGTTGACCTTACCCTGAACGTTGTTGTCGAGAACGAGTTTTTTGCCGGTCAAATTCTCGTAAAGATGCAGGACATCCGAGACATCGCTGTTCGGATATTGCATCGTCACCATGTCGGCCGGGCGGTTGGGGGCGCGATTGCCGACCTGGGCGGGGAGCGAAACCGCAATGCAAAAAACCGAACCGAGGCAGAGAAGAAAGCAGCGGAGCACGCGCTTATGTAAAGGTCTGGCGTGAGAAGGTCAATTCAATTACGCGCCCCGGAGAAAACTCGACGGGCAGAGCGAGTTGCGGGATTCTGCCGCCATGAAGCGCACTCGTTTTGGCTGGCTCGTGACGTTGGCGGGCCTGCTTTTTCTCTCAATTCCACCGGCTGGGGCGATCAAGCTGGATCCGATTGCCGCCATCCTCGACGCCCAGGCAGCGGCTTGGAATCGCGGCGAGATCGACGCCTTTATGGCCGGCTACGCTCGCTCGCCCGACACCACCTTCGTCTCGGGCGACGAAGTGACGCGCGGCTGGCAAACCGTCCGCGATCGTTATGCGAAGAAATACGACAGCCGGGAAAAAATGGGCACTCTGACCTTTTCTGGTCTAACGATCACTCGTCTCTGTGGTGATGCCGCCATCGCCCTCGGGAGCTGGAGCCTGGAGCGGAAGGAAGATCGGCCGCACGGGAAGTTCACCCTCCTTTTTCGCCATTTGCCCGAGGGCTGGAGGATCGTGCTCGACCATACATCGTAGCGCGACTGCGAGTTCCGCCTCTGGGGAGCACGGGCTGTTAGCCGGTCCCATCCGGCGAGTCTCGCCGGATGCAATGCGCGCAGCGCCCTACTCGCAGGCGTTCTTTTGACGTCACGCCGCGCAGGTTCGGCGCAGACTGCGCCGAACGACGGGCTGGCAGCCCGTGTTCCCCGGAATCAAACCCGCAACCGCGCGAGCAATTTCTCGTGGATGCCATCGAAGCCGCCGTTGCTGAAGACGACGACGATGTCATTAGGCTGGAGTTGCGGTACGATCCGGTCCACGATCGCGGCTGCGTCCGGTTCGTAAAAGGCCATCCGGCCTGCGTCCAGCAGAGCCGTTATCACCGCCTCGGGATGCAAGCGTTCCTCGGCCGGGATTTGTTCGAGAGCAGCGATCTGCGAAATGAAAATGCCGTCCGCCAATCGGAGCGCGTCCGGCAATTGTTCCTGAAAGACGGCACGCCGGGTCGTGTTCGAGCGCGGCTCGAAAATCGCCCAGAGCCGGTGCCCGGCATAACGAACCCGTAACGCGCTCAGGGTTTCGCGGATCGCGGTCGGATGATGGCCGAAGTCGTCGATCACGGTCACGCCGCGCGCTTCGCCCCGCACTTCCTGGCGGCGCGCGATGCCTTCGAAACTCGTTAGGGCGGTCTGGATGATCTCGGGCCCGAGGCCATAAAAACGGGCCGCGACCGCCGCCATGGCTGCATTGCGGACGTTGAACTCGCCGATCATCGGGAAATCGAACGGCCTTTCGCCGAGCGTGAAATGGGAGCCCTGCGCGGTGTAGGAGACATCGCGGATGCGCTCGGCGCAGTTCTTCGAAAAACCGACCTCGACCAGCGGCGCGAGACAATCGCGCGTGACCTCGATGCAGTTGGGGTCGTCGCCGTTGAGCAGGATCATGCCGTTCTGCGGCACGATGTTGACGAGCCGGCGGAAACTCAGCTTCACCGCCGCGAGATCGTCGAAGATGTCGGCGTGATCGAACTCGATATTGTTGAGCACGAGCAGCTCGGGCAGGTAATGGATGAATTTGGAGCGCTTGTCGAAAAAGGCACTGTCGTATTCGTCGCCCTCGATCACGAAATGCTTCGAATCGTTGAAGAGCGCGCCCTGCCCGAGATTGCGCGGCAGCCCGCCCACGACATAGCCCGGCTCCATCTCGCCGACAGTCAGCATCCAGGCGAGAAGGGCGGTCGTGGTCGTCTTCCCATGCGTGCCCGTAACGACAAGATTGTGGCGCCCGCGCAGGAAAGATTCCTTCAGCACTTCCGGCAGCGAAAGGTAATAGAGCTTGCGATTCAGAACCGCCTCCACTTCCGGATTGCCGCGTTTGATCGCGTTCCCGATCACGACCACCGCCTCCGGGTCGTTAGGCAAATTTTCCGCCCGGTAGGGCTCGCGCAACACGATGCCGCGGGCGCGGAGGAAATCGGACATCGGTGGATACACTTTTTCGTCCGAGCCGGTAACGGTGCAGCCGCGATCGCGCAGGGCCGCCGCGACCGATCCCATCGCCGTCCCGCAGATGCCGAGGAAATGGAAATGCTCGGGCGCCCGTTTCACCCGGGATCTCTAAGCTGGGGGTTGCGATTTTGCCAGCGCCGCCTCCGGCAAAAGTAACAAAGCATTTACCTATCGGTAATGTCGGTGTTTTAGGGTCGGGGTTAGGCAACGGCGTGATGGCGAAAATCGTCCTATTTTTTTCTTTGTTTTGTCTGGCGCTCGCGGGCGCGTTCGCGGGCCGGTCGGGCGATGCATTGCAGGCGCCGGCCTCCGAGGTTTATGCGACGGCCGACGACGGCACACCGCTCACGTGGACAGTTTACACGCCCACGGGGCAGGGTCCGTGGCCGGCCGTGCTCGTCATCCACGGTGGGTTCTTCGTCGCCGGATCGGAACTCGATTCCGGTCCCGCGGGGTGCGGGCAGGACTTGGCCGACGCCGGATATCTCGCCTTCTCCATTTCCCATCGTCTCGCTCCACCGGGATCGATTCCGGGTCAGAGTTCGTTAGGCAGATTTCCCGATCAGGGCAATGATGTCCATCTCGCGGTCGAGGCGGCGCGGAGTGATCCCCGCTGCAACGGCCAGGTCGGCGCGGTCGGCGGATCGTCCGGCGCCAGTCACACCGCCTGGCTGGCCGCAACCGGAACCGCGGGAGCCGATCGCATTGATGTCGGCGTCGGCCTTTCCGGCGCCTACGATCTCTCCGATTTCAGCCCCGATCCGAATATCGAAGGCTTCATCCTAACGGTCACCAACTACGTTGGCGTTCCCTCGACCGACACCGCGGCCCTGCGGGCTGCTTCGCCAGCCTGGCTGCTCGACGCGACGGTCGCGCCGCTCCTGATCTTCGACAAAGCGGATGACACGATGCCGGCCGCACAACTGGACGACATGGCGGCGGCGCTTCAGGCAGTCGGCGCGACGAACTTCGAAGCCAGAACGATTCCGGGCGCTGGTCATTCGTTTGAATATTGGTCGCAGGTCAGAAACGACGCCTTGGCTTTTCTCGCCGCCGGATTTTCCACGCCGCCGCCGACTCCCACTCCCACTCCGTCGCCCACTGCCACGCCCACGCCGTCGCCGACTCCCAGTTCGACTCCGACTCCAAGCCCGAGCATCACTCCGACACCTTCGGCCACGCCGAGTCCCACTCCCGCTGGCAACACGCTGCTCAACATTTCCACCCGCGCCCGGGCTGCGACCGGCGACCATGTTCTGATTGGCGGTTTCATTCTCGGCGAGGGAAACGGAACGAAGCGCGTCCTCGTTAGGGCGATCGGGCCCTCGCTGGCCGCCGGCGGCATCGCTTCGCCGCTCGCCGATCCGAGTCTGGCGCTGCTCGATTCCACGGGGAAATTGCTCGCCACGAATAACGACTGGATTAACGGCGACCAGACGCAGGAGATCAGGGCCACCATGCTGGCCCCCGGCGATCCAAAGGAGGCGGCTCTCATCGCCGACCTCGCGCCCGGGTCCTACACTACGATCGTGACCGGGGTCGAAGGGACGCAGAATATTGCGCTGGTCGAGGTATATGATCTCGATCCCACCCACGCGGTCCAGTTGCTCAATTTATCGACTCGCGGCCTGGTTGGGACCGGCGAAGGGATCATGATCGCAGGCTCAATCGTCGGCGGCACGGAGCCGGAGACGCTCGTTTTTCGCGCACTCGGCCCCTCGTTAGGCCAGGAACCTTTTTCGATTGCCGACCCGCTCCCGGATCCGAGCCTGCAACTCATGGACAGCCAGGGCACGACGATTTTTGCAAACGACAACTGGCAGGACGCACAGTCGGCGGAATTGGTCGCGGCCGGCTTTGATCCGGGGGATCCACTGGATTCCGCACTCCTTCTCACCCTGCCGGCCGGGACTTACACCGTCCTGTTGTCCGATACTCACGGCGCGAGTGGGACCGCGCTCCTGGAAGTTTACAACATCACTTCGTCACAAATGGGGGCGAGGTGAGCAGGAGAAAACCGGGCCTGACGCCATCGCCTCTCGCCATTCCGGACGCCCAGGTCGTTAGGCCGGCGCCGGGTCGTTAGGCGGGATAGGGGAAGCGGGCCGCGTAGCGGAGACGTTCGAGCAGGTTGGCCTTGCGCAGGTTGGGATCGTCGCGCCGCAGAAGTTGCTGTTCCATGAGCGGAGTGCGGGCCACGATCCAGCCGTCCGGGCGCACTTCTTCCACCCGCCAGTATTTGTTTTTCAGGTAGTAGTAGAATTCGCCGCGCTCCGCCGGATGGATCTCGTAGGCATCGTGGTCCGGGTGGGTGGAACTCTCCAGCACCCGATAAACGATCGGGACGCCGGGCCGCAACCTGCGCGGCAAAAAACGATAAGCCGCGAAGCCGTGGTCGGCCGCGAAAAGAAATCCGAATAAAGCCGGTCCCACGACCAGGACGCCGAGAAGCACAAGCATAAACATGCTTCTCACTCAGCATCGGCCGTGCCGTTTCGAGCGGGGGTCTATGACCTGCGTTGCCAGTCACGGTTTAAAAACCGTCGAGACCAAAGCTGGCCGCGCTGCGACGGTCACAGATCGCCGTTACAAATCCTGCTTCCGGTCGTAAGGCACGATGTTGTCCCACTCCTCCGCCGACGATCGCGCCACGAAAGCGACCACCGGCTCCGTCCCGCTCATGTTGAAGACTTCGTGTGGGACGCCCGGCTTAATGTAAATGAAGTCGCCCGCCTCGTTCTCGATCACCTTTTTCAGGCCGGGCCCGAACTCGTGCCGGACTTTTCCTTCCAGGATGTAAAGGATGAGCTCGAAGCCGACGTGGATATGAGCGTAGGCCACTCCGCCCGGCGGGATGGTCGCGATGTTGGCGGATAGTTTCGTCGTGCCGACGTTTTTCGCCGACATCCCCTGCTTATAATGGATGCCGTTCCAGTCCCGCCGCGCGCCCCCGCCGCGAATCGTCAGGATGCCATCATGATTTTCCACCGCGCCAAGCTCAATGTTGTCTTTCTCGTTTTTCATCATGCCAGTATTTCCTCCCGATCGCGCAAGGATACTTTGCAAAGCATTGCGCTTTTCTTCCAGCAATCCTTCAGTCGCCGCCGCGAAGGGCGCGAATCGCGCCCGCGTAATCGGCGGCCTTGAAAACCCAGGTGCCGGCCACGAGCACGTTCGCTCCGTTTTCGATCGAAACCGCGCCCGTGTCGGCATTGATCCCGCCGTCGACCTCGATGTCGTAGTCTGCGCCTAACGACGAGCGCAGGTCGGCTGCCCGCCGCACTTTTTCCATCATCTCGGGCCGGAAAAATTGGCCGCCGAAACCCGGATGCACCGTCATGATGAGGACGAGATCGAGGTTAGGCAAATGCGGCTCGACGACGGCGAAACGTGTCGCCGGGTTCAAAGTCAGGCCGGCGCGGCAGCCGCGCTCCCGGATCATTCGCAAGCTGGCGGCGACATCGTGTTTCGCTTCCGGCTCGACGTGGACGGTGATCGAGTCGGCGCCCGCTTCCGCGAAACGGGGAATGTAATGATCGGCCCGCTCGATCATGAGATGAACATCGAGCGGCCGAGTCGTTAGGCTCCGGACCAGTTTCACGATCGCGGGGCCGAAGGAAATGTTGTCGACGAACTGGCCATCCATGATATCGAGATGGAGCCAGTCGGCCCCGGCCTCGATCACGCGCTCCAGATCGGCCGCGAGGTGGCCGAAATCGGCCGCGAGGATGGAAGGAGCGATGAGGAGCGGGCGCGTGGGCATCGAAGGTGGAAGCAGGAGAGCAGCCGAAACGTCCGTCGTCCAACCTCCCGCGTCCAACGTCCAATTTTAGCGGGTCGCATCCCGCCTCTGAGTTGACCGTTGGACATTGAACGTTTCGGCCAGGGAGCGGCCAGCTTTCCCTTGACGCGCCCTTGCGCCGTTCCAAGATACATGGTTTTTCGCCTGTCCGGACGCGCGGCACAGCTTTCGCTTTGGAAGGATCGGCCGGCGTTGACGCATTTTCTAAGGGTTTCTCTCATGTTAAACAGACTTTTCGGTTGGTTCTCCAGCGACATCGGGATCGATCTCGGTACCGCCAATACTCTCGTCTACGTCAAGGATCAGGGCATCGTCCTGCGCGAGCCCTCGGTCGTGGCAGTCCAGGCCGGCACGTCCAAGGTGCTGGCGGTGGGCGACGAAGCGAAACGCATGCTCGGCCGCACTCCGGCCAACATTGTCGCCGTCCGGCCGCTCAAGGACGGTGTCATTGCCGACTTCGAAGTGACCGAGGCGATGCTGCGCCATTTTATTACCAAGGTGCACAACAGCCGGGTGCGGGCGCGTCCCCGGGTCGTGATCGCGGTCCCCTCCGGCATCACCGAAGTGGAAAAACGCGCCGTCCGCGAATCGGCCACCCACGCGGGTGCGCGCGAGGTTTACCTGATCGAGGAACCGATGGCAGCCGCCATTGGGGTTGGCCTCCCGGTGCAGGATCCGGCCGGGAACATGATCATCGACATCGGCGGCGGCACCACGGAAGTGGCGCTGATTTCGCTCTCCGGCATCGTCTTCAGCCGCAGTGTGCGGGTGGCGGGCGACGAGTTGGACGAAGCGATCGTGCAATACATGAAGCGCGCCTACAACCTGATGATCGGCGAGCGCACCGCGGAGGAAATCAAGATCAAGATCGGCTCGGCTTATCCGAGCGACAAGGAAACGAGCGTGGAAGTAAAAGGACGCGACCTTGTGGCCGGGCTGCCCAAAACCCTCACCATCACTTCGCAGGAAGTGCGCGAAGCGTTGCTCGAGCCGATCTCGACGATTGTCGATTCCGTCCGCATCACGCTCGAGCGTTGCCCGCCGGAATTATCGGCCGACCTGGTCGATCGCGGGCTTGTCCTTGCGGGCGGCGGCGCGCTTTTACGCGGGTTCGATCGTCTCCTGAGCGAAGAGACCGGCCTGCCCGTGCACGTGGCGGAAGATCCGCTGAGCGCAGTTGCGGAAGGGACCGGAAAATGTCTGAACGAGATCAAGTTTCTCCGCCAGGTCGCGACCGCCGATCGTCAGTGGCGGCAGTGAGAGCATCGCCAATTTCGGATTTCCAATGGAAAGCCCGGCCTCGCCTGCGGCTCCGTTACGGGCCAATTGCCGATTGTGGCTGCTCGTTAGGGGAAATGTCGTCTGATGCCGGTTGGCAATTGGAAATCGGCGATTGGCAATTCCAATGAGCCGCAGCAGCATCGTCGCGATCGTGATTTTCGCTGCGGCGCTCCTCGCGCTCTTCAGCCTCGGGCCGCAGGCGACGCGCAAGATTCAGTCGACCTTTTTCCAGGTCATCTCGCCCTTTCTCAAGAGCGGTTCCGGTCTCGACCGCCAGATCAGTTCGGTCCGGGCGGGGTTGAAATCGCTCGAGGAACTGGAGCGCGAAAACGCCGCGCTCAGAGTCGAGAATCGCTCGCTCAAGGCGACGAACGAGGCTTTGCGCGACGTCGAGCACGAGGTCAACCGGCTGCGCCACGCGCTCAATTATCGTGAGCGCTCGCTCTTCCGGCTCGTCCCAGCCGAGATTGTCTCGCGCGATTCATCGACCTGGTGGCGCACGGTCACGATCAACCGTGGGGCACAGGATGGCATCGAGCCGGAGATGCCGGTCCTGACCGATGAAGGTCTTGTCGGGCGCACCACCACCGTGAGCGACACGATAGCCGTTGTCCTGCTCGTCTCAGATGAGAATTGCCGGGTGGCGGCGAGCGTCGAGGGCACGCGCGAGCAGGGGATCGTGACCGGCGAACGGGTCGCCGGCAGCCTCACTCCCATGCTCGACCTGAATTATCTTTCGAAGCAGGCACAGCTGAAGCCCGGCCAAAAAGTTTATACCTCTGGCGTCGGCGGAGTTTTCCCCTCCGGCCTTTTTGTTGGCACAGTGCGCAGCTTCCACGTCCGTGCCCTTGATAGCCAGGCGAAGCTGGCGCCCGCGGTCGACCTCGCGAAATTGGAAGACGTCTTTGTCGTGATCGGGCGCAAGTAGGGAAGAAAATCCGAATGTCGAAATCCGAAACAAATCCAAATCTGGAAGCAGGAATCAGGAAACCGACAGGTCGCGGTTTTGCCCATTCGAATTTCGAGATTGTTTCGATATTCGGCCTTCGGATTTCGATATTTCAGCGATGATTTTCTTCCTCCTCCTCGTCCTGCTCGTCTTCGTGGCTCAGATCGTCGAGATCTTCCTCCCAACGCTCGACTGGATGTTCAACGCCCACATCTACATCGTGCCGGTGATCGTCTGCTACGGCGCGGTCGCCTTGCCGTTCCCGCTCATGCTCGCCCTCGCCTTCGTCGCCGGGTTTTTGTGGGACGCGATGACGGTGCAGGTGCTCGAGGCCCATGTTGAAATCTCCTTCGGATGGTCGATACTCCTATACGCGGTTCTCGCCGCCATCATGCACGGTCTCAAGCCCTTGTTTCATCGAGGTCGGTGGGAAGTGCATTGTGTCCTTAGTGGTGTTTGCACAGCTCTCATTCTCCTCACTCAATATTTGATGATCTCTTTCCGGCGCGGCTCCCTCATTTTCAATCGCGAGGTCTGGTGGCAAATCGGCGGGCCCGGTCTGATCGCGATGTTGATGGCGCCGCTCATTTTTTGGTCGCTCCACTGGCTTTCGCGCCTGACCAACAGCCCGTATCTTCTGCAGGAAGATGGTTTCGATGAATATTCGACGCACTAAGCCAACTCTGCGCATTCAGTTCCTCGGGCTCTGCATGTTGCTCGGGCTTAGCCTGCTCCTCTTCCGTCTCTGGTGGGTGCAGGTGGCGCGCGGCTACGAATGGACGGCGCGCATCCAGAGCAGTTCCGAAGCAACAGTGCGCATCCCGTCGATCCGGGGCGAGATCCGCGATCGCAACGGCGTTCCGCTCGTCCAGAATCGGGCCAGTTACGCGGTCGATTTTTATCTCCCGGAGATGGTGAAGGGCTACCGGCAGCGTTACGGCCGCCCGCCAGAGACGCAGTACCGGGCCACGATCAGCGGGATGCCCAAGGATATGAAGGAGCCCGACATCGTCCGGATCGTGAATGACGGCGTCGTCCCGCGGCTCGAAGACCTCGACCTGGCGCGCAATTACAACGCCAACCAGCTTCAGCGCCATTATCGCAACAACACCGAGGTGCCTTATTCCTACATCAAGGACATCGATTTCGCGACCATGGCCAAGTTCTCCGAGCACGACGTCGGGTTGCCCGGCGTCGACATCGCGATCAAGCCGGTCCGCTCCTACGTTTACGGGGCGCTCGCGTCCCACATTCTCGGCTACGTCGGCGCGCCGGACGACACCAACACCGAGGAAGCGCGCAAATACACTTTTTATCAGGGCGACGTGGTGGGGAAATCGAACGTCGAGAAGACGATGGATCAGTACTTGCGCGGTCAGCCCGGGATCCGGGTCATGCGGCGCAATGCCAAGGGCACGATCGATGGTGTCGTTAGGGAAGAGCCCCCGAAGCAGGGAGCAAATGTTTGCCTGACGATCGACGCACGCATCCAGGCAATCGCCGAGGAAGCGCTGCGCGCCGTGGGCCGCGGGGCGGCCGTGGTGGTCGATCCGAACAACGGTAATGTCCTCGCCATGGCTTCCGTGCCTTCCTTCGACCCGAATACCTTCATCCCCAGCATCAAGGCGAAAGATTGGAAGACGCTGCGGGCTGACGCCGCGCATCCGCTCGTCAACCGCGCGATTAGTGCTTTCCCGCCCGGCTCGACCTTCAAGCTCATAACTGCGCTTGCCGGTATGCGCAAAGGGATTGGGAAGCAAAAATTCACCTGCACCGGCGGCGTCTCCTACGGCGACCATTACTTTCAGTGCTGGATCAATGAACACGGTGGCGCTCACGGAACGTTAGGCGTAAGCGAAGCGATCAAGGTTTCCTGCAACGCCTTCTTTTATCAATACGGCAACGCCGCCGGCATCGACGCGATCGACACGACGGGTGACGCGCTGGGTTTGGGCAAACCGACGGGAGTCGAAATCACGGGCGAATCGCCCGGCGTTTTGCCCGGACCGGACTGGATGCGGATCACCCACCCTAACGAAAGGTGGTCTTCGGCTTATACCGCAAACGTTTCCATCGGCCAGGGCTACGACCTCGCCACGCCGCTCCAAATGGCCATGGCTTATTCCGCCATCGCCAACGGCGGCATTTCCTATTACCCGCGTTTGGTCGACCGCGTTCTCAACCAGGATGGTTCTCCGCTGCTCGACGCCGAGGGCAAGATCGCCGTGCCGCAAACTCCCAAGCTGCATGCCGATTTTCGCGACGAGTTGACCCCCGATCAGATTGAAACCGTCAGGCGCGGCTTTTGGAGAGTGGTTAATGAGGACGGGGGGACCGGACGCGCTGCCCGCATGGAAAATGTGGAGGTGGCCGGCAAAACTGGAACCGCGCAGGCGATGTTGAATGGCAAGAAGGATAACGTTGCCTGGTTCTGCTGTTTCGCCCCATACGACCATCCGAAATACACCGTCGTGGTGATGGTGCAGGGCGCGTTCGGGCACGGCGGATCGGTTGCTGCTCCGATCGCCGACCGCATTCTGGAGCGCGTCATAGGGATGGACGAGGGGAAGTACGAGCCGCAACTCGCCTGGCTCGCCCCGGCGCACAAAGACAACCCTTTTGACCAGATCGTGGCAGTGAAATACAAGGACGATCCGCTGGCCAAGCCGGGTTCCGATGAAGAGGACGCCAGCGGCAATCCTGCCCAGGCCGCCGAAATGGCCAATCCGGGCGACGCCCCCGACGTCGAACCGGAGGCCGATGCTCGCGGCCGGGTGCAAAACGCGCCGCGCGCGATGCCCGTCTTACGCGCCAAACCCGTGGCGCCTCCCGAGCAGCAGCGCCCCCGCAACTTTTTTGAGCGGATGTTTAACCGACATCCGCGACCCGCCCCCGCACCCGCCCCTGCCCCGACTCCCAAACAACGGAAGCGCGGCGCCCCCTCCTTTTAGTCAACCCATGAAGTTCAGCACCGGATCCACCGCGATGACTTCGAAAATTTTTCAGCCCTATGATCGAGCAAGTGAAACGAATTCTTGGCCTGCGCCGCAAGACCGGCAACAAAATCATTATCAGCGTCGAGAAACTCGAACGCCGCGTCGCTCTGCTCGAGGACGGCCAGCTCGAGGAATATAGCGTCGAGCGCGACAGCTCGCGCAACATCGCCGGCAGCGTTTTCAAGGGCCGGGTGAAGAACATCGAGCCCGGTCTGAAGGCGATGTTTGTCGACATCGGCCTCGAAAAAAATGCTTTCCTCCACTTCTGGGATGCGATTCCGGCTGCGCTCGACAGCGGGGTGGAAGAAATCGAGCGGCCCGAGCGCGGCGACCGAAAACGCCCGAAGAAGCGCCTCACGGCAAAGGATATCCCGAACATCTACCCGATCGGGTCCGATGTTATCGTGCAGGTGACAAAGGGCCCGATCGGCTCGAAAGGCCCGCGTGTCTCGACCAACCTGAGCTTCGCCGGGCGTTATCTCGTGCTCATGCCCTTCAGCGATCGGAGCGGCATCTCGCGCAAGATCGAGGACCCGAAAGAGCGCGCCCGGCTGCGCAAGATTCTGCGCGAGCTCGATATTCCCGATGGCATCGGCGTCATCATTCGGACCGTCGGCGAAGGCCAGCGGGCCCGTTATTTCGTGCGCGACCTCGCTTTCCTCCTCGAACAATGGTCGAAGATCGAAAAACAGATCGGCGAGCAGCCCGCCCCGGCGCGCGTTTTCGAGGAGCCCGACCTCGTTGACCGAACAGTACGCGATTTTCTCACGGACGAGATCGACGAAGTGGTCTGCGACGATCACGAAGCGGTCGGGCGGATGGCCGACATGGTCGGCGAAATCTCCCGGCGAGCGAAAAGCAGGATCAAGTTTTACGACGGCGCCGCGCCGATTTTTGAAACCTTCGGCGTTCAGAAACAAATCGACGACGCCTTTCATCGCCAGGTTTGGTTGAAATGCGGCGGATATATCGTGATCGACGAGACCGAGGCGCTCGTCGCGGTTGACGTCAACACCGGTCGCAACAAAGGCGGACGCGACGTCGAGAAAACGATCCTGCAGACCAATCTGGAGGCGGCCGACGAAATCGCGCGCCAACTCCGCCTCCGCAACATCGGTGGCCTCATCATCGGGGACTTCATCGACATGAAAAATCGCAAGGATCAGCAACAGGTTTACAGCCGGATGCGGGAACGCCTGAAGCGGGACAAGGCCAAGACGCACGTTCTCCCCATTTCGTCGTTAGGCTTGATGGAAATGACGCGGCAGCGCGCCCAGGAAAGCCTGAGCGACTCGATCTATCAAAACTGCCCCTATTGCGAAGGCCGCGGGATGGTCAAGACGACCATGAGCACGAGCGTGGAAGTGCATCGTGCGCTCAACACCGTGATGCGCAAATACCAGGATTCGATCCACGACATCCGGGTAATTCTGAATCCGGAAGTGTTGAAACGTCTGAAAGAAGAGGACGAAGAATTGCTCGTCGAGTTGGAGCGTCGTTATGCCGGCCGCCTTATGTTCCGGGCCGACCCGACTTTCCATCACGAAAAATTCATCGTGACCGACGCCAACACCGGCGCCGAGCTCAAAGCCTAGCTCGCCTCCGTCTAGGACAAAAGGTCGGGCCGGTTTTCGCGGGTGCGGCGTTCGGCCTCGCGTTTTCGCCACGCGGCGATCGCGCCGTGATGACCCGAGAGCAAAACGTCCGGCACCTTCCAGCCGCGGAAGTCAGCCGGCCGGGTGTATTGCGGCCCTTCAAGCAGGCCGCCGCTGAAACTGTCGTCGGCCGCCGATTGCTCGTGGCCGAGCACGCCGGGCTGCAGCCTAACGATGGCGTCGACAAAGACGACGGCCGCGATCGCGCCGTTCGTCAGGACGTAATCGCCAATCGAGATCTCGGCCTCGACCAGATGTTCGATGACGCGGTGATCGACTCCTTCGTAATGGCCGCAAATGATGATGAGATGCGGCTTCACCGAAAATTCCCGCGCCACCGTTTGGTCGAAGCGCCGGCCTTGCGGGTTCATGAGCACGACCGTACTCACCTCCGTCCGGAGCGATTCGACCGCGGCGAAGATCGGCTCCGGTTTCATCACCATCCCCTGGCCGCCACCGAAGGGGGCGTCGTCGACGACGTGGTGGCGGTCGTGAGTCCAGGCGCGGAGATCGTGAATCTGAAGCTCGAGCGCGCCCGCTTCCTGAGCCCGGCCCATCATGCTTTCGCCTAACGGAACCCGGCAGACTTCGGGAAAAAGCGTGATGATGTCGACCCGCACGCCCCTAATCTTCCTCGTCTTCGGCCGGGACCGCTGGCGCCGGCTCGTTCCGAAATTCGCGGTGCCGAATTTTGCCACCGGCGTGCGCGATATAGCCGCCGACCCCGAGGGCGGCGAAGGAACAGAGCAGTGTCGCAATGGACAAGGCGAGCGCCGTTCTCGGCCATTTTATCGGGGCGAAAATCGCGATCGCCGCGAGTCCGGCCAGGACATAAAACGACCAGGCAAGTTCATCCGCCCGATGTTCGTGCACTTTCAACCAGGCCTGCCCTTGATCATCCGCCATCGAGAGGACACGATCGTAACTGGCCTCGCCGTAATGCACCGTCGGCCACGCGATCAGGCCGCTGAGCAGGATGAGCGCGAGGGTCGCGACTTGCGCGCGCCGGCTGCGTTGGATGAGCGCAATGATGAGGCCGATGACGCCCATCGCGAGCCCATAGACCGGGAGCGGGTTGATCAGAACGTGAATGTATTCCGGTTGGCTGAGATCCTGGCTGAGTGTGGCGATCATGGTGTAGCGCGAATTCCAAGGCTGCTACCTGATCTGCTTCGCTTCCCGGATCGGCGCAAACTTCTTCCAATCATAGGCGACGAAATGCCACCACTCGGTCCGCATTCCGTAAAAGCCGCCGTGGCGCATCGCTCTCTGGAGAAGCTTGAGATGGGATTGCACGGTCGGGTCCTCGCCATGGTAGTGCAGCTTGGCCTCGGGAGAGAATTCGTCAAAACCGCTCGGCATTGATACTTCGCGCCCATGGTCGTCGACCATGGTGGCGTCGACCGCTACACCCCAGGTATGGAGGGAGCCGTCGCCGTTGAGCGGATCAGCCACGAAGGTGCCGTTGTGGGTTTGGCCCCAAAGGGCCATCTGGGCAGCGAGCGGCCGGTAGGCGTCCCAAATCTTGAGCCGATAACCCCGGGCGCGGAGGAACGCCTGCGCTCTGGCGAGACGCGCCGCGGTCGTCGGCCGAACAAGAGCCGGCATTTCCGGCGGGTAAAGCGCCCGCCCGGTCGCGTTCCGCGCCGTCGCGTAACGCAGTTCGACCAGAATCGTTGGGTCGACCGATTTGATGTCGACCAGGTTGTCGTAGTGCGGTTCCCCGAGCGCGGAGGAAAATGCGAGCAGGGCGAGGACCGGGAGAAAAAAATGGTTCACGGCCCAGGGGTCGGGGCGGCCTCCACCCTGGCCAGCCGCTGCAGGAAGAGCCGCGCGGTTCCGTCGGGAATGTCGAAGTGCAGGTCGAGGGTTTCATTCTTCTGTTCCACCTTGGGCGGTTCGGTTGTGAGGACAAAATCCGAACCGGGCAAAGTGAGCCAGCGCCGCGGTTCGTTTTGCAGACCCGCGGCCAATTCCCTGGCCTTCGCTTCATCGGTTGTCTTCAGAAAAAGATGGGCCTTGGCCGGCGTCGCGAGATTCATCTCGAAGCCGAGCAGATCCGCCGCTCGCAACAGTTCGGGCGGGAAGATCGGGCCAAAAAAAGTTGCCAGATCGCCCGGGGTGCGGGAGACGAGCCGGAGGGCGTTATTCGCATCGAGGGTTTGGAAGCGCTCGAGCAACGGGCCCTCGACCTTGAGATCGGGCTGCGTCCCGAGGCGCACCTGGACCAGCCGATCGACTGCGCCTAACGAACCAACCGCGAGGGTGCGGGGCCCGACCCGCGCCACCGTCACATCCGGCCCCTGCCAGACGACCAAGCCGGCGACGGTGCTTTTCCTGAAGCGGTCGTTTTGCGTAATCGTGCGGACGACCGGGGCGAGATCGGCGCGCGCTTCCACCAGGTCGTATTCCCGTTCCCCGCTGCTCTCATCGAGGGCGAGGGCGCGCGTCACCCGCCGCCCTTCCTCGGCGAGATTAAGCACGGGAGTGCGTGCCGCCGGGCCGAGGAGGCCGGCGGAGACTTTCTGCCAGATTTCAGGCTGATCTTTGCTCCAGCGTTTCGTCAGCGCCCCCTTGTGCAATTGCTCGAGGTCGAGGGAAAGAATCGCGAGCGTTTCCTGCGGGAGCCATTCGCGCTTGCTCGGCGATTGCGAAACGAGCGGCAGGATGATCGCGAGCAGGGCGAGAAGAGAGAAGAGCGTGAAATAAAATTTCCGCAGCTCCTGTTTGTCGATCTGGCCCGACAATTCGGCCAACGCCTTTTTGTGTTGGGCGTGGCGGTCGACCGCCGTGCGACGGTGTTGCACCTCGGTCAGAAGATGAGGCGCGGTCGGGGGCGCGATCCCCTGGGAAGCGAGATGGCGTCCGATATTGAGATAGGCGGGGTTTTTCTTTTCTTCGACCGTCTGGTGTTGTTGTCGCGCCTGCTTCACCTCCTCCTGCTGGGCGCGCGCGCTTTCGTTGAGTGCCCGATCGCGCGCTTCAAACTCGCTTCGGACGCGCGCGATGTTTTTCTCGGCCTGCGCGAGGGCGGCCTCTTCCGCGGCCAGTTTTTCCCGCGCCGAACGACAGGCCTCCGCGCTGCCGAGACGGGCCTGTTCCATCTGCGCTTTTTCGCGCGGGAGTTGGGCGCGCTCCGCACCGAGCCGATCCATCTGGGCTTGAAGATCGGCCGGCGGCGGCTCGGTCGCCTGCAAAGCTGAGACTTTTTTCAGAAGCTCGCGATCGGCGGTCTCGTTTTCCTGCAGGCGGCGATCAACGGTGGCGAGTTCCTTGTCGCAACGTTCGGCGGCCGACTTTGCTTCGTTCCGGCGCTCAACCAGGGGCCGCTTTTCCTCTTCGAGTTTGGCCAGGGCAGCCGCCTGCTCCCGGGAGTTTTCCTGACGCTGGGTCTCGATCTGCTTGAGCGCTTCCTCGATCTTCGCGATCCGGACGGCGACTTCTTTTTGTTCTTGCTCGAGCTTTTTCAGCGCCACGATCTCGTTCCGCACCTCGGGGAAATTGGCCGCTTCCGCCGTCCCTTCGCGCCCAAGCGCAATCTCCGATTTTTGCAGGAGCCGCTTCTCCCGCTTGAGCGCCATGCGGGTGCGCTGGCGCCGCACCTTCAGCGTCAGCTCGCGGAATCCAGTGGAGATAAAGCTCACGCGATAAACTACGCCTGCTTAATCCTCGACGCTGGCCAGTTTTGCCAGAACGCTAAAATCTTCCAGGGTGGTGGTGTCGCCGGTGACAGTCGCGCCGCTCGCAATTTCCTTAAGCAAACGGCGCATGATTTTTCCGCTGCGCGTTTTCGGGAGCGCCTCGGCGAAGCGCACTTCGTCCGGTTTCGCGAGTGCGCCGATGTGCTGGCCGACGTGGCCGCGCAGTTCCTTCTTCAGCGCCCGGGTTGGTTTCACGCCCGTCTTCAGGGTGACGAAAACGACCAGACCCTGGCCTTTGAGTTCATCGGGGCGACCGACGGCGGCGGCTTCCGCGACCTGCGGGTGACTCACGAGGGCGCTCTCGATCTCGGAGGTGCCGAGGCGATGGCCGGCCACGTTCAGGACGTCATCGATCCGGCCCACGATCCAGAAGTAGCCGTCCTTGTCGCGGCGTGCGCCGTCGCCCGTGAAATAGTTTCCTTTGTACTCGCTCCAGTACTGTTTCTTGTAGCGCGCCTTGTCGCCGTAGATGGTGCGGAGCATCGCGGGCCAGGGTCGCCTCACGATTAGCTTACCGCCGACGTTAGGCGGCACTTCTTTGCCCGCGGCATCGACCACCACCGGATCGACGCCGAAAAACGGCAGGGTCGCGCTCCCTGGCTTGGTCGGGATCGCGCCCGGCAACGGCGTAATCATGATCGCGCCCGTCTCGGTCTGCCACCAGGTGTCGACCACCGGGCAGCGTCCGCCGCCGATCGTCCTGTGATACCAGATCCAGGCCTCGGGATTGATCGGCTCGCCGACCGTGCCTAACAATCGCAGAGAAGTCAGATCGTGTTTCTTCACCCATTGGTCGCCCCAGCGAATGAAGGCGCGAATGGCGGTCGGCGCGGTATAGAGAATACTGACCGCATATTCCTCAATGATCCGCCAGAAGCGGTCCGGCTCCGGCCAGTTCGGCGCCCCTTCATACATGAGAGTGGTCGCGCCAGCGGCGAGCGGACCGTAAACGACGTAGCTGTGCCCGGTGACCCAGCCGACATCGGCCGTGCACCAATAGATGTCCTCCTCGCGCAGATCGAAAACGTATTTCGTGCTCGAATAAATCCCGACGAGGTAGCCGCCGGTAGTGTGCAGGATGCCCTTTGGTTTCCCGGTCGAGCCGCTGGTGTAGAGAATGTAAAGAGGATGCTCGCTCTCGAGCGCGACCGGCGGGCAATGAGCGTCGACGTATTCCAACTCGCGATGCCACCAGACGTCACGCCCTTCTTCGATGTGAATTTCGTTGCCGGCCCGTCTGAAAACGATCACGCGCCTAATCGTCGTTTTTCCTTCGAGCGCTTCATCGACATTGTGCTTGAGGGGAACGATCGCCCCGCGCCGATAGCCGCCATCAGCCGTGATGACGGCCGTCGCGCCGCAATCGGCGATCCGATCGCGAATGCTATCGGCACTGAAGCCGCCGAAGACGACGGAATGAATCGCGCCGATCCGGGCGCAGGCCAGCATCGCGATGGCGGCTTCCGGGATTGCCGGAAGATAGATGATTACCCGATCGCCCTGGCGGATTTTGTTTCGTTTCAGCACGTTGGCGAAACGGCAAACTTCGCGATGCAGTTGCTGATAAGTGAGAATGCGTTTCTCGCCCGGCTCGCCTTCCCAGATGAGGGCGGCTTTGTTGCGACGCGGGCCTTGCAGGTGCCGGTCGAGACAGTTCTCGGACACGTTCAGCTTCCCGCCGACGAACCATTTCGCGAATGGCGCTTTCCATTCGAGGACTTTCTTCCACGGCTTTTGCCAGCTCAGCTCGCGCGCTTCCCGCGCCCAGAATTTTTCCGGGCTGCGGATCGATTCCCGGTAGAGGCGATGATATTGCGCGAGGCTCCTGATGCGGGCTTTTTTGGCGAAGGCGGACGCGGGTTTGAAGACGCGGGTTTCCTTGAGATGGGACTCGATATTTTTTTCCATGAAAGCCACCGCACGCTAACAAGCGGCTCCCGGTGGCTCAACGGAAAGTTCCGGTGACCGCACCGCGCTGGCATATCGGCTCGCCTAACCGCACGACGTATTGCCCACCGCCTAACAAGCTCTGACCTCGGACCGCGATTGACAGCGAGCGAGCCCCGGCCGTACGGAGAGAGATGAGCCGGTCGACCAGAGCGCAGCGGGTTCGTCGTGCCGCACGCCTTCTCGTCGCCCTCGCGACGCTCGCAGCCGCCGGCTCCGCCCACGCCGCGGAGGCCCCACCGACGAAGCACTTCGTCTGGCGCGTCACGAGCGCGCCGGTCCCGTTCTACCTTGTCGGCTCGTTCCATTCCCTGACGAAAGACGATTACCCGCTGCCAAGTGCCTATCGAAGTGCCTTGGCCGGAGCGGAGCGACTTCTTTTCGAGTACGATCCGCGCCGGCGCGATGCGCTCGCGAGACGATTCCGGGACGCCGGTCGCTATCCTTCCGGTCAGGACATCGAGGCTGAAGTCCAGCCCGACACCCTCGCGCTGCTGCGGAAAAATCTTTGGCGATTCGGTCTCAAGTTCGATCAAGTCCGGCACTATCGACCGTGGGCCATCGCGCTTCGCCTTTTGGCTCAGCGCGGTCCAACGGGCCCGGCCAGTCCGTTGAGCATGGAGACGCGGATTGTATCCCAGGCCCAACGCGCCGGCAAAGAAGTTGGTGGCCTCGAAACGATTGATGAGCATGTCGCTTTCTGGCGCGAGATGCTGGAGCGAGACAGCGAAAATCTGCTCGTCTACATCCTGGCCCGCGACCAGAAAGTGAGTACGCTTTTCGCCCGCACGCGGGCCGCCTGGATTCGCGGCGACGTGGCCGCGCTCTCCGCCACGAATGCGCGTCTCCGCCGAGCCAACCCGGGCCTTGCCCAGCGATTGCTCGATCGTCGCAATCTCCGCTGGGCCCGATGCATTGAAGCGGAAATGGGAACCGGAAAACCGACCGCGATCGTGGCCGGCGCCGGCCACTTTTCCGGTCCCGGAAGCGTGATCGCGATCCTGCAAAAGCGCGGCTATAAAATCGAGCAGCTCTAGTCGCGGATCGCGGCCTGCCGCAGTCGTTAGGCAAGTGTCGGCCAGACGAAGCGGTGCCTCAATTTCCGTTTCAGTTGTGGCAGGATTCGCGCATGTTTGGCGGAATGCCGCGTTGTCCCTGGGCCACGACCGAGCCTTCGATTACCTATCACGATGAAGAATGGGGCATGCCGATACATGATGATCGGCTCCTCTTTGAGTTTCTCGTTCTGGAAGGCGCCCAGGCCGGTTTGAGCTGGAGCACGATCCTGAAGAAACGAGAGAACTATCGAAAAGCGTTCGATGGCTTTCGCGTAGACAAAATCGCCGCCTACGGCGCCCGGGATGTGAAGCGATTGCTGAACGATCCCGGCATTGTGCGCAACCGACTCAAGATCGCCGCCACGATCCAGAACGCGAAGGCGCTGCTCGCCCTGCAAAAAGAAACGACCGTCGACGCGTATCTCTGGAGTTTCGTCGGCGGGAAACCGAAGCAGAATCGCTGGTCCCGCCTGGCGCAGGTGCCGGCGCGGACCGCTGAATCCGACGCCATGAGTCGCGATTTGTTAGGCCGCGGATTCAAGTTTGTCGGCTCCACCATCTGCTATGCCTTCATGCAGGCGACCGGAATGGTGAACGATCACCTCGTGAGCTGTCCGCGACACGCCGAAGTTGGCAGGGCGGGGCAAGGAAAGTAGCGATTGCGAGCCAGAGAGCGAGGGGCGAAATTATTCGAGCCCGATGGAACGCGAGAAAATCATCTTCTTCCGCAATCTGTTCCTGCGCATGTTTGTCATCGGGCTCGTGTTCGCCCTGCTCCTTCTCGGCGGGACGTTCGCCTTTTGGAACACGGCCGCGGCCTGGATGATGCACCTTTTCGCCGTCGATGAAAAAGCGCTCGGCCGCATCGTCCTGATTTTTTTCACGAACGTGCGGATCGTGGTTTTGTTCTTTTTCCTCGTTCCCGCGCTCGCGCTCCATTGGGCGGCGAAGAAACAGTAGCGGCCGGCGACTTTACAACGGTCGCAACTTGATCGCGCTCGTCGCTCGATCGACCGCGCGCTTTTCGATCTTCGCCCACTGATCGCGAGCTTTGCCGCCCTCGCGCAAATCGGCGGCCGAGTAACCGCCCGATGCCAGAGTTTCGGCGTAAATGATCATTAGCTCTTTGCGCTTCACCTCATCAAGCAAATGGACGAGACGCACCACCGCCATGCCCGCGGGCAGACTCAATCCGTGCGACCGGAGCATCGCCAGCACATGATCGAAGTCGGAGCCGGAGGTGACTTTGGGATCTTCCGCCATGACCCAGGTATCGAGATAAAAATCGAGGCCGCCGATGGTGGCGTGCCGCGGTGAGTCATAGCGATGATGCAGCTCGGGCTTCGACGGAAGATAACCTTCAAACTGCACCCAGTAGAGCCGTTCGACTATCCGCCCGTTGTTTGCCTCAACGAAAACGTGCAGTTCACAATCGGCGATCTCATAGAGGACGAAGCGATCGGCGCCGACGTAGTGGACCGATTCGGGCAGCTCAATCCGCACCTTCGGCTCCCGCTCGGAGGTGATGAGGTTGCCGTTTACCTTGCGCTCAGGACCAGCGGCGTGGAGTGCGAGAGAGCTAACGAGGCAAAACAGAAGGCTGAGCGCATTCCTGAACGTGAAAGAATGAGCCGGCATTCAGCGAGGCGGCGGATTTTTGTTTGCTTGACTGCGGGGCGATGGCATCAGATGACGGCGGACGTTGTAACCCATTAAAGCTGCTCGAAGATCCGGGGGTCGATTGATGGATTCACCGTCAGGCTGCGGAGCGTGGTGGTCTCGAGAATCCCTCCCGTCTTCAAATCGGTTTCGGTATTGGCGAACGGAAAGGTAACGCCCGCGACCTTGCGGAAATCGGACATCCTTTGCTCGATCGTAGTCGGGGTTGGATCAACGTCGACATGAAGCGCCCGGAAGTCGCGGCGACGTGTGATGAGCCACGAATCGGGATCCATATAGAGCATCGTGACAGAGTTATCGTTCAAGGTGAGCTGGAGCGCGTAGTAATTCACGCCGTCTATTCTTTCGCGGCCGATCAGCATGACCCGATGGCCGCGCGCCTGCATCTCGTGGAGGCCGTAAAGGTTCCCCGGCCGCTCGACGCCATGGCGCAACGCCGCTGTTGCCTTGGAAGATTCTTCCACCGTCTCAGTGCCTTTTCCTTTCCACTGCCAGCCGCGCTGGCCGTCGAACGCCTCGGTGTAGACATGCTTTCCATCGGCATTGATGTCGATCCGCATCTTGCCGGGGCGCGTAGCGCGGTAGGTTCCTGCGACGGCAAACCCTGGATCGACAATGTCCAGATCAATCGCAACGGACTGCACCGCCTCGATGGCCTGACGTCCACCTCTCGCCTCCGTGTTTCGTTCGATGATTTCATCGACCGTCGTGGGAGCGCGTTTGCAACCGCCACCGGCGGCGGTCAGCGAGATAATGAGGACAAGGCGGAGACCGGAGCAGACGCGAGGCAGCGGCATCATCTCTATAAAAACGCCGCCCAAGTTGGGTTTTGCCTAAAGGTCGCTCATTTGAGGAAACCAGTGGCCAGCCGAAATGAAGAACGTGCCGGATCTCACCCGGCGCGTTCGTCGACTAAGAAGGTGCTTTCGCGACTGAGCTCGTGGCACGAATCCGCCGCCGCCAGAGACCGAGCGCGATCAACGCGCAACCAAGTACTAAGACCGTCGTGCCGCTCTATCTGGCACTCCAGCGGGCGAACCATTCAAGGTGCGCCGGTCGCAAAGCCGAGGATAGTTCTCACAAGCTCGACGCGGCAATTGCTCGCGGCTGAGAATCAATGTCAAAAAGACGGCTGGGCTTGCCACCTGCAGTAGGCTCTTCGGATATGCAAATCGATCCCGCTCTCGTTGGATTGCCCGTCGGTCTCTCCGCGGAGGACGCGGTCGCGCAGTTCGACTCCCTGCAGAAAAAGCTGGTGCCGCTCTGGCGTTCGATCGAGTGCTTCAACCAGGACGAACAAACCATCGTCGTCGTGCCCTCGATGTCGATCGACATGGCCCTCACCGGCCTGGAAGTACAGGCCTACGAAGAGCGCTTTCTCTTTCTCCTCCTCCTGCTCACCCAACCGCGGGCGCGCATGATCTATGTCACTTCCCAAGCCATTCAGCCGAGCGTGATCGAGTATTACCTCGATCTGCTCCCGGGCATCATCCCGCGCCATGCCATGCGCCGGCTCACTTTGCTCGCGCCCTACGACGACTCGCCGCGCCCGCTCAGTCTCAAACTCCTGGAGCGCCCGCGTCTCCTGCAACAAATCGAAGCCGGCATGGCGGACAAAGACCGCGCTCATCTCGTCTGCTACAACACGACTTACTTCGAGCGTAATCTCGCGCTCCGTCTCGGGATTCCTCTTTATGGCGCGGACCCGGCGCACCTTTCATTCGGAACCAAGACCGGCTGCCGGCAACTCTTCGCCCAGGCCGGGATCAATCATCCCCTCGGGTTCGATAACTTGGAAAGGCGGGAGGGTGTGGTGGCGGCCCTGCTCGAGATGTGCCGCCAGCGACCATCGATCGCACAGGCGGTGGTGAAGCTGAATGACGGCGTCTCCGGGGAAGGCAACGCGCTCGTCGACCTGACGAATCTCTCTCAGCCTAACGAACATGTGATGATGGATCGTCTCCGCGCGATGCGCTTCGAGCTCGCCGCCACCCGCTTCGATGAGTACTGGGAAAAATTTCGCACCCGCGGGGGGATCGTGGAGGAACGGGTGGGAGTTGGCGCCTATGAAGTGCGCAGCCCGAGCGTGCAACTGCGCATCACGCCGCTCGGCGACGTCGAATTGCTTTCGACCCACGATCAAATGCTCGGTGGCCCGAGTGGTCAGAGCTATCTCGGCTGCATCTTCCCCGCCGACCCGGGCTACGCCGCCGCCATCACCCGCGATGCCGCCAAGGTCGGCGATCTCTTGCGCGATGCCGGCGTCATCGGCCGCTTCGCGCTCGACTTCGTCGTCACCCGCGCGAGCGCTTCCGGAGCCTGGGAGACCTATGCGATCGAGATCAACCTGCGCAAAGGCGGCACGACCCATCCTTTTCTCACTCTGCAATTCCTCACCGGAGGCAGCTACGATGCGGCCAGCGCCACCTTCGCCACACCGAACGGGCGAAAGAAATTTCTCGTCGCGAGCGATCATGTCGACTCGTCGCATTTTCGGGGCTACACGCCGGACGATCTTTTCGACTTGGCCGTGCGCTTCGGCTTGCACTTCGGCCAGGTGCGACAGACCGGGATCGTCTTTCACATGCTGAGCGCGCTCGGTAGCGCCGGGCGGCTCGGACTCACGGCGGTGGGCGATTCGCCGCAGGAGGCGCGCGAGATTTTTGAAAAAGCGCAGCGGGTGCTGGAAGAAGAGGCGCAGTTCGCTCCCCTTTGAGCCATCCTCAGCCGACGGTCAAATAAGAGCCGCAGAGCCTTATGAACCTTCGGCAGCCGGGCCGAGCGTAAAATCGCGATTCGGCGGCGGTTCTTCAGGCTTCGCCATCTCGAGAGTCGCTTTCCTGGCCGCCCACCGGGCTTTCATCGCCTCCGAAAGCTGCGCTCGCCGTTCGGGTGAAAGATTGAGCGTTCTTTTCACTTTTGCCGGCGCGGCCGGTGTGATTTTCCTCGCCGGCGCTGCTTGAGTTTTCATCGTTGAGCGACGCTGCTTCGATCTCGCCGCAGTCGACGCTCGACGTTTGGTGGTGGACCGAGCGGTTGATTTCTTTTTCAGCGCCGCGGCCTCCACTTTCATTTGTGCGGCTAGCTTCCGCTTCAGCCTGGCAAGTTTTTGGGGACCTTCCCGCAGCCGAGTCTCGAGCCGACGGATCTTTTTTTCCAGAGTCTTAAGCTTCATAAAAAAACGCGGAAGCGCCTCCTCTCGTAACAAGCCAAACAACGATTCCCCAACCTATAAAGTCAGTTCGCCGATGGCACGCCATTCCGGCCACGGCGCCATGAAAAAATCTCGCGCTAAAAACAATCGTAAAAGTCGTGCGCGGAGCGACATGACAAATCGGGGTCATTCAGATGAATATCCGGTCATCGCGCAGGAATTAGCTTGGCCTTCGCACCGCCATGCGCGCATTTTGCAGGCGTATCAAAGGCCGGCGGCTACGCTCCTCTCTCGCCGAGGCCTCATCAGATGTCGAATAAGGTGCTGCCCAAGAAGAAACTGACGGTCAAACTGCCCGATTTGCCACCGAAGGAAAATCCCATAGGCGGCGGCTTGAGCTATTTAAAGAAACCGTCTCTCCCGATCCCGCCACCGGGCTTCTTTTCCTCCTCCGCCAGAGAGACGGCCGACCAGCATCGCTAGCCCGGAGGTCCCGGGTTTTCGCCGCTACGCGGCAATCTCCGCGAGCATTCTCAGGGGGCAAATCTCTGCAGCCAGGATGGCCCCAATCCAGAGAAGCCGCTCCGTCACCCGTGGAAGCTAGCCAGGAACGGCGAAGGCAATCGTTTCGTTTGCCGCGCGGTGATTCGACCAGAAGCTCTCGCCGTCAAAGGTGAGCGAGCGCGCCGCGAATGGGACGCGCGCGAGGTCTTCGACCTTTGGCGTCTTTTCGTTAGGGTCGAGGCGCGCGAGGCGCCACTCTTCCGGCTTGTCGGGAACATCCTTGTTTTCCTGTCCGCGCAAGACATAGAGCGTACCGTCGACGAAAGTATGCCCGCAGATTTCGGCGCCAACGTTGATCGTGCGCGCAATCTTTCCGGCATCGTCGACCTGATGGATCTCTCCTTGGTACCACTGGCTCAGGTAGAGATGATCGCGATCGAAGCTGAGGTAGGAGCCGGTGAAATCGGGACAGGCAAACAACTTCCTGAACCCGGCACCCCACGCGTAGCGATAAACATAGCGGTCGTCGTTTAACCCTTTGCCGATGGTGAACCGCCAGCCGTCGTTTGTCGCGACAGCCGCCCAAACAACTCCCGGCGGATCGAGCTCTGTCGTCACCGTCAACCCGTCGGGTTCGGTCCGATAAAGCGTGCCGAGATCGCGCGAGCTCAGCCACAACTCCTTCCCGTCCCAGGCCAGCGCCTGCGGCGTCACGCAGGGCGCCCTCAGTTTCCGTTTTTCGATGATTTGATTCATGGCTTTGACCTTGAATCATCCACAGATTCGACAGATTTCCACCAATCGAATCCGACGATCCCCCGCAGGCTTGGAATTATCGACCAAGGGCCGCTACCGGCCGGAGGCCGCGATTTCGTAGCGCACCTTTACCATCGGCGTCAGGTCGTTTCCGCGCCGGGCGAAAATCTCGTTGTCCCAACTCGCTTCGCCCTGCGGCGTCACCTTCGCGACGTAGGCAGATGACTTCCCGTCGGCGCCGATTTCCTCAAACTCGTGCACGAGTTTTCCGCCCTCTATTTTCACCGTGCCTTTGGTCAGACCGCCCTCCGCATCGACATACCAGAAGACGATCGTGTTCTGCTGCGGGTCCCATACGTAAAGGCCGTCGAAATATGGCCGCGGTTTTCCATCGATCACGAACTGGTTGCTGATGCGGATCGCCTGCCGGTTTTGCGACCAGGTGAAGAGGGCGTGGATTTTCTTTTTCTTCCCATCCGGAGAATCGGGCAGCTTCGCGTCCCATTCATGAGCGGTGAGAAACGCGATCGGGCCGAGATTGAGGCGACGGCCGATGCGACCGGCGTCTCGGCGCGGAGATTCGCGCAGAGGCTGGATGCGATGAGTAGCAAAAGGTTGCGAAGAAATATCGCTTTCATAATTCAACTCGTAAGCAAAACGCTTCCCGGATGATTGTAGAAAATTGACATTTCTTCGTCGCGGCCGCGGCTAAACTTCCAGGTAATTCAGGAACGGCCCACGCTTCGCCATGTAACCCAGCGGAGTCAGCCCGCTGAAGGAACGGAACTCACGAATAAGGTGTGCCTAGTCATGGTAACCGCAGCTCGCCGCCATCTCCGCCCAATCGACCTTCGCCTTTTGCCCGACGGAGCGAATCACCCGCTGGAAGGCACAGACCCGTGCGAAGACTTTCGGCCCTAGGCCGACGCAGCGATCGAACTCGCGGACCAAATGTTTGTGACTGATCCCGATCTCGTTGCGCGACTACCGCGCTGCGCTCCAAAGGGATCCCGCTTCCCCGTTCTTTCTTAACTCCGTCGCCTGGCTACTCGCCACGGCACCCGACCCGGCCCCTCAACGCCACCGATCCCCCTCAATCCCGGCTGCCCTCCCGGGAGCCACTCATGCGCCGACGAATATTTCCGATGCTACGGCGCGCTGGGTTGCCGTCGGAGGAGGTGGACAATTCGTCACCACGCGCTACAGTGCAGCCCCGCCGGCCCTTCGCCTGCGGCTCACTGCTTTCCACCTATGGCACTTACCGAAACCGACATTCAGCGACAGAAGGAAATTCAACAGGCCGAAGAACTCCTTTTCAGCGGACGGCAGGAACTTGGTTTCGCCAAGGGACTTTTCCTCGGTGAATTCGTGGCCGACTGGGCGATGCCGTATCCCCACCTCATCGATTCGCAACAGGCGGAGGTCGATCAGGCCATCGCGGAGCTGCGCGTTTTTCTCGACGAACATCTCGACCCGGAAGAGATCGATCGCCAGGCCGATATCCCGCGTCACGTGATCGATGGGCTGGGGCGGGTCGGCGTCCTCGGCATGACGGCGCCGAAGGAAGTCGGCGGCCGCGGTTTTTCGCAGATGCAGTATTGCAAGGTGCTGGAGGAAATCGGCGCCCGTTGCGCGTCGACCGCTGTCTTCACCAATGCGCATCACTCGATTGGGATTCGCGCTCTCCTCCTCTTCGGAACCAACGAGCAAAAGGAAAAATGGCTCCCGCGCCTGATGAATGGCGAACAGCTCGCCGCCTTTGCCCTGACCGAGCGCGAAGCCGGCTCTGACGCCGCCGGCGTGCAGATGAACGCGGAGCCAAGCGAGGATGGCTCACATTACATCCTCAATGGCGAAAAGCGTTACATCACCAACGCCTCCATCGCGCAGGTTCTCACGGTCATGGCGCGCACCCCGGACCCGAAAAAGCCGGGCAAGACCGCGATCACGGCGTTTCTCGTCACGCCCGACATGGAGGGTTTCGAGATGATCGAAGCGCGCATGCCGAAACTCGGGATTCGGGGGACGGCGACCGGCCGGTTCCGCCTCAATAATGTGCGGGTGCCGAAGGAAAATATCCTTGGTCCGCTCGGTAAAGGGCTCCGCGTCGCGCTCACCGTGCTCGATTTCGGGCGCACGACTTTCGGCGCCTGTTGCACGGGCGGAGCCAAGACCTGCCTCGCGCTGGCGATCGAACACGCTAACACCCGTCAGCAATTCAAGAAGACGCTGAGCAACTTCGATCTCGTGAAGAAAAAAATCGCGCGGATGGCGGCCGACGTTTACGCGATGGAAGCGATGACGCAGGTGACCGCCTCGCTCATCGATCGCGGGCTCGAGGATTATATGGTCGAGACCGCGATGCTAAAAGTCTTCACGACCGAACGCCTTTGGGACGCGGTTAACGATTGCTTCCAGATCCACGGCGGCTCCGCCTACTTCGACGACTCCCCGTTAGGCCGAATGCTGCGCGACGCGCGCATCAACCAGATCGGCGAAGGCAGCAACGAAGTGCTGACCTCCTTCATCGCGCTCGTCGGGATGCGCGGGCCGGGGATGGAGTTCAAGGAAATCTACGACACCCTGCTCAAACCATCGCGTGGTCTCGGCAAAGCCTGGGGAGCCGGACTAAAGCGACTGAGCGCCGCAGTCAAGGTGCCGAACGTCCCGGTGCGCAATGACGGGCTGAAGAATTATGCGAGCCAACTCGCCCGTCTCGTCTGGCGTTTCAACTTCGCGGTCGACAAGGCGCTCATCGCTTATCGCGAGCCGGTCATGGAAATGCAGTTGATCCAGGAACGGATCGCGGTCGCGGCGATGGAATTGTTCGCCACCACCTGCGTGCTGAGCCGCTGGGATTCGGAATTGAGCGCGGTCGGGCGCAACGGAAGCGATCCAGCCGAGCATGTCGCAGCCGACCTGTTTATCAGGCGGTCGCTGCGCCATATCCGCGAAGCCTTACGCGGGCTGGGCGATAACGATGACCGCGCCTTGCTGGCGACAGCGGATGCCGTCCTCGGCCTGGACGCCGCGCCGAGCCGCAACGGCTCGTAGAGAGACCGCTCAACCGGGCCCAATGGCCCGTTTTTAGCTTCAAAGACGTGGCATGGACCCCGTCCGACCGCTCGATCTGCAGGGGAAGCGCGTTCTCGTTTTCATCGTCGCCTACAACGCTGAGACGACAATAGAGAAAGTGCTCAGCCGCATCCCGACCTCCCTCCACCAGCGCGACGTCGAGGTGCTGATCATCGACGATTCCTCGCGCGACGAAACGTTTCGCAACGGCCTCCGCTATCAGCGGACAAATTCCGCTTTCAAGATCACCGTCCTGCGCACCCCGCAGAACCAGGGCTACGGCGGCAATCAAAAGCTCGGTTATCGTTACGCGATCGAGAATGGTTTCGACATCGTCGCGCTGGTCCATGGCGATGGCCAGTATGCGCCAGAGAGGCTGCCCGCCCTGCTTGCGCCTTTGCTCGCGGGCGAAGCGGACGCGGTTTTCGGCTCGCGCATGATCGACAAACGCGCGGCCCGCGCTGGCGGGATGCCGCTCTATAAATGGCTGGGCAACCAAATCCTGACCGGCTTTCAGAACCGGATGCTGCGCACGCACCTCTCCGAGTTCCACTCCGGCTATCGGCTTTACGCGACGAAGGCCCTGGCTCAGGTGCCGTTCGAGAAAAACACCGGCGATTTCCATTTCGATACCGAGATTATTATTCAGTTCGTGCTCAAAAAGCTGCGCATTGTGGAGCTTCCGATCCCGACCTACTACGGCGACGAGATCTGCCATGTGAACGGCTTGCGTTACGCCTGGGACATTTGCAAAACCATGCTCCGCGCCCGGCTGCACGAAATGAATCTCCTCTTTGATCGGCGCTTCGATCTCCAACCAGTCGAACAAAATTACGATCTCAAACTTGGCTTCGCCTCCTCGCACACCGCCGCGATTGCTGCGGTTAAACCGGGCAGCCGGGTACTCGATGTCGGCTGCGGGCAAGGTTATGTCGCGCGCGAGCTGGCCGCGAAAGGTTGCCGAGTCACCGGCATGGATCAATACATCCCCGCGCCCTTGCCGGCACCGGGTCCGATCGACTTCATTTGCTGGAATCTCGATCGGAAAGAATTTCCCGTCAGCGTCTCAGAGTTTGACCAAATCCTCCTCCTCGACATCATCGAGCACCTGAAGGAACCGGAAATCTTCATGGATGAGCTGCGTTTCACTGCAGTTTGTAAACGCCCCGAAGTGATCATCACGACCGCCAACATCGGCTTCATCATCACTCGTCTGATGCTGTTGTTAGGCCAGTTCAACTACGGCAAGAAAGGCATTCTCGACGCCACTCACACGCGTCTGTTCACCTTCCGCTCGCTCTGCGATCTGCTCAAACAATCGGGCTACCAGATCCTGGAAGTCCGCGGCATTCCCGCGCCCTTCCCGAAGGCACTCGGAAATAACCTGGTCGCACGTTTTCTTCTCGGGCTGAACTCGGCCCTGATCCGACTGAGCAAGGGCTTGTTTTCCTATCAGATCTTCGTCCGCGCGGAAGCAAAACCGACGGTGCAAAATCTTCTCCTCGAAACGATCGAGACAAGCGACGAGCTTCGACACACCGCGATCGATCTCGCGGCCTGAGCGTCTACTTCAAGATCAGAAGGGCGCGCAAGAGGCCGCCGGTCACGAGCTCGTAGAGATCGTGCTGGACGAAGAAGATGTAGTACTGCCGAAGATCGAAAAGGCAGAGAAACACGACACTGCCGACAAGAATCGCCCCGCGGAAGCGACCAACCGATTGAGTTAAGGTGACCAAACAGGTCGCCGCGAGATAGCGCAGGGGCATGTCCCACATGTTGGTGTAGCGCAGGTTCATTCCGTATCTCACGTTGCACATCACGAGATAGGTGCCGGCCAGGAAAACCAGAAGATAGAGCGCGGGCTTGTTTGCCCAGCGGAGACGAAATAGTCCGCCAAGTGCCAGGAGCAGGATTAATGGGCTGACCAGTAAAAGATCGACCAGATAGCGGTACCAAGGTCCATCACCGGTCGCGATTGCGTAGGGCAGGACCGAGGCCTTGCCGACCAGTAGCTGATAAATACGAACGAAGGTCGTAACGCTACCGCAAAGCCAAATCAGCATGACCAAGCCAAGCAATGGACCGGCCGTGGTGAGCAGAAGCAGACGCGGCGTGATCCTCCCGAACTTCGTCCAGCGGTTCACCCCGAGCAGAACCACAAGGCCGAAAAACATGAAGGCTGCATTCTCCTTCGTGAGCACGGCGAGCGCGAGAACAACGGTGTAGGCCGCCTCCCATCGCCAATCGCTAGGCCGGCGCAGGTTCTCCCAGAGAAACCAAAGTGAGAGTGTCGCCCAAAAGGCAAAAAATCCATCGATCAGGGCGTGCTGCGCCATGTGGATTTGTGTCGGAGCAAAAGCCATCAGTGCCAGCACCGCGAGGCCAAAAACATGGCCCCCGAGACGCCACGCAAAAACGCCCGCAACGAGAAGCAAAAGGATGCTGAAGAGCGTGGAGACATGATGCAGCGCCACGAGCGGTCCCGCTCCACTTACCCCGTGCCAGAGATAAGCGGAGAAAATGTAGAGAAACCGGGTCGGAGGTAGAACCGCGCCCGGCAACTTTTCCTGCACCGCGACGAAGTGTTCGGCAATGTCGGGGTAATTCGGGACACCGACTTGGATCAGTTCAGCGACATAATTGCGATACAGGCCTTCGTCGAATCCCAGTCGCTGAAATCCGGCCCACGGCACGACGCGCAGTCCAATGCCGGCCAGCGCCACGAGCAAAACCGCGCCCTGCCACGCGACTGACTTTCCGGATGGCTTCGACCCCGCATCGCTCATCGTGGTCGGGCGGAGCCAAAAGCGGTGCGCACTATCGGCACCGCTTCTGCTCCAAAAGAGGGGCCGCAAATATTATTAGCGATTGTCATTTCCTGGTTCAATGAGATGCCCAAATCACTGGCTGTCGCTGGAGGTCTTTGAAATCTCGCTCTGCAGGGCGACGAACTCGACCTGCCTGGGATTGAGCTTAAGCGCCTTGGAAATCTCTGTCTGGGCGCCATGAAGGTCGCCGTTTTTGAAGCGCGCCTGGGCGAGCAGGTAATGGGTCTTCGGGCTGCGCGGATCGTACTGCACTGCCTTGCCAAATAAATTGGCCGCACGGGCCCAGTCTTTCTCCTGCAAGGCGAGAACGCCCAGGTTGTTGTAACATCCGTCGTGACGCGAATCGAGGCGGAGCGCCGCAACATAGAACCACTTCGCGGCGGCCCGATCGCCGAGAGCGAAGGAAAGATTGCCCTCCGCGAAATTCACTTCCGCATTTCGCGGCGAATAGGCGTAGGCCAGGTCGAGCTTTCGCTTCGCGACCGCAAGCTGGCCCATCTTCAGAGCCCCGAGGCCGGAGTTGTAGGAGTCGAGGGCCCACAGGCTGTCATCCTTTTGCGGCAGGGAAACAAAAGCGGTCGCGCCGAAAAGGAGGAGGACGAAGACCGCTGCCTCGCGGTAGCGGGCGTTAGCCAGTTGCCGCCAAAATTCCAAAAGACCGAAGGCCGCAAAGAGGGTCAACCCGGGCACGGCCGCGAGCCGATAGCGTTCCGTCACGAAAACGGTTAGCAGCGCCGCCATGTGGAGCAGAACGGCGACCGCCAGCCAGCGCGCGCTCCGAAATCTCCAGGAGGCGAGGAGCATCCCGGGAATCCCGATAGCCGCGACTAAGCCAAAAGCGAGGCCCGGGAAAATTATCCCCTGTTCACGCAAGGTGCTGATGATGCTGAGATCATCATATTGATACGCGTTCCAGAAGTTTCGGGTCTTGATTCCGAGGAGCTTTATGAAATCGAGCGGATGCTGCACGATCCAGTCGCGTCCCTTCTCCGACCAATAGGCCGAAACCTCGGAGCGCTTGAGCGGCCGCCCGGCGGCTTCTTCCGCGGCGTTGATCGAATCCTGCAGCATCGCGACCTGCCCGGCGTGGAGTCCGGGCGGAAACTTGGGATAGCCGGTCGCGACCGGGTTGTTGCCGATCCAAAAATTGACTCCGCTGTGGGCGGAAAGAAAAACCGGATCGCGCGCAATGCAGAAATTGTGAATCGCCGCCGGGGCCGCCCCGAGCAAAACCCCGGCGAGGACCAACCCCGCGCCGGCCAGACGACGGGTAAGCGTCCCGTGCCAGCGAATGAAAAGCGCTGCGAGCACGAGCGGGACGAGGAAGAGGATCGTCGCAATCCCCATGGCGGTAAATCCCATCAGCGCACCGAGGAGGAAAAGGCGCCACCACCCCGGAGCCTCTGTTCGTTTCACGATCTGCCAGACGACAAACCAGAAGACAAAGACGAGACCGGCCGTTGGCATGAGGATGATGGAATAGCCCTGCGCCGGTTGGAAAAATGCCCAACCTACTGCGGCGAGAATCCCGACCATCTGGCCGCGTTGCGCCCTCAACCCGCTACCCGACGTCTTCTCTGCCGCATTTGCGGAGCCGCCGAAGATGAGGATGGCCAACTTGTAGAGAAGGACGGCCGTTCCACCCTCCAGCGCCGCCTGAAGCAATCCCGGGACAAAGGGGCTGTAGCCACAAATTTTGTAGATCCCAGCCAGCAGGTAAGCGTAAAGCGGCAGGCCATAGAAGGCGGTGTGCTCAGTCCAGCTCCCGCGCACGATTCGCAGCGCCCAGTCGTTGTAGAACTGCATGTCACCGCCCGTCGGAAGCAGGAACTGGCTTTCGCTCAACCTCGTCAGTCCAAAGAGGCGAACCGCAAACACCCCGGCGAAAACGTAGAAAACCAAGGGAAGCGCTTTTCGGATCGCGGATTCGTCAGGCGCGGATTCACGGCAGCGAGAGGGAGAGATCATGGCAAGAGAAGCTCTGCACTCGCTGCAGAAACCGCGCCACAGGCGGGCTGAGTTTTTGCCAGCCCCCACGACGGTGGCACCCGCGCTGCTCCTAATATGAACTGCCGGACACGCCTAACTGCGCTGTCTCAGGCACGAAATAATAATAATAGATAAACATTAAATGCTTAAGGAACGGAACAAGAAACGAGCGGGCTTTACCCTCGTCGAAATCATGATCGTGGTCGCAATCATCGCCTTACTGGCGGCGATCGCAGTGCCAGGATTCCTTCGCGCTCGCAAGCGCTCCCAGGCGAGCCGCATCGTCAACGATCTGCGTATGATCGACTCCGCGGTCGAACAGTACGCGCTCGAGAACAGCAAGTCGGCGGGCACCACCATCAACACACAGGATTGGACCCAGTACATGAAGAGCGGTACCCTTCTCTACAACACTGGCACCGATCTCTTCGGGCACGCCTACGGACCCCAAACCGTAGACATCACACCGAAGTGCCCGGCCGAGGCTTGGAACGCTCTGTCGGACGTGGCCGGGACCGACTTCTTCTCACCCTTCGGCCACTACTAGAGCCTCGAGAGGAGCGGACTTCCTGCTGGTTGGCCAAAAAAAGCCCGGGTGCTTGGCATCAACGCTGCTCCAAAGAGAAGGACCATCCGCGCTGGAACAGCGGACGCAATCAAACAAACCAAACAGGATAGAAAGCTAATGATGTTAAGCACACTAAACAAAAAGCGCGGGGGCTTCACCCTCGTAGAAATCATGATCGTTGTCGCGATCATCGCCTTGTTGGCGGCGATTGCGGTCCCGGGATTCCTCCGGGCTCGTAAACGCTCCCAGGCGAGCCGCGTCATCAACGATCTTCGTTTGATCGACTCCGCCGTCGATCAATATGCGATTGAGAACAACAAGACCACCGGTGCGGCCGTCGCCGTAGCTGACTGGACCCAATACATGAAGGACGGTTCCGTCCTTTATAACACCGGCAAGGATCTCTTCGGTCAGGACTACGGCACGCAGACCGTCGACTCGCTGCCGAAGGTCCCAGCCACGACTTGGAATACGCTGTCGGACGTTGCCGGCACCGATTACTTCTCGCCTTACGGCCACTAGTAAGAGTCTGCTGATTCATACACCTGCCATCCCCGAACATTCGGGCGGTGGCAGGTAATGAGTTAGTCGTGTGCACAAATCGCGACGCTGCCAACCGCCTCGCTCCATCTCCCAACAGGAATTCATGTCCGCTCAGCTTGACGGTGAAAAACCAGTCGACGTTGCGGAGAAACCTGATCTCGTTAGGCGCAGGCTGGCTTATCTTGAGGCCGACTGGGTTCGCGTCGCAATTCTCGGTCTGATCGCCGTCCTGGTTCATCTCCCGGCTCTCTCCGGTCAGATGATCTGGGATGATGATTACCTGGCGGCGGCGAATCCCTTTATCAAAAGCCCCCTTCTCATCCTCGAAGCCTTTCGGCACCATCTCTTTCTCGACTCGTTCTCGGCCCACTACCGGCCGGTGCAGAACATTTCTTTCATGTTCGATTATGCCTTCTGGAGCGATAATCCCTACGGCTTTCACCTCACCAACATTCTGCTCCACGCTGCCAGTGGCGTGCTCCTCTACTTTCTCTTGCGCCGGATTCTTCGCTCGCTCCTGCCCGAGAAAACGACCGAACCGAGCACGAGCCCCGTCGCCTTTCTCGTCGCCCTGCTTTGGACCGTGCATCCGGTTCATAGCGCTGCGGTCGATTACATTTCCGGCCGGGCCGACAGCTTGGCGTTCCTCTTCGCCGCCGGTGGCTGGCTTCTATTCCTGCGCGCGCGCGAAGTGCAATCACCGCGCTCCCGCGTCCTCCTTTATCTAGCGGCCGCGGGCCTGGGACTCCTCGCCCTTTGTTCGCGCGAGACCGCCGGAATCTGGCTGCTCATTTTCGTCCTGCACACACTTTTCTTCGCCGCGGGCTGGAGTCGCCGCGGCAAGACCGCTTTCTTCCTCGCCACTGTTGCCCTCTTCCTCGTCTACGCCGGTCTGCGCCAACTGCCGGACGACCGCTTCGCGCCCACAGCCGAGCCGGGCTGGAGCGCGCCCGTCCGCACCGCTCTCGCCTTCCGCGCGCTGGGCGACTACGGGCGGCTGATGGTTTTTCCGGTCAAGCTGCACATGGAACGGACGGTAACGAACCCCGACAACTATAAGAGCTACACAACCTGGCAGGAGTCAGTCGGCAGCGAGTATCTTTCCATCCTTGGTCTGGGGGTGGCGGCGTTACTGTTTTGGGGTTGCCGTTGGCGCGGCCGTGGCCGACAGATCCGCGTCTTTGGCGCTTGCTGGTTTTTCCTCGGTTTCCTGCCGGTCTCCAATCTCTTCAAGCTTAACGCTACCGTCGCGGAGCATTGGCTCTACCTGCCCAGCGTCGGCCTGCTTCTTTTCCTCGCCGGGATTGCGCTCGATCTTCCGGTCCGCCTGCGACCGGCGCTGGCGACCGCCGCCGGGATGGCGGCGATCGCTCTCAGCCTGCGGAGCGCCGACCGGAGCGGCGACTGGACGACCCCGGAACACTTCTATCAAAGAACGATCTCCGCCGGCGGGAACAGTCCGCGGGTGAGCTTGAATTTCGGACAGCTTTACGCGAAACGCGGGGACTATGCGCAAGCGGAAAAAATCTTCCGGGAAATTTTGCGCAATGTGCCCAGCTATCCGATTGCCAAAGCCAACCTCGCCAACGCGCTTTTGCAGCAGGGTAAAAAAAAGGAGGCGGAAGTCCTCTTCGCCAGCGCCACCGCCGCCGCGACCCAGGAGCGACACGAGTATCCTCGCACCTGGCTGGCGGCAGTGAACCTGGCCGGCATCCGCTATGAAAATAAAGACAAGGCAGGTGCGCTCGCTATTTTGGAAAAGGCACGAACTGACTATCCCGACGTCTGGGAAATCGTTAGTCGTGAGTCCGAATTGCTTCGGCAAACCAAAGGGCCCCGGGCCGCTTTTCGGCTCGTGGCCGATTTCTCGCGCGACCATTGGTGGCACTACGGCGCCAGGCTAGCCCTCGGCCGACTCTATGCTGAAGCGGGCGACGCCGAGCACGCCGTGCAGGCACTGCGCGACGCCAGTTGGCTCGACCTCCACGAAGTCGACGCGCTCAACCTCATCGCCCGCGTTCGGATGCGTCAGCATCGCTTCGATGACGCCTACCGCGCCCAAAAACGCGCCGTGGCCCGCCAGCCCGATGCGCCCCGCCAATACATTCTTCTCTCCGATATCCTGGACAAAATGGGCCAGAGCGCGGCCGCGCAAGACGCCATCGCCGAGGGCGCCCGCCTGCAAGCAATCGCAGTCGCCCCTCAGACACTCGCAAATTAGCCGCCGTTCTTGTCCGTCCTGAATTGACAGACGAGTCCGCCCCGATACCATCGGCGGCGCCGGCCGCGGCTTATGTCTGCGAAAATTTTCACCAATAAGGAGGTCACGCTCGGGCCGCTGCTCGACAAGACCTGCGCCGTCCTCGGCTATGGCGCGCAAGGCCGGGCCCATGCTCTCAATTTGCGCGACAGCGGCATCCCGGTCGTGATCGGGCTGCCGCCGAAAAGCCGCTCCCGTCTGCGGGCGCGGCGCGACGGTCTTCGCCTAACGACAAGCGCCGCCGCAGTGCGGCGGGCCGACATTCTCTTCCTCGCCCTCCCGGACACGAAGATGGCGGAAATCTATCGCCGAGAAATCGCGCCCTACCTCCGCCCCGGGCAAGCCCTTCTTTTCGCCCACGGATTTGCGATTCATTATCGGACGATCGTTCCACCGAACGATGTGGACGTCGTGATGGTCGCGCCCAAAGGGATCGGGCCGATGGTCCGCACCCAGTTCGAGGCGGGCAAAGGGGTGCCGTGCGTGATCGCGATCGCGCAGGACGCGAGCGGGCATGCCCGCCAGCTCGCCCTCGCTTATGCGAAGGCGATCGGGGGAACCCGGGCGGGGGTGATTGAGACGACTTTCAAGGAAGAGACGGAGGCTGACATGTTTGCCGAGCAGGCGGTGCTTTGCGGCGGGATGAGCGCGCTCGTCGAGGCGGGATTTGAGACTCTGGTCGAGGCTGGCTATCAGCCCGAGATGGCTTACTTCGAATGCCTCCACGAGTTGAAATTCATCGTCGACCTGATGCACCGCACCGGCATCAGCGGAATGCGGGCCCGCATTTCCGAGACTGCGAAGTGGGGCGATGTCTCCGTCGGCCCCAAAATCATCGACCAAACCGTGAAGCAGCACATGAGAGAGACGCTGCACGACATTCAAAACGGGAAATTCGCGCGGGACTGGCTGCGGGAAACAGCGACCGGTCGGAAGCGTTATGACCAGCTCCTCAGAAAGGGTGCCGCCCGTCCGATCGAAAAAGTGGGCGCACGACTGCGCCAAATGATGCCGTGGCTCGATGAGAAACAATAGAAGAGCCCCGGAGTGCTGCCGAATGGCAGCACTCGTTCTCCGCGCAAACCTCCGTTGCGCGTCTCAGCGAGCGAATGTTTCGCCGCGCCCGATGATCTGAATCGGGGTCGGAGTCGTCAGGACGCCGCCGATGATATAGCTGATCGGCCTGGGAATAGCCGAAGCGGAGGACAGGACGTAGTAGACTACTCTTTTTTGCGTGGGTTTCTGTGTCACTGAGCGGTCCTGATAAGGCGTTGCCTCCCGGTACATGGCCGGGCCGGCGATCGCCGAGCCGCACAGTGCGAGTCCGCCGCAGAAGGAGACGGACGACAGAAACAAGCCGCGCAGATGGAACCACCTGCTTCTTGTTTTCATGCCCTCAATCTGCGCCCCCTCAGCCGCTTGTGGCAAGCCGAATCTTCGGACTTTTATCCGACCAAATCGGCTATTCTTCCCAGAGGAAATGCTCGAGACGCAACTGCGTCAGACGCGCCTTGGCCTCCTCGCTCCGGACCCCGCCGACGGCCGCCAGTTTGCGATAAACCGCCACGGCCGATTTCCAATCGCTCGCTTCCTCGAGCAACTGCGCGGCGTTGAAACCGGCTTTGTAAAACCAGAAAAATTCATGCTGCACATCGGGCCGGGCTCCTCGTTCCAGGACGTCGTAGTAAGTCGTTAGGGCAGCCGCCTTCTCGTTGAGCTTTTCGAGCGCTTTTCCCTTCTTGAATTCGGCCTGGTTGCGCCAGTGCGCCGGCACTCCGGGCTCACCCGCCAGTTGCTCATAGAGCTCGATCGCGCGCCGGTAATTCTGCGCATCATCCGCTCCCATCTCGTAAAAAATGTCGCCTTTGCCGCAGAGCGCTTCGCGCCGCTCGGCCGGTTTTGCGTCGTGTGTCAGGACCTCATCGTAAAGGGCCAGCGCCTCCCGATTTTTCCCCAGCCGCCGCTCGATCGCCGCTTCTTCGTTGCGCGCCGCCCATTTCAGTTCGCCCTCCAATTTCACCACCTGATCGAGGAGCGCGAGCGCGTGGTCAAGGGCGCCGGCGCCCATGCTTTGCATCGCGGAACGGGCCGCAAAAAAGAGCGCCTTCTCCGCTAGTGGCGCCTCCGGCTTTTGTTGCGCGAGCAACTCGAATTGGGTTTGGGCATTGGCAAAATCACCTTTGCGAAAATAGGCCTCGGCCAGCTTCATCCGCACCTCCGCTGTGAAACGCGATTGGGGATGTTGCTCGAGAAAATGGTGGGCCACCGCGATCACCGCACTTTCGCCCGCCGTCGGGGTCGCGTCCTCGAGCCAGATCTGCAAATAATCCGCGCGCTCCGCGGCCGCGGCGCTCGGCGTCCCCTCGCGCGCCCGCTTCAGATATTTGCGCGCCGCGGCGAGGTCGGGCCTCGAGGCGTGAAAGGCCAGCTCGGCCAGCGCGACCCACGCTTCCGAGATGCGCGGACTTTGCGGAAAGTTCTTGATGAATTTTTCGAAGGTCTGGGCCGCTTCCTTCTTTCCCTGTGCGGCCTGCACCGCGCCTTCCTCAAGGAGCAGCTCGCCCTGCACCGCCTGGTTCCTGGGGTCGTTCGTGATTTTGCGATAATCAGCCGCATATTCCGCCGTCCGATCGAGCCGCAGCCAGCAAAGCGCAGCGTTAAAGAGCGCGTCGTCCGACGCACTGGCCGAACTTTGCGCCAGTCGCTCATAGATAGGCGCGGCCTTGTCGAGCTCGCCGCTGCGGTAACTGATTTCGGCGATCAGCCAATCGACCCGATCGACAAAAGCCGGCGTCGGATTCTGCTCCCGCGCCGCCTGCGCGGCGGCGAGCGCCGGGGCCCATTCCTCTTTTTCGAGGTGGAGCCGCGTCAGCTCGAGATCGGCTTCGCCTAACGACCGAAAGCGCACGCGGCTTTCGCGGAGTTGGGTCAGCAGTTGGATCGCTTTCTCGCGATCGCCCGCCCGCAGCCGGCTCCGGGCGAAATACCATTGCGCCAGCGCCTGCCGCGGCTGGGCCGGGTCACGCATCCAGTGCTCGAGCTCGTTAGTCGAGGGCTTGCGTTCCATCCGGTAAAGCGCGTCGAGCCGACTGAAAATGGCGGGGAGCGCCGAGTCGTTAGGGTGATGATCGATGAACTCCTCGAGCGCATCGTCCCCGCTTTCCGGGGTGCGGGTTTGGATGTGCGCCTCCGCCAGGCTGAAGAGGGTCGCGACGAGAAGCGGATGCGAAACGCCCTCCGGCTTTTTCAAAATCACCTGGAGCGTCTCGATCGCGCGCTCCGGATGCCCCTGGGCCAGGTTGAGACGGCCGAAGAGAAATCGTCGCTCGTTGCGTTCGCTCGTCAGTTGCACGCGGGTCGCACGCAGGAGACGCTCCGCGGCGCTCAAGTTGCCGCGCGCGATCAACAACTGGGCCACACCGAGCTTTGCTCGCGTGCTCCAGCGCGGCGTGTCCTCCAGCGTGCGCAGGACCCGGATCGCATCTTCCGTGCGCCCGAGGGCGCGGAGCGCTTCCGCCTCGCCGAAAGTCGCCTCGGAGCGGCGCGGCGGGGTCGTTTCCGTGCTCGCTTTCTGGTAAAGCGGGAGCGCTTCGCTCCAGCGCCCGAGCGCCGCCAGGGCCTGGGCCCGCCAGAAAGTCGTCTCCGCATCATTCGTTAGGCCAGGCGCGTTCGAAAAAACATCGAGCGCCTCCGCGGGTCGCCCCGCCCGGATCAGCGCCTCGACCAGGCGGCGACGGGCGATCGTCTGCTCGGCCGGTGCCGGATTGCGGGCGAGAAACGTTTGCAGACGCTCGATCGCCACCTCCGGCACTCCGTCCGCCTCCAAAGGTGCGATGGCGTTTTGCAGCGCACCAACTGTGTCCCCGCGAGAGAAGCGGCCGAACGAGATTAGCAGCGTGATCGCGATGACGAGGTGGCGCAGGTTCATCTTGTTTGGGGCAACTGCGCGGTGACGCAATGGGATCCCTCGACTTCGCTTCGCTCCGCTCGGGATGACGGTTTCAATAAGGGCCGCAGATAATGGCCGGTGTAGCTGCGGCGAACCTGCGCAATGTCCTCGGGCGTGCCGGCGACCATGATTTCGCCCCCGCCCTCGCCCCCCTCCGGCCCGAGGTCGATTACCCAGTCGGCGCATTTGATCATCTCGAGATTGTGCTCGATCACGACCAGGGTGTTGCCCGCATCGCGTAATTTCATCAGGACCTGGAGGAGTTTCTCGATGTCGACAAAGTGCAGTCCGGTGGTCGGTTCGTCGAGGATGTAGAGAGTGCGCCCGGTCGCCTTTTTCGCCAGCTCGGTCGCGAGTTTGACCCGCTGGGCCTCGCCCCCGGAGAGAGTCGTGCCCGATTGCCCGAGCCGCAAATAGCCGAGCCCGACATCCTGCAAGGCGCTCAATTTATCCGCCACCGTCGGCACGTTGCGGAAGAAGCGGGCCGCTTCGTCGACCGTCATCTGGAGCACGTCGGCGATGTTTTTTCCTTTGTAGGTAATCTCGAGAGTCTCGCGGTTGTAGCGCCTGCCCTGGCAGACTTCGCAGATCGCATAGGCGTCGGCCAGAAAGTGCATCTCGATTTTGATCAAACCGTCCCCCTGACAATTTTCGCAGCGGCCGCCTTTGACATTGAAGCTAAAACGTCCCGCGGTGTAGCCGCGAATGCGCGAAGCCGGCAGTTGGCTGAACAATTCGCGAATTGGCGTGAAGGCGCCCGTGTAGGTGACCGGGTTGGAGCGTGGGGTGCGGCCGATCGCGCTTTGATCGATGATGATCGCCTTGTCGACCTGCTCGAGACCGCGCAGCGCGCGATGCTTACCCGGCTTTTCTTTCGAATTGTAAAAGTGGCGAAAAAGCGCGCGCCGCAGGATGTCGTCGACGAGGGTGGACTTTCCGCTGCCCGAGACACCGGTGACGCAGGTGAGGCAGCCTAACGGAAAGGTGGCGGTCACATTTTTCAGATTATTTTCGGTCGCGCCGACGATCGTGAGCCAGCCGTCGGAAGAGGGATTGGCCCGGCGGGGGCGAACGCGCTGCCGCGGAATGGCGATTTTCGAGCGACCCGAAAGGTAGGCCGCGGTCGGAGAATTTTTCGCCTCCAGAACGTCCTGAAGTGTTCCCTCCGCCACGATCTCGCCGCCGCGCGGGCCGGCGTCGGGGCCCAAATCGAGAATGTGATCGGCGGCCCGGATCGTTTCCTCGTCGTGCTCGACCACGATGACGGAATTCCCGAGATCGCGCAGCCGGCGCAGGGTGCCGATGAGGCGGGCGTTGTCGCGCTGATGCAGACCGATGCTCGGCTCGTCGAGGACGTAAAGGACCCCGGCCAGCCCGGAGCCGATCTGGGTTGCGAGCCGGATGCGCTGCGCCTCGCCGCCCGAAAGAGTGCCGCTCTCGCGATTGAGGGTGAGATAATCAAGTCCGACCTCGAGCAGAAATTCGAGCCGCGAAGAAATTTCGTGCACGACCTCGGAAACAATTTCCCGCTGCTGCTCCGAAAGATCCAGTTGCCTGACGAACTGGGCGGCGGCCGCGATCGTTTGCTCGCAAAACTGGTGAATGTTCAGCTCCCGCCCATCCTTTTGCCTGATCGTGACGGCGAGGATCTCGGGCTTGAGCCGGGCACCGTGGCAGACGGAGCATTCGGCCCGATTCATGAAGGCGCGAATCCGGCTGCGGGTAAATTCGCTTTCGGTTTCCTCGTAAAGTCGTTGCAGTTGCGGGAGCAAACCTTCGAAGGGCCGGGCCGTCTTCGCCGCGGAGCGGCCGTTGCCGCCAAAGCTCATCTCGATCGGGCGATCGCCCGTGCCGTAATAGAGCGCAGCCTTGAATTGCTCCGGCAAATCTTCAAACGGGATATTATCCGGCACCTCGAAATGCCTGATGAGCGCGCTCTGCAGCCCGCGGTAATAAGCCTGCATGCGTTTCGTTCCCCGCCGCCAGGGCACGACCGCACCTTCCGCGAGCGATTTACTCGGATCGGTCACCATCAATTCCGGATCGCAAACCAATTGTGTCCCGAGCCCATGACAAGCCGGGCAGGCCCCGAGATGACTATTGAAGGAAAAATGCTTCGGAGTCAGTTGCCCTAACGAGAAGTCGGTCTCCGGGTTCCCATAATCGGTCGAATACCGGATCTCTTCCCATTGCAGGGCAACCGCTTCGGTTGGCTCGGGCAGGCGGGGCGCCCGCCCTTCAATTTGCCGTAGCACCACGATCCGATTCCCTCCCCATTTCAGCGCCGTCTCCACCGAATCCGCCAGCCGTGTCCGCAAACCCTCCCGAATCACGAGCCGATCCACCACCGCTTCGATCGTGTGCCGTTCGCCCTTTTTGAGCCGAATCGGATCCGGCCGCCCCAGCTCGATAATCTCGCCATCAACCCGAATCCGGACGAACCCTTCCCGCTTTGTTTTCTCGATCACATCGCGAAATTCGCCGCTTTCGTTCCGCACCAGAGGCGCAAGCAGGATGATCCTGGTCTCGGGGGGATAATCGACAATCTGATCGACAATCTGTTGCGCCGTCTGCCGGAAAATCGGCTGGCCGGTGAGCGGATCATGCGGCTGCCCAACGGCGGAAAAAAGGACCCGCAGATAATCGTAAATCTCCGTCGTGGTCGCGATGATGGAGCGCGGATTGGTTCCCGCCGTGCGTTGCTCGATCGCGATCGCCGGGGACAGACCTTCGATGAAATCGACATCCGGTTTTTCCATCTGGTCGAGGAACTGCCGGGCGTAAGCCGAGAGGCTCTCGACATAGCGGCGCTGCCCTTCGGCGTAGAGCGTATCGAAGGCAAGGGACGATTTTCCCGAGCCGCTCATCCCGGTAATGACGACCAGTTTCTCTCTTGGAATCTCGACGTTGAGATTCTTGAGATTATGCTGGCGTGCCCCACTGATCTTGATAGTTTTTGCTGGCATCGGACGGGATTTGTCGAACCTATCAGTCAAGCACACCGGCCCGAATTCTCCAGCGATTTGAACCAATCATGACCGAGCAAGCCAGCAACACCATTCCGCAGGAAGAACTCGCGCAATTGCAGAAGAAATTCAGCGAGATCAAACATTCCATTAACAACGCGCTCGCGGTCATGATGGCCCTCTCCGAGATGTCGCAGCGCCGGCCCGACTACGCCGAAAAGCTGGCCAGCACCGTCCTTTCCAAGGCGCCGCAAATCGTCACCAGCCTGCAGGAATTCACCCAGGTGTTGAACGACAAGGCCGGGCAAAAGCCGAGCTAGGACAGTTACGCCAGGAGCAGCTCCGCGATCTCGAGCGAGGCCCGCGGGCGGCTTAGGCGGCTGATGTTGGCGGACCATTCGCGCCAGAGTTGCGCGTCATCGGCGAAGGCCGCTTCAACCGCGCCAACGATCGCCGCCGGCGTCGTCGCGATCACCCCGGAGCGCGTCTCCTCAATCAAACGCCCGTTGCCTTCCTCCTGGCCAGGGACGATTTGGTTCACGATCATCGGACACCTGGCCGCGATCGTCTCCTGCGTCGTCGCCCCGCCAGCTTTGCTCACGAGAAGATGGCTCTCGAGCATCTTTCTCGGCAATTGGTCGGTCCAGCCGACGATCTCCATTTCGCGCCCCACTTCCGCCCGCACCGCCTCCACTTTGCGACGCAGGCGCTCGTCCCGCCCGATCGTGACCGTCAGGCTGAGATTCGCAATTCGGGCGAGCCCGCGAATGGTTTCGGGCGCGGCCAGGCCGCCGGCATTGATCATGTAAAGAACGCGCCGCTGGCGCCCTGCGACCGGAGCGTTTCGGAGCTCGCCCAGCTCGACAAATTTCGGCGCGACCGGGAATCCGGTCACCCTCACCTGCGCCTCCGGCACCCCGGCCTGCGTCAGAACCGCGCTCGTCTGCTCGTTAGGCACGAGGAACAGATCGCTCGCGCAACGATACCAGATCGCGTTCACCGTGATCGAGTCGGTGATGCAGATCACGCGCCGAAAAGGGGCCACGGCACCCCCCAGGATCGTCTCGATCAGGTGCGGATAGGCCGGGAAAACCGAGACCACCACGTTCGGATGGAAGCGGAGCAGGAGCTGGCTCAGCCGCGCCCTGGCCAGGAAAAGCCAGCCCATCTGTTCTCCATAATTTTCCTGGCGATCGAGCCATCGGTAGAACCGCCCCCAGGTTTGCGGCGCCCGGTTGATTATCGTCAGGTAACTTTTCCGCACCCAGTTGTTCACGACGCCGAAGGTCTCGGCAAAGATATCGTGCATCTCGACCGTGGCCGTCCCGCCCGTGACCACCGCCAGACCGTCGCGTATCCCGCGCGCCGCCGCGTTGTGGCCTTCGCCGAAGCCGGCGGTCAAAATCAGGATTCGTTTCTCCATTCGTTAGGCAGGCGCGCTGGCCGAGACTTTAATGGCAATCCGGGAGCGGCAAAGTAAACTTCGCGGGACGATGAAATTTCTCCGCCTAACCGGCCGGGTCGCGCGCCGCCTCGTCTGGGAGACCGTAACCGACGACACCCTGGGTCTCTCCGCCCAGATGGCCTACCAATTCCTTTTTACCCTCGCGCCCGGCCTCCTCTTTCTCTGGCATCTCCTCGGCCTTTTCGGGACCGATCCAGCCAAGCTCCGCAAGATGCTCGAGGTCGTGCGCGCCTTTCTCCCGCCCGATCCGAAGGTGCAGGAAATCCTCGACACGATCGTCGCCAGCGTCATCGTCACCCCGACGAACAGCGCTCTCACCACCGCCGGCGTCTTTCTCGGGATTTATCTCGGCACGATTTTCATCTCCACCATCTCGCACGCCCTCAGCCGGACCCACGGGATCACGGAAGACAAGCATTGGTGGTCGAAATACATCATCTCGCTCCTCCTCCTTTTCTGGTTTGGCATCACCATTCTCCTCGCCTTTAACCTCGTCGTCTTCGGCGAGACACTGGCCGGGATCGCAGAGGTCAATTTTCAACTCGGCATCCCGCTCCAGAGCTGGGTCGCCGCTCTGAATCTCCCCTTCACCGCCATCGCCCTCGTCATTCTCGCCCTCGCCCTTTACCTCCTCACCCCGCAGAATTACCTCACCATCCGCCAGGCGCTTCCGGGCGCGATCTTCTTCTCCGTCGGTTGGATGACGGTAACGAAGCTCTTCCAGTTCTACGTCGCGCACTACGACCGCTATAATCCCACCTACCTCGCGCTCGCTTCCATCATCATGCTCCTGACCTGGATGTATCTTACCTGCCTCCTCCTTTTGCTCGGGGGAAAGTTGAACGCCATCCTCCGCCGCGAGAGCGAGCGGGCCGCGGCCCGCGCCGAACATGCCGCCGCGGCGACCGAGAGCGAGAGCGAAGCGCAACCCGCCTAACGACTCGCGCACCTTGATTCGTCCGCGAACCATCCTGCGTTGGCCGGCCCTGCTGAGCGGCCTTTTGCTCGCCGCCCTCCTCATCGGCAGCGTCACCCGGGCCGAGCTGACCGAGGAAGAAAAGAAAGAGCTTTTCCTCAAATCGCGCGAGCGGATGCGCACGATCGCGACACCCACCCCGGAGGCCTCCGCCACTCCGCGCCGCAAACCGAAGCCGGCCCAGCATCCGCCGGCGAAAAAGAAAAAAGCCGCCAAACCGAAAGCCACTCCGGAGCCAGAGGAAAAGCCGGCCCGCACCCCGCGCCCGAAAGAGGAAGAAGAGCCGGAGCGGCGGGCCACGCCTAACGAATTCAGCCCGCCTCCGGCCGTCGCCGCCACCCCGGCACCGACGCCGGCGCCCAGCGCCGTTCCGAAAGAATCCTCCGAGCCCGCCCAGGTTGTCATCCAGAAATCCGGCTACAAAAAACCGCGCGGATTTTCCCTCCTGCCATTTCATCTTTTCGGAAAACACTACAAATACCTCACCCGCTCCGTCCGGAGCGAAATCGATCGCGCCCCCGTCCTTCGTGAGCGCTGGAAGTTCATTATCGTGCACAACAGCGGCACCCGGCAGGGCAACGCCCGCATCTTCGATTACTACCACCGCCACGTCCGGCGGATGCACAACGGACTGGCCTACCATTTCGTGATCGGCAACGGCACCTCCTCCGGCAACGGCGAGATCGAGGTCGGCGGCCGCTGGCGGCGCCAGATCAACGGCGGCCACGTGCACAGCGATTACCTGAACAACATTTCCTTGGGCATCTGCCTCGTGGGCGATTTCAACCGCGACCAGCCGACCCGGGCCCAGCTCGATTCCTGCGAGGAACTGATCCGCTACCTGCGGGCGCGCTGCGGCAAAGTCGACCGGCACGAAATTCCGGTGCGTCCACATCGCGAGATGAACCCACCCCGCTGGCCAACCGACTGCCCCGGCGACGATTTCCCCTATCGCTGGTTCGGCCAGTTCCGCTAACCCGATGAAGTCTCTTCCTCTTGTGAACGCTCAGCTAGGGCGATCGGCCGATCAGGTCGACTTAAACTCACTCACCAGCGCCTGCAGGCTCGCTTTGGCGTCGCCGAAGAGCATTCGCGTGTTCGGTTTGAAGAAGAGCGGGTTTTCGATCCCGGCGAAACCGGAAGCCATCGAGCGCTTCAGGACGAAGACGGTGCGCGCTTCGTCGACGTTGATGATCGGCATCCCGTAGATCGGGCTCGACGGCACTTCGCGCGCCGCCGGATTCACGACATCATTGGCGCCAATCACGATGGCGACGTCCATCGTCGACATGCTGGGATTGATCGCGTCCATCTCGACCAGTTGCTCGTAGGGCACGTCGGCTTCGGCCAGGAGGACGTTCATGTGCCCCGGCATCCGGCCGGCAACCGGATGAATCGCATAACGAACTTCCGCCCCGTTCTCCTCCAGCAGGTCGGCCAGCTCACGCAGGACGTGTTGCGCCTGCGCCACCGCCATCCCGTAGCCGGGGACGAGAACGACCTGGGAAGCCGCTTCGAGGACGAAGTACGCCGACTCAGGCGTGATCGCTTTCACTTCGCCGCTGGCTGACTCGGGCGCGCTCGTGGCAGTGGCGCCGAAGCCGGCGAGAAAAACATTGGCGACGGAGCGATTCATCGCCTTGCACATGATCTGGGTAAGGATGATGCCGCTCGCTCCCACGAGGCAGCCTGCGACGATGAGGACGGTGTTTTGGATGATGAAGCCGGCCGCGGCGGCCGCCAGGCCGGAATAGCTGTTGAGTAAGGCGATCACCACCGGCATATCCGCCCCCCCGATCGGAATCACCGCCAGCACGCCGAGGACGAGCGAGAGCAGGATGATGAGAAGGAAAATGAGATAGCTGCTCGTCGGATGCAGGCAGAAGATGACTCCGCAGAAGAGAACAAGGAGCAGGAGCCCGGCGTTGATCGTTTGCTGGAACGAAAAAAGGATCGGGCGGGTCTGAATCTTCTCCGCCAGTTTCGCGTAGGCGAGAACGCTACCGGTCAGAGTCACGCCGCCGATGAGAACCGCGAGGAAGATCGGGACCGTGGTCGCGACCGGTTGGGCGGGATGATTGTGATATTCGACCCAGCCGACGAGCAAACTGGCGAGGCCGCCCGCGCCGTTGAAAAGCGCGACCATCTCCGGCATGGCAGTCATCTGTACTCGTTGGGCGGCGACCGCGCCGATGGCGGAGCCGATGAATAGCCCGACGACAATCCATTGATAATGCAGCCCGCTCACGAGAAGGGTGGCGACGATCGCGATTAGCATCCCGAGCGCGGAAAGGAGATTGCCGCGGCGCGCGGTCGCCTGTTTCCCGAGCAGCTTGAGCCCGAGGATGAAGAGGATGGCCGCGATGATGTAGGCCCAATCGATGAGAAGTGGCATGCGGAAATTTATTTTTTCTTAGTCTTAAACATTCCGAGCATGCGATCGGTCACGAGATAACCCCCAACGACGTTGATCGTGGCGAAGATCACGGCCAGCACGCCTAACGTGGTCGCGACCGGGCCGCCTTCCGTCCCGGCGGCAATGAGAGCCCCGACAATCGTGATGCCGGAGATCGCGTTGGAACCGGACATGAGCGGGGTGTGCAATTGCGAGGGCACCTTGGCGATCAACTCGAAGCCGAGGAAGACGCAGATAACGAAAATAAAAATCAGGAGGATCATGGAAATCTGGTTCGAGACGCGTTCGTTAGGCAGAATAAAGTTTGGCGATCGTCTCGTTCACGATCTTCCCATCGTGAGTCAGGACACTCTGTTTCAAGATCTCGTCCTCCAGGTTGATCCGAAAGGTTTTCGCCTCCTTGTCCCAAAAATGTTCGAGCAGGTTGACAAGATTGTTCCCATACATCTCGCTCGCATGCCGTGCGACACGACCCGGGAGATGGCGCAGGCCAAGAATGCGGACCCCGTTGCGTTCCACCGTTTCACCCGCCTGGGAAGCTTCGACGTTGCCGCCGCTCTCCACCGCCATGTCCACGATGACGCTCCCGGGCTGCATCTGGTCGACCATCTCATTCGTTACGATCAAGGGCGCTTTGCGTCCGAAAACCTGCGCGGTCGTGATCACGACGTCGGCTTTGGCGCAATGCTGCGCCATCACTTCGCGCTGTTTCGCCAGTTGCTCGGGCGTGAGTTCCTTGGCGTACCCCTGGGCGGTCTGGCCCGTCTCGCCCAGATCGACTCTGACGAATTTCGCGCCTAACGACTGAACCTGTTCTTCGACCGCCGGCCGGGTGTCGAAGGCCTCGACCCGGGCGCCGAGCCGCCTGGCGGTCGCGATGGCCTGCAACCCAGCCACGCCGACGCCGATGACGAAGACCCGGACTGGTTTCAGAGTGCCGGCCGGCGTCATCATCATCGGGAAAATGCGATCGATCGTCGAGGCGGCCGCGATCACGGCGGCGTAACCCCCCAAGCTGGCCTGCGAGCTGAGCACGTCCATTTTTTGCGCGATCGTGATCCGCGGCAGCATTTCGAGGGCAAGCGCCGTCACGCCGCCGGCTGCGAGTGCGCGGACCAGCTCTCGTTCATTAAAGGGATCGAGCAGGCTGATGTGGATCGAGCCCGATTTGAGAAAGCGGATTTCCTCCGCCGGCGGTTTATGCACCCGCAGGACGAGATCAGCCGAGCCGAGCGTTCCGCTCCGGTCGCGTCTGATCTCCGCGCCCGCCTTTTCATAGGTCTCGTCCGGAACCGCAATGGCCGCACCGAGGCCGGCCTCGACCGAAATTTCCATCCCGAGCTCGCTCAGTTTTTGCACCGCCTCAGGGAGGAGGGCGACGCGGCTCTCGCCGGATTCGATTTCGCGCGGAACAAAAACTCGCATGGCTCGCCGGCATGGTAACGACTCTGCCGGGAGGGGCAATGAAAAGTCGGTCCGGCCCGTCCCTGTTCGTTAGGCGAGCCGGCCGGCCTCGAGCCGGCGCGCTTCCGCGATCGCTTCCTGTTCCATCGGTGCGGCCGGATAGCCGATCGTCAGGCACTCGAAAAGATATTGCTTGAGGAAAGGCGCGATGCCGCCCAGTCGCTCATATTGCGCGGTGTGGGCGAGCTCATGCGCGACCAGCGCGCGATCGCGCCAGCAATCGCTCCGCACGAAAATCCCATAGCGCCAAAGCGAGGCCGCGCGTCGTCGGAGTGAGAAACTGGACGGCCGCCGCCGCCGCCCGCAGCATCGGGTCATCCGGCGTCGGCACGCTCGCGAGACAAAGCAGACGGACCCGCTCCGGTTCGCGCACCCCTGAGGGCGCGCGCGTCGATCAGTCCTTCCTCCAACAATGAAACGCCTTTGCGCAGGATGCGCGCTTCCAGCTTTTCCGCCCAACGTGCGGCCAGCGGTAGAAGTTTATCGAACTGGGCGATCAGTCGCTCGCGGTCCATTGAGGTTGCGAATCTATGAGTGGAAAGAGCAGTGTCATTTGTCGGCCGGCGCACTTGTTTTGTCTTGGAGGTCGCGTCCCCCTTTTCTCTTCTGGCCGCCGCGCATTTCATTGAACGAAGCGGTCCGCAAGTTTGTAGCTCCTCAGAAACGAAGCCCCGACGGCTGGCTTGCGCTTTGATGGGCCGGTTCTAGTATCACCGCGTGAAAAAAATCGAGGCGATTATCAAACCCTTCAAGATGGAGGACGTGAAGGAAGCGCTCGCCGAGATCGGGGTCGAAGGCATGACCGTGAGCGAGGTGAAAGGCTTCGGCCGCCAGAAAGGGCACACCGAGATCTATCGCGGGAGCGAATACACGGTCGACTTTTTGCCGAAGGTAAAAATCGAGATCGTGCTCACCGATGAGGTTGCCTCACGCGCGGTCGACGTTATCACCCAGGCGGCCAAGACGGGCAAGATCGGCGACGGCAAGGTCTTTGTCAGCGACGTCGAACAGACTATCCGCATCCGGACGGATGAGCGCGGAGCCGACGCGATCTAGGGCGTCGGGGCCGACGGCGGTCATAGACCGCCGCTACAGCGCGTGAACGATTATTTGCTTTCGATTCTCCTCGGCGTGATCGAGGGCCTGACCGAATTCCTCCCCGTCAGCTCGACCGCCCACCTGCGAATCGCGGAGGCCTTGTTCCACATCGACCTCGCGAATGGTTTCTGGAAAATGTACAGCGTCGTCATCCAACTGGGCGCGATCCTGGCGCTGACCGCTTTCTTCTGGCGCCGCATCCTGAAATTCCTCCACACTTTTCCGCGCGGGGAGCGGGGCGATCGCACCGCCCTGACGCATCCGCTCAGCCTCGTCCTGATCGCCTTTCTTGTAACGGCGATCCCGGCTTTTCTCCTCAGCAAATTGATCGGGAAGAACCTCGAGAACCTGCATGTAATGGCGTGGGCGCTTCTCCTCGGCGGCATCATCATGTGGGTGGTGGATGCACTTTTCGTCAGGCGACGTTTCGCCCACATGGAGGAGACGAATCTTCCGACCGCGATCTGGATCGGCGCCGTCCAGGTGCTGTCGGCGGTTTTTCCCGGCACTTCGCGCTCCATGTGCACGATCGCGGCCGGGCAGGTGGCCGGGATGTCGCGCGAGGCCGCGCTCGAGTTTTCCTTTTTTCTCTCCATCCCGACCATGTTCGTCGCCACCGGCTACGACCTGCTCAAGACCGTCAAGCCGCATTCCGCGACGGAGGGGCTCGTTCCCCTAACGATGACCCCGCACCTTTGGATCGTGCTTGGGCTCGGTTTCGTCATATCGTTCGTCGTCGCGTTCGCGGTCGTAGCCTGGTTTCTCCATTGGGTGCGCCGGCACGGCTTTACTCCCTTCGCCATTTATCGGATCGTCCTCGGCCTCGTCCTCCTCCTCGTTCTCGGACGCGGATTGCTTGGCCCGTGACGCTAAAGAGCGTAAGATTCAAACCATCATGCAAGCCGAGACCATGCTTCCGGATCTCCAAAGCTGCGTCTTATGCGAAGACGTGCGCTGCGAATTTAACGGCATGCAGACCCTCGTCGGCGTGCTCAACATTGTCCCGACTCCGAAATTGCCGATCAATTACCTGCGCCTCTGCATCTGGACGCGCTGGTGCAGCGGCGCCGGCCGTTTCCATCAACGCTCAAAGATTGTTGGCCCCGACGACACCCAGACGATCGCTCAAGCCGAGGTCGATTTCGACCTCAGGGAAATGGAGGGGCATGCGACCAATGTTCATTATTTCGGCGGCGTGCAGTTCCAGCAATACGGGCTGCACCATGTCGAGATTTACCTCGGCGACGAGCTCAAGCTCCGCTTTCCCTTGCCCGTTGTGCAGGTCAAGCCGGCCTGATCTGGACGCTTCGCGGGGCGAAGCGCGAGGGCCGGCTCAGGCCGACGGACGTGTCCATCGCGCGTTCGGATGCCGCGTCTCGCGCCTCCCCGAGGGAGGCATCTACCGGCCCGTTCAAATCCGCCCGACAAGCGCCAGGATGATGAGAATAAGGAGAACCAGCCCAATCCCGCCGACCGGATAATAGCCCCAGCCGCTGCTGTAAGGCCAGGCCGGAAAGGCACCGATCAGGAGCAGGATCAGAATGATGATGAGGATGGTACGCATATCTTTGGACTAACGAATAAGGACGTTTCCCTGAAGATCGTTTTCCGATTCCACGGCGGCCTTATTTCTTCCAAACAAAACCAGCTTGCGCCCGCGGGCCGTCATCCTATCGTTCGGGCGCGGTGGCCGCGAACGTCCGGTGAAGGTCTCCGGCGACTCCTCTCCACCGGCAACGCGATGGCAAACACGATCCTGGTCGGCGCGCAGTGGGGTGATGAAGGCAAGGGCAAAATCATCGATGTCCTGACCGGGAAAGCCGACATCGTCGTCCGCAGCCAGGGCGGGAATAACGCCGGTCACACTGTCATCCAGGGCGGCAAAAAATTCGTTCTGCACCTCATTCCCTCCGGCATTTTGCGGCGCGGAAAAATCTGCGTCATCGGCAACGGCGTCGTGATCGATCCGATCGCGCTCGTGGGCGAGATCGACGGGCTGCGCAAGGTCGGGGTCAAGATCGGGAAGAATCTGCTCGTGAGCGATTGCGCCCATCTCGTTCTGCCCTATCACCGCGCGCTCGACGAGCAGCGCGAATTGCGGAAAGGCCAGGCCAAAATCGGCACGACCAAGCGCGGCATCGGCCCGGCCTACGGCGACAAGGCTGCCCGCACCGGCCTGCGCATGGCCGACCTCATGCAGCCGGAAGTTTTCACCGAAAAACTCCGGGCCAAAATGCGCGAGAACAACAGCATCCTGAAAGCGCTCGGGGCGCGCCCGATTTCCTTCGCGAAAGTAAACGCGGATTTCCTCGCCGCCGGCGAGCGGTTGCGGCCCTTTGTCGCCAATACCGTCGTCTATCTGCACCGCGCGTTGCAGCAGGGGAAGGAAATCCTGTTCGAAGGCGCGCAGGGCACCTTTCTCGACATCGATCATGGGACCTATCCCTACGTCACTTCGTCCAACACCACCGCGGGCGGCGCCTGCACCGGCACGGGGGTCGCGCCGCATCGGATGGATCGCGTTCTCGGCGTCATGAAGGCCTACACCACTCGGGTCGGTGAAGGCGCGCTCCCCACCGAGGACGAGACGATCGCCGGGATGTTGCACGAAATGGGGCGTGAATTTGGCGCGACCACCGGCCGGGCGCGGCGCTGCGGCTGGTTCGATGCCGTCGCGACCCATTACGCCACGATGATCAACGGGATCGATGAAATCGCGATCACCAACCTCGACGGTCTCGACCAAGTCGACCCAATTAAGATTTGTGTCGCCTACCGCCTCGATGGCACCGTTCTCGATGTCCCGCCGAGCGACGCCGCGCAATGGACCCGTTGCGAGCCGATCTATCTCGAGATGCCGGGGTGGAAACGGTCGACCGAGAAGGTAAAAAAATTCGCGAACCTGCCTAACGAAGCGAAAAAATATGTCCGGCGCCTCGCCGAGCTGACCGGGGCGCGCCTCACGATGGTGAGTGTGGGACCGGCCCGCGGGCAGACTCTTTTCCTATAGAGAAATGCAGAACAAAGCAATCCCGCGCCACGTCGCCATCATCATGGATGGGAATGGCCGCTGGGCGAAGGAGCGCGGCCTGCCCCGGATTAAAGGCCACGAAGAAGGCGCCAAGGCGGTCCGGGCCTGTGTCGAAGGCTGCGGCGAGCTCAAGATCGAGTTCCTCACCCTTTACGCTTTCTCGGCGGAAAACTGGCAACGGCCAAAAGCCGAAGTCTCCGCCCTGATGCGATTGCTCGAGCAGTTTCTGAAGGAAAAGACGCCGGAGCTGGTCGAAAAAAATGTCCGCCTGCAGGCGATCGGGCGTCTGACGGATTTGCCCGGCGGCTGCCAAAAGCAATTGCACAAATCGATCGAGCAGACGGCCCGGAACAGCGGGCTCACGCTCATTCTTGCGCTCAGCTACGGTGGCCGGCTCGAGATCATCGATGGGATCAAAAGCCTCTTCCACGCGATCGAGCGGGGCCACATCGATCCGGCAATGATCGACGTCGAGATGTTCAGCAAACATCTTTACACCCGCTATTATCCCGACCCGGATTTGCTCATCCGGACCTCGGGAGAGATGCGCATTTCAAATTTCCTCCTCTGGCAGCTCTCCTACACCGAAATGTATGTCACCCCGAAACTCTGGCCGGATTTCGGCAAGGAAGATCTCTTCGCCGCGGTGAAGGAATTTGGCCGGCGGCAACGCCGCTACGGCGGCGTCTAGCCACGCCGTCATCCTGAGCGGAGCGAAGCGCAGCCGAAGGATCCCGCCGCACAACCTCGCGGCACGCGACCGGCTGCATGCAAAGGACGCTTCGCGGTTTGCCACGGGATCCCTCGACTAACACCCGGGATAGCAGCTTTTTGTTAGACAAACGCCTCCGCCACCGAATCAGCCAGGAAACGGCCAGCCTTGGTCAGGACGTAGCGTTTTGCCTGCGGCAGCAGCAGCCCGAGCCTAACGAACTCCTCGACTTCGTCCGGCCGGTCTTCCACCCATTGCGCCGCTACCCCCTCGCTCGTGCGTAACGACAAGGCGATCGCTTCCGCGCGCTTCATTTCCCGGGTCAGAATCTCATCGCCGGTCGAGGCGCTTTCGCCGCGCAACAAACGATCGGCATAGACCCGGTAATCCGAGACGTTCTGCCAGCGCCGCAGCCCGAGAGTCGAGACCGCGCTCGGGCCGAGCCCAAGATAATCGCTTCCACTCCAGTAAGCCCGGTTGTGGATCGATTCGAAACCGGGCCGGGCGTAATTTGAAACTTCGTAATGCGCGAATCCGGCCGCGCCTAACAATTCGCCGGCGAGCGCGAAAAATTCCGCGTCGCCTTCCGGATCACTCCGGAATTCGCCCCGGGCATGGCGGAGGAAAAAGTCGGTGTCTTCCTCGTAGGTCAGGCAGTAGGCCGAAATGTGGTCGGGGCCGAGGGCGAGCGCGCGCCGCAGGCTCGCCTCCCATTGGGCGAGCGTCTGGCCCGGCAGACCAAACATCAGATCGATATTCAGGTTTCCGAAACCGGCCCGGCGCAGCAGCTCGAATGAAGCCTCGGCCTGGGCGGCGCTATGCTCGCGTCCGAGGAGCGCCAACAGACCATCGTCAAACGATTGCACCCCGAGGCTGATCCGGTTTACGCCCTTTTCGTGCAGGAGCCGCGCTTTCCGCTCGGAGACACTCCCGGGATTTGCTTCGACGGTCCATTCTCGCAGTTCCGAGAGATCGAGCTGGGCATGAAACCCATCGAGCAGGAACACGAGCTGATCGGTCGTTAGGGCGGTCGGGGTTCCGCCGCCGAAGAAAATCGTCGCCGGCCGGGTTATAGCCGCCGTCGTTGTGGATGCCCCCCTCTGGGAGGCGTGGGTCTGCGCATGGCTGCTCCCGGGGCGCGGCATCGTCTGCTCCCGCGCTTCGCAGAGCGAAGCGTCCACAAGAGCAGCCGCGCGCAGCTCCACCAGGATCGCCTCGCAAAATCTCTGCGTTTGCGTCGGATCGGCCCGCTCTTTGTAAAAGGCGCAATAGGGACAGATCCGCGCGCAAAACGGGATGTGCACATAGATGTGCCGCCCCGCGCTCCCCTCCGCGGGGTTGTCATTCGCCTCCTCGCTCATAAAGTCCACCATCGCCGCTCGCCTCTTTCGCTCAATCGCTTTTCTGCTCCTCGGCGTCGCGGGCGCGCTCGCGCAAGCGCCGCCTGCGCCGACAATTTCCGTCGTCTACCGCGCGCACAACGAGGACGCGATCCACGATTACAAAACCGACCCCGCGCTCGTGAGGCGGATGACGAACGCCCTCGTGCTCGCCGTCACCCACCAGACCGATATCGCAGGCGCCTGGCGTTCGCTGATTAAGCCTAACGATCGGGTCGGGATCAAAATCTCGGCCGCCGGGGGGGAGCTTTTCACCACCCACCGCGAGATCCTGAACACGATCGTCGACGGACTCGTGGCCGCCGGGCACACCCGCCAGGACATTATCGTCTGGGACAAATCGCTCGGTGGAATCAAGGACGCGGGCTACACCGGCAACGAAGGTTACCAACTAAAATCCATCCCCCCGCGCGACGGCTACGACCCGAAAGCGACCGTCTCCGCCCCTTTTCTCGGCAATCTGATCTGGGGCGATTTCGAATACATCGGCGGCCCGGGCGAAATGCCGCTCCTGAGCGAAACCGAGAACACCAGCAGCGTCAGCCATCTTTCAAAAATCGTCGCGAATGAGGTGACAAAAATCATCAACCTGCCGGTCCTGAGCGACAACGTGCGCAACGGCGTGGCCGGCTGCCTTTACAACGTCACCATCCCGAACATCGACAACTGGCGTCGTTTTGGGGTGCCGCCGGATTTTGGCGCCTCCAGCATCCCGGAGATTTACGCCGATCCCCACATCGGGCCGAAGGTGGTGCTCAACCTCATGGACGGCCTGCAGGCGCAATATGCGGGCGGCCCCGCGTCGCAGCCCGGCTACGCTTTTCCCTTCGCCACCCTCTACGCGAGCAAGGACCCGGTCGCGATCGACGCCATTGCGCTGCGCCAGCTCGAAGAATGGCGCCAGAAAAGAAAGGTGCCGCCGATCAAACGCCTCGGCGCGCACGTCCAGGTGGCGGAGGAATACGGCCTCGGCAATGCCCAGCTTTCGCGGATTGAGATCCGCGACGTCGGACCGTGAAGGCGATCCTCAGATCGGTTTCACGTTCGTTTTATCTCACGATTCGTTTCCTCCCACGTCCGCTGCGCGACCCCGTCGGCCTCGCCTACCTTTTGGCGCGCGCGACCGACACGATCGCGGATACGGCCAGCATCCCGGCGGCCACTCGCCTAACGACTCTGCGCGCGGTGGCGCGCGCCATTGCTGGCGACATGGATTTCAGCTCGGTCGCAGAAGGGTTGCGCGATTTCTCGGCCGGCCAGAGCGATCCCCACGAGCGTATCCTAATCGAGAACCTGGACGGCTGCGTCGATTGGCTAAGCAAAATCGATGCAGCGGATCGCGCCGATATTCGTGAGGTATTGAAAACGATCGTCCGGGGACAGGAACTCGATCTGGTGCGCTTTGCCGACCCGGCGACGGCCGTCCCGCTCCGCACCTCCGCCGAGCTGGATGAATACACATATCTCGTCGCCGGCTCTGTCGGTGCTTTTTGGACGAAGCTGGGATTCCGGCATTGTCCGAATTTTGCGACCCGCGCGCCTAACGAAATGACAGCTCTCGGCACTGGTTATGGCGAAGGGCTGCAATTGATCAACGTCCTGCGCGACCGGGCGGCCGATACCGCCGCCGGTCGCGACTATCTCCCGGCCGAGGAGCTGGCGGGATCCACGGTGGAGAACGTCTTCACCGGCTGGCTCGGCCAGGCGGAGGAGAAAATCTCCGCCGGCATCGACTATTGCTCCGCCCTGACGAATTGGCGGGTTCGTTATGCCACCGCCCTGCCGGCTCTGATCGGCGCCCGCACCATCGCCCTCCTGCGCGCGGCCGGGCCGACCGCCGAGAGGATCAAGGTGCCGCGCAAAGAGGTGCGCCGGATTCTCGCCGCCGCCCTCTTTGCGGCTCTCTCACCGCTCGCGCTTCGCGCCCTCTTCCAGCGTCTCCTCGCGTTCTAGACGCCGCCCTCTCGGTGATGCGGGTCTGAGCGTGGCTCGCAGGAATCGTCTTCGAGCGAGAACGCAGACCCGCGCTTCGCAGAGCGAAGCGTCCACAAGAAAACGGCTCGGGATGACAAGCGGAGAACGGGTCGCTACCTTCTTCTCCATGGAGAAACGCTCCTTTGGCAAAACCGACATGCAGGTTTCCATCCTCGGTTTCGGCGGGGCGGAAATCGGCCTCGAAGGCGCGGAGGAAGCGACCGTCGCGCAATTGTTAGGCGCAGCCCTCGATGCCGGGCTCAACGTCATCGACACCGCCGAATGCTACGGCAACAGCGAAGAGATGATCGGCAAAACCGTCAGTCAGCGCCGCACCGACTTCTACCTTTTCACGAAATGCGGTCACCCCCACGGGATGGAAAGCGGCGCCAATTGGTCGCGCGCTTCCATTCTCGAAAGCATCGAACGCAGCCTGCGACGCCTTCGCACCGATCAGGTCGATCTCGTGCATTTGCACAGTTGCTCGGAGGCGACCTTGAAAAAGGGCGAGGTCATCGAGGCGCTCGAAGTGGCCCGCGCCAAAGGCCACACCCGCTACATCGGCTACAGCGGCGACAGTCACGCGGCGCGTTTCGCGATCGAGTGCGGGGCGTTCGACTCGCTCCAGACCTCGATCAACATCGCCGACCAGGAGGCGCTCGATCTCACTCTCCCGCTCGCACGCGAGAAACAGATGGGCGTGATCGCGAAACGCCCGGTCGCGAATGTCGCCTGGAAGAGCGGGCATCAGCCATCGAATTCCTATCACCAGACCTACTGGGATCGGCTGCAAAAGCTGCGCTATCCATTTCTGGAAAGCGCGCAGCTGGAAAAATCGGTCGGGCTCGCCCTCCGCTTCACCCTCAGCGTGCCCGGGGTCTGCACCGCGATCGTCGGCACGACAAATCCAAGGCGCTGGGAGGAAAACAGCCGCCTGCTCGCAGCCGGATCGTTAGGCGAAAAAGAATATGAGGAAATCCGGGAGCGGTGGGAAGAAGTCGCCCCCAAAACCTGGATCGGCCAGACTTGAGGGCGCCGGGCGCTCTATCGTGGACGCTTCGCTCCGGGCGCCAGTTCGGGTTCGAGTTTGGTCGTGCGGTAAGTGCATACGGGCCGCGCTCTGGTGCGAGAACGTACAAGCATGCGTCCACGGCTCGAGGCGGGAGGTTCTAAATCATCCTGTGATCTTTTCCAGCGATTTTTCCAAGTGGCCGCCGAAACCAAAGCGCATCGCGGAAAGCAGCCTGTCGGCGTAATCAGCTTCGCCACGCGACGAGAACCGCTCGTACAAGGCTGTCGTTAACACCGGGACCGGCACGCCCTCGTCGATAGCTGCCTTAATCGTCCAGCGGCCCTCGCCCGAATCGGAAACTCTTCCGCCGAATTTCGCTAGCTGTGCGTCTCCCGCGAGCGCAGTTGCGGTGAGATCGAGTAACCATGACGCGATAACGCTGCCGCGCCGCCACACTTCCGCGATATCCGCCAGATTGAAGTCATACTGATAGTGTTCGGGATTGCGCAACGGTGTCGTCTCGGCATCCACTTCACTTTGACTCTTCCCCGCGTCAGCGGCCTTCAATATGCCCATACCTTCGGCGTAAGCGGCCATGATTCCGTATTCGATCCCGTTATGGATCATTTTGACGAAATGTCCGGCGCCGTTGGGTCCACAATGCAAATAACCTTGTTCCGCCGTGCCACCGAATTTCTCGCGGCCCGGAGTTCGCGGCACGCTGCCGATGCCTGGCGCCAGCGCAGCAAAGATAGGATCCAAACGTTGCACTATCTCCTTGTCACCGCCGATCATCATGCAGTAACCGCGTTCCAAGCCCCAGATACCACCACTGGTTCCGACGTCCAGGTAGTGAAGACCTAAGGAACGCAACCCTTCGGCGCGTGCTATATCGTCTACGTAGTAGGAATTGCCGCCGTCAATGATGGTATCGCCGGCCTCGAGCAATGGTGATAGCTGGCCGATCGTCTCATCGACCACCGCCGCCGGAACCATCAGCCAGATAGCTCGTGGCCGTTCCAGCTTCGTCACCAGATCCGCCAGAGAAGCAGCTCCAATTGCCGCTTCTTTGACGAGACCGTCGACTGCATTCGGTGCACGGTCGAAGACGACGCATGTTTGTCCGTTCTTCAGGAGCCGGCGCACCATGTTCGCGCCCATTCGCCCGAGACCTATCATTCCGATTTGCATAGCTCGCTTGAGTGCCTAGGTGTTGGACGCGTCGAAGATGCTTTGAATCGATTGGTCCAAGATGGCGTTGAACTCAGCATCGGATTGCTGGGCCGACAGACCTTCTGCAAGGGCGCGCGAAAAGCTGGCCACGACGCCGTGATTCCGGCGCAATCGGTTGTTCGCTTCCTCCCGCGAATAGCCTCCCGACAGCGCAACCACGCGCAAGACTTTTGGATGTGTGACAAAATCGGCATAGAAGTCGTCTTGCTCCGGTAGCGTAAGTTTAAGCATGACCCACTGGTCGGCAGGCAGTCGATCGAGCTTCTCAGCGATCGCAGCCTTGAGTAACGCTTCGGCCTGCGCTTTTTCAGGGCAATGGATATCAACTTCCGGCTCGACGATGGGCACAAGACCAGCCTCAATGATCTGCGCCGCCACCTCGAACTGCTGGTTTACATTCTCCTTAATGCCTGATTCGTTGGCTTGCTTAATGACCGAGCGCATCTTGGTTCCGAAGACGTGCTTCGCTTTGCCTTTCTCGAGCAGCGCGGCCAGCGCGGGCATCGGCTTCATCAGTTGGACCCCGTCCTTCTCAGCCGCGAGGCCCTTGTCCACTTTCAAAAATGGCACCACGCGTTTTACGTTCCAAAGGTAGTCAGGCGTAGGTTGCCCCTCGATGTCCCTGTCCATGGTGTTCTCGAACAGGATCGCGCCGATGATCCGGTCTCCAGTGAAGCTCGGGCTGGTAATCATGCGAGTGCGCATCTGGTGCACAATGGTAAACATCTCGTCGTCATTGGACCACGCGTCTTCTCTGATTCCGTAAAGAGCCAGCGCCTTTGGCGTGCTGCCACCGCTTTGATCCAGGGCCGCGATGAAGCCGGGATGCGACTTCATCTTTTGCAGTTGTTGTTCGTCTAAGCTATTGGATTTCATAACGCCTCCTTCAATTTTCGATGTTGGGAGATAAGGTTAATGGTTGAGCTTCATACGCAGGCGCGAGCTTATTCTTGCTCTCGATCTCCTGGGTCCGCCATTCCCATCGCTGCCTTTGAAGGTACAGGCAAGCGATTCGAATCGCTTGTCAGGTCCCGCAGCCAGTGGAAATCAGCAGCCGAAAGTAGTTCTTCGGTGCAAGGCCAGCTCCAGTTCCCTTCGGCACGACCGGGGACGTTCATCCGAGCCTCTGCTCCGAGGTTGAGAAGATCTTGGAGAGGAGCGATGGCAAGCGCAGCCGGAGACGACCAGCCCAAACGCCTCAAATCCCAGACGACTTCGCTGCTGTCACGCTGCGGTGAGTTGAGGTAACGCCGCAGGTTCTGCCGCTCATTCGGTGGCAATTCTTCGGACCATCCGCGGCTTGTAGGATTGTCGTGTGTCCCGGTATTAGCGACCATGTTTGAGCGGTGGTTTTGAGGGAGGTGCGGGTTATCCGAACGGCCGTCGAAGGCAAATTGCAGGACACGGGTCCCGGGTATCTGAAACTGATCGCGGAGCGCGTGAATGTCGGCGGTGATCACCCCAAGTCCTCAGCGATGAAAGGTAGTTCGCCAAACTCTTTCTTCACGGCGTTGAAGAAATCAGCACCGTCCAGCCCTATCTCGCTAAAGCTTCATTGGTTGGGCGATGCTCTTAGCCGTGGGCGATCTGCGCCAACACGATGAGGAGATCGACCAGCGGCCAGGCGGCAATCGCGGCCACGAAGGCAAAGAGAAATACCTCAAGGGGTTCGTCTCGCTCGTGTTGGATCAGCATTTCCGCTGTCATCTGTCGAAATGCGCGCCGGGCGCGGTGCCCGGGGAGACAGCGGGCGCGACTGCCGGCGACTTCCGCCTCCGGCCGGAAGAAACAATCGGTCGCCGGAGAGACGCGGCGGCGGCGGCAGGCCCGAGGGCCGTGCCGAGCGAGCCGGTGTTCGAGAGGAGAGATAGAGATTGGCTTCATATGTCTTGGTCGGTTGAGGTTTTGGAAAAAATTCGCGGCCTTTTAGATAGAACGAAGGACGAGCGCTGTGCGGGACAGAGCCGGAGAATTCGCCGCCAGCGATCCAGGCCTCGGATCAGGTGGTGATCGCAGACTGCCGCATCCGGGTGTGCTGGATCGAAGTGTGCGTTTTCATGATGCGAAAACGCTAAGCCGACCCGGCAAGCTGTCGCGTTACATTCGCGTGACGTTTACGAAAAGGCAGAACTCAGGAGGCGACTCACTCCGCGAGCGGCTGGAAACCGGCGAACATTTCCTCCGCTTCCGGCAGGGTCTTCAGCGGCACACAGTCAGTCACGGCGAACATTTCGTTCCAGAACGCGAGCACGTTGGGATTGGTGTGCGCGGCGTCGATCGCGGCCTGCGATTTCCATTCCGAGACTTCGATGATGGTGCCGTCGCGACAACGCATGATGACGGGCGCCCGGTCGGTCACGAGCCCCTCGCCGCGCAGGAGCGGCATGCGCCGCCGCACAAGTGCCAGGACCTCGTCGCTGGTCTTTCCGGGCTTCGGTTTGTAGGCGACGATTACGACCTCTCCGCTCATCGCCGCACTCTAGCGCGATCGGATTTTCCCGGCAACGGGGCGACAGCTTGAGATTGTAAGCCGGTGGCCGAACGGCGCGATGATTCGCGACCGGCCATAATATTTTTGCCGACCGGGCAATCTCTGGATCCGTCCGTCGGTTTTTTGGTGGCGGCCAGGTCGTTTTCGCCCCGGTTTGCCAGCCGTCCCTCTTCCCGGCCCGGAACATAAAGGCGGGACCGCCGCGTTACGGGTCGGGCGGGACGAGCCGCCTGGCGGCAAAAGTTTGAGCCGCGGCCAGAGTCCCTGCCGGGTCGGCTAGTTCTACATGAAGGGCGACTGGCGAGCGATCAGTTCGCCGCCGCCGCCTTGGCCTGGGCGCGCTCGTTCCAATCGGCCCGAAGCGTCTTCATTTCCGCCCGGAGAGCGGTCATTCGCGCCGGCACGCCTTTGTATTTCTTGGTCGTGCCGTTGACTTTGCGATCGACTGCTCCTTGGCTGACAAGGCCCTGGAGTTTCTCGTAAGAACGGAGGCGGAGCATCTCTTCGCCGCCGCTGGCTGCGTTCCGCTCGCGCAGATTGGCGAGCAGAATTTCAAAGAGCGGCTTGAACTCGAAAGCGGTCTTGGAGGAGAGGACCGCGACCAGCTCTTCGGTGATAATGTCAGGAGCGCGACGGGAAAAGAACGTACCGGATGGTTTTGCCATCGCGGACTATAGCGCAAAATCGGAGAATAACGACTCATGATGCGTACCGGGACAATTTGCCTTGCGAGAGGCGGTGGAACACGACGGCCGGCGGGCCCCTCGCGCCCTTGGAGGGACGACGGGGTCGCCCCGGTTTCTGATCCTCGGGCGGGACAGCTCCCGTCCCTCCGGAAGGCCTAACGATTGGGGCGGCGCCAGTGTCGCAGAACACGGTGTCTGGGCATGGCCGTGGGGTGGGCTCTCGTGGAATCGACCAGCTCGCGCCGGCGCAACGTTTGGAGGGCGACCTGGACGGCACTTTTGGAAAGCCCAGTGCCTTCCGCGATCATGCGGAGGCTGGCCGCGACCGGCTGCCACCGTCGCCGCCCGGCCTCGCGGTAAAGATGAAGGTAAACGAGAAATGCCGCCGGCTGCTGATCGTGCCCGACGAGGTCGCGCATCAGAACGTCGAGCACGTAGTCGTCGATTGGGACAGTCTGGCGGAAGGGCGGCATCTCGCAGCTTTCGGCAACTATACCGATTATCGGACAGCACTTTCAACTGCCGAAACACCTCCGGGACTGGACGGTCGCGAGGGCGCAATCCTAACCTCCAGGTGCCATGATCAAACAAATCAAATTCGTCAGCATCCCGGTGGCCGACCAAAATCGGGCCCTGGATTTTTATACGGAGAAGCTCGGGTTCACCATCATCACCGACCAGCCTTTCGACGAGAAACAGCGCTGGATCGAATTGCGCGTGCCGAAAGCCGAAACACGCGTCGTCCTTTTCACCGCTGAAGGCGAGGAGAAACGGATCGGCACGATGATGAACATGTCCTACGCCTGCGAAGATATCGACGCGACCTACGAAGAGCTGAAGGGGCGCGGAGTCGAATTCGAGGGGCCGCCGGAGAAACAACCGTGGGGCACCTACGCGATGTTCAAGGACAGCGAAGGGAACCGGTTTGTGCTTTCAAGCTAACCAGCCGGGGTCAACGCCCCGGGGCTAGAAGAACGCGCGGCCGTACTGCGGGGGCGCGTCCATTTTTTGGTGGAGCGGGCGCGCGGCATTGAGCGGCCAGTAGGGGTGACGCAGAAATTCACGCGCCATCAGGACGAGATCTGCATCGCCGGAGCGGATGATCTGGTCGGCCCGCTCGGGTGCGGTAATCATGCCGACCGCGCCGGTCGCAAGACCGGCTTCGCGCCGAATCCGGCTCGCGAACGGCACCTGGTAACCCGGGCCGACCGGGATTCGCGCGTCGGGGACATTCCCCCCGCTCGAGCAGTCGATGAGGTCCACGCCTAACGACTTGAGATCTTGCGCAAGTGCGACGGAATCGTCGCCCGTCCAACCACCCTCCGTCCAGTCGGTCGCGGAGATGCGGACGAAGAGCGGATATTTTTCCGGCCAGACGGCGCGCACCTCCTCGACCGTTTCGCGCAAAAAGCGGGTCCGGTTGGCGAAGGAACCACCGTACTGGTCCGTGCGCCGATTGCTCAGGGGCGAGAGAAAACTGTGCAGCAAATAGCCGTGGGCGGCGTGGATCTCGACTACTTTCGCGCCCGCCTGCTGGGCGCGTTTGGCCCCGTCCGCAAAGGCCGAGCGGAGACGCACGAGTCCGGCGCGATCGAGTTCCCGCGGTATTTGATAGCCTTGGTTGAAGGGGAGCGGACTGGGACCGAATATCGGGCTCCAGCCAGCCGCCTCGATGCCTAACGGTTTGCCGCCGAGCCAGGGCGCACTCGTGCTCGCTTTCCGGCCGGCGTGGGCGAGCTGCATTCCCGGGACCGCGCCCTGCGCTGCGACGAACTGGAAAATGCGCGCCAGCATTTCGATCTGCTCATCTTTCCAA
>DATBDG010000005.1:0-3257 GCA_036270055.1 Chthoniobacterales bacterium
AAATGGAGCATCGTAAAGTGAGTTGGCGTGGCGGCGGCTTCGCATCGAGCGCAGCGCCCGCCGCAGCGGCATTCCACTGAGCACAGGAACGCGCGGAATGCAAGGGTTGTAGACGTTCCTCTCTGGGAAACGCAGGTGTCAGCGTAGCATGCCCCTATCCGCGTCGCATTCGCGCTTCGCACAGTGAAGCGTCTACAACGGCGCCAAATTTTACTTGGTGAGCGGGGATGTTAAGTTTCTGTCACACCTCTGGGCGCCGTCCCAATAAATTTAATGAATCAAAATCCGCCTTTCCCTACACCCGAAGAATTGCAATCCAAGCTTTCCGAGTTCATGAAATCGAACTTCGGCGACAAGGTTTCTTTCGCGACTTTCGCCCAACCCGAGCGTGCCGAGGCCGGCGATGAGGAGAAACCCGCCAAACCAACCGGCGACGAGTTCGTCTTCGATTTTCTCCCGCGCGACATCAAGGCCCATCTCGACCGGTTTGTGATCAACCAGGATGAAGCGAAGAAGGTTCTCTCGATCGCGGTCTGCGATCACTACAACCACGTCAACTATCTGCGCCGGCTCGAAAGCGAAGACGCCGTCCGCGCCGAGGAAACCGAGTACGCGAAGCAAAACGTTATCCTTGTCGGTCCGACCGGGGTCGGAAAAACCTACCTCGTCAAGCACATCGCCGATCTCATCAAAGTGCCGTTCGTCAAAGCCGACGCGACCAAATTCAGCGAGACCGGTTATGTTGGCGGCGACGTCGAGGATCTCGTTAGGGAGCTGGTGCAGAAAGCTGATGGCGATGTCGCGCTCGCGCAGTTCGGCATCATCTATATCGATGAAGTCGACAAACTCGCTTCCGCTTCCAACATGATCGGCCGCGATGTCAGCGGACGCGGTGTGCAGACGACCCTCTTGAAGCTAATGGAAGACACCGAGGTGCCGCTGCGGAGCGCGAACGACATTCAGGGCCAGCTCCAGGCGGCTTTCGAATTCCAAAGGCGCGGCAAGACCAAGCGCGAAACGATTAGCACTCGCCATATCCTGTTTGTCGTCAGCGGCGCCTTCGAACGGTTGAAGACTCAGGTCTCGAAACGGCTCGCCCAGGGGCAGATTGGATTTCAAGCCGACCCGCTCAAGGTGCTCGACAACGAAATCTTTCAGCACGTCGGCACCCAGGACTTCATCGAATATGGTTTCGAGCCGGAATTCATCGGGCGCCTCCCGGTCCGCGTCGTCTGCGAAGAGCTGAGCGCGGATGATCTCTACAAGATCATGAAATATTCCGAAGGCAGCATCCTGCGCCAATACGAGCGCGCCTTCCGCGCCTACGGGATCGATGTCAGTTTCGAGGACGAAGCGCTCCTCCTCATCGCCAGCGCGGCGGCGCTGGAGAAAACCGGCGCGCGCGGCCTGCTTACGGTTTGGGAGAAATTATTCCGCGATTACAAATACCACCTTGCCGGTTCCGGCCTTTCCCAGTTGCGCGTCACAGAAGAACTGGTCCGCGAACCGCGACGTGTGCTCGAGCGCCTCATGGCGGAAGGCCAGCAGCACGAAAAAGAGGCGCTTGCGCAGGAGGCGCGGATCTTTGCCGATCGTTTCTCGGGCGAACACGGAGTCGAGTTGCAGTTTGACGACTCCGCCGTGCAGCGTCTCGTCGAGCGCGCCGAAGCCGAGCGCATGAAGATGAGCGATCTCTGCGCGCATCTTTTCAAGGATTTCCAGTTCGGCCTCAGTTTGATCAGGAAAAATACGCACAGGGACAAATTCGTTCTCGACGCCGCGGCGATTGATGCGCCAGATAAGTTCTTGAGCGAACTGGTTCTGCAATCATATGACCCGGGCCAGCGCCCGGCGACATGAAGCGCTCCTTTGTTGCGACGCTTTGGATCGGCACGGTCGCGACCGCTTTCGCGGTTGCCCTGCAATTGAGCGGCTCGCTCGCTCGCCCCGCGGCCTGGCTTGCCGATTTGATGGAGGCGCCTAACGAGGCCCCCGGCTTTGCTATTTATCTGCTCGTCATCGCGCTCGCGTTCGCCGTGGCCTGGGCGCTTTTGCAGGTGCCGGAAGCGATCCGACGAGTCGGCCTGGTCGCTTTTGTCGTCGCCGATCTGCTCGGCGGAGCGTGGGTCCTCGGCAGTGCCGGCATTTCTTTTCCGCCGCTGCCCGGAATTGTGGCCACGCTCGTTTCGGCACTCCTCGTCGTGCTCGTCGATCTCACCCGGTCGGGGCGGCAGCGCCAGTCAACCGCGCGTCTCTTCATCGGGCGTCTCGCGCAATCGGGACTCGATCGCCTGGCGAAAAAGGACGGGCTCGATCTTTCCGAACCCACGACACGTGAGGCGAGTTTCATTTTTTGCGAAATCGCCAACCAGGCCGATCTGATCGACGAACTTCCGGCCGCGGTCTGCGCGCAATTGATCCGCGAGTTCACCGATTATGCGAGCGCGCGTTTTCTGCGCGAGGGTGGTTACCTGCACGGCGCCGATGGCGAGGGCGTGCGGATACTTTTTGGTTTTCCGAATGCCAGTGAAGAGCACGCCCTCGAGGCGGCCCGCGCCGCGCTCGCTTTCCGGGAGAGTTTTCGCGCCGAGGCCGCCGCCAAATCGGATTCGTTAGGCAAGATCGATCTTCGGATCGGGGTCAGTTCAGGGGTGGTGGTGGCGACGCGGCGGGACGATACCCCGCAGAGCGACATTGTCGTTTCCGGCGAGCCGTTCGAGGTGGCGCGCCGGCTCGCCCGCGTCAACCAGGTCTACGGCTCGCAAATCCTGCTCGGGCCGCGGACCTTCAACGCGGCGAACAAAGGGATCGTGGCGCGGCCGATTGATTTTCTGCGCAGCGCAGTGCCGCACGATCGCCTGGAAGTTTACGAATTGCTCGCCCTCGCCGAGAAAGCGACCGCGGCGGAAATCGCGCGGCGCGATTGCTTCTGGACGGCGGTCGTCTTTTTTCGCGAACGTCGCTGGAACGAAGCTTTCGCCGAATTCAATCGTGCGCGGGGCGACAACGGCCAACTGGATCAGCCCCTGCAATGGTACTTGCGCCGCCTTGAGCCACTCTGCCTGCACATCACGACTGACCCCGCCCCGGCCGGCGAACCGCTCGCCTCATTGTGAGACGCACCGAGTATCCGGGCGCGATCCGCGAGCTGATCGTGCAGTTGCGCCAGATGCCGGGGATCGGTCCGCGTTCCGCGGAACGGATCGCGCTCTGGATCGTGCAGGCGCGCCAGGGACAGCCCGAAGGAATTGCGAACG
>DATBDG010000006.1:0-9208 GCA_036270055.1 Chthoniobacterales bacterium
GCCCCGATAAAGAGTCCAATGATGAGAAAGATCGGAAAAAAGATGAGCGCGAAAATACCGCCGAACCCGAGTCCGACGAGGCCGCCGAGCGCATTGTGATCGCCCAGGGCCCCGAGCGATCCGATGAAGAGGCTGAAGATAAAATAGAAGACCCAACCGATGCTTCCGCCGATCACGCCGTAGATTAGCGGATCCACCAGGCCGCCTTCCGGCTTCATGGTTGCAAATGCCACCGCCGGGTTGAGCAATACGAGCTTGAGCGTCTCGAAGAAGGCGGGGAAAAAGCCGAGCTCCTGTCGGCGTTCCCACGGCAATCCGGAGGCGGAGACGATCACGACAGCCGAGGGCGCGGCTTCGCTTGGGCCGAATTCCGGAAATTCCGCGAGCGTTTTCCACGCCGGCATGCCTTCTCGCCAGCCGAGATCGGTTGGCAGGAAACGGCCGCTCCGCAGCCCTTCTCTGATTTCGTCCTCGGAAAAAATCCCGAGCTTTGTCTCGCCGCGATTGACCTGGATGTTCGCCATGCGCCGGTTTTACCGGGCGGGCCAGTTCGCGTCAATCTCTGATGAGTTCGGAGGTCGGACTGAGATCGAGAACCTCTGCGCGTCTGGTCAGGCCGAGGAGAGTTTTTCGCGTCCGTGAGGCCGGGAGAGGTCGAGCACGGGGCCGATCGGGACGAGATGAGTCGGGTTAATCGCGTCGTGCGTCATGTAATAGTGACGCTTGATGTGATCGAAATTAACCGTTTCAGCGATGCCCGGCTGCTGGTAGAGATCGGTCAGGTAGCCCTGCAGATTCGGATAATCGAGAATCCGCGCAGGCTGCACTTGAAGTGGATGTAATAAACGACGTCGAAGCGGATGAGCGTGCAGAAAAGGCGCCAGTCGGACTCGACGATGCGGTGGCCAAAGAGGTAACGGCTTTTGGTTAGGCGCGTTTCCAACTCGTCGAGCGCGGCGAAGAGTTTGCGGGCGGCGCGCTCGTAGGCGGTTTGGCGGGTAGCGAAGCCGGCGCGGTAGACTCCGTTGTTCACGGACTGGTAGATGAACTCGGAGAGCTCCGCCTGTTCTTTGGCGAGGTCGGGAGGAAAAAGCTGTGCGTCGCGCGTCGCAAGTCCGCGGAAGGCGCCGTCGAACATGCGGCAGATGTCGTCCTCGGAATTGTTGACGATGCGGCCCGTTGCTTTGTCCCAGAGAACGGGCACGGTTACCCGGCCGTCGAACTCGGGGTCGGTCGCGTGGTAAGCCTGGGCGAGGAATTCGAATCCGTTGACGGAATCGCGGCTGAAGCCGGGACCGTCGCGGAAAGCCCAGCCGCGCTCGCCCCGCACCGGATCGACCACCGTCAAGCCGACGACATTTTCCAAACCCTGCAAATGCCTAACGATGACGGTACGGCTGGCCCACGGGCAGGCCAGGGAAACATAGAGATGGTAGCGATCTGCGACCGCCGGATAGGCGGTGGAGCCGTCGGCCGAAACCCAGTCGCGGAAAGCGTCTTCCTGGCGTTGGAACTCTCCCAAGATGGATTGCTCGTGCGCGAACTGGGCTTTGGTTTCCATGCTTTTCCGTATTCAGACCTGACCTTAGCGTGCCTTCAGGCGGAGGCGAATCGCCGCAGCGAAAGGAACTCGATGTCGTGGCGCGATTCGTTTTCCAGGGCGAGGTCGGCACTGATTTCGCCGATCACGGGAGCGAACTTGAATCCGTGACCGGAGAACCCGCCGCAGAGGACGAGTCGCGGATGATCCGGGTGGCGGTCGACCACGAAATGGCCATCGGGCGTGAGCGAATAGGGGCATGGCTTGGCGGCGCGGAAGGTCGCGGTCGCGCCCGGCATCCATGCTTCCATTGCCCTAACGATGGGGGCTATGTCGCGTTTCTCGTCAACTTCCCGAACGACTTGGTCCGCCGCCGAAAAATCGCCGTGAGAATGAAAGGCCGCCTTCACGCCATCGCCAAAATCGGGAAAACCATAAAGCGGCGCGGGCAGGCCCGCGCGATCGAGCAGAAAAGGCGGGAAACGCGCGGCGGCGTAGGCATCCGACGCGGGCGTAAACCAGGTTTGGACATTGCGCTGCACCTGAATCGCCACGCCCAGCTTTTGCAGGATCGCCTGGAACCACGAGCCTACCGAGAAGACGAGCGCGCGGCTTTCCACGGTTGTGCCATCGGCTAGGCTAACGACGAAGCCGTCATCAGCCGGCTCCCAGCTTTTCATCGCGACGCCGAAGCGCGCTTCGGCCCCGGCGGCGCTGGCTGTCTGCAGTTGCGCCTGGACGCTTTTTTCCGGATCGAGCACGCCGCCATCGTTCTCGAAAATTCCTACTTCGTTGTCCTGCACGCGCAGCATCGGATAGCGCGCCCGTATCTCGGAAGCGGTCAGCGTCTCAAGCGGAAGCTGATGCTCGCGTGCCGCGCGTTTCGCGCCGGTGATCACTTCCGCGGCTTCGTCGCCGACCATCAGGAGCCCGGTGATGCGGAGCAGTTCCTGACCAGTAGTGCGCTCCAGTTCGCGCCAAAGATCGTAGGCGCGCAGGACGAGAGGCACGTAAGCTGGATCCTCAAAGTACGCTTTGCGAATCATCCGGCTCTTGCCGCTCGACGAACCCAGTTCGTGGCCGCGTTCAAACTGCTCGAGGCCGATCGCGCTTGCGCCGCGTCCCGCGCAATTGGCAAGAATCGCGCTTCCCATGCCGCCCAGGCCCACTACCGCGACATCGTAACGCATTTGAGACCATTAGCTTCGTGGAAAGACTTCGCCACCTTCTCGTGCGCTGGAACTGAAACTGCCGGATTCGGATAAGGGAAACTTCCCGATGGTTTGAACCAGCGGGTGAAGCCGGCCGCAGCTTCGCTGGGTGCAGGGCGCGGGAGGTCCGGCCTACTCCCAGCCCATGAAATCGATTTCGACCGTCGTTCCCGGTGAACGCTTTTCGTTGCTCTTCGGAGTTTGTCGGCCGCCCGTGGGATCTTTCTTCGGCTTCAGGTCGCGGAGCTCCAATTTGGGTTCCTTCTTTTCCGGGGGCTGCGGCTCGTGCTTTTCGCTCGCCATGATTCTTTCCGGGTTAGCGGCCCGATCGCTTGGGCTGCGGTTTGAATCGCGATGCCGACATGGTCAGCTGAGCGTCTGTTTTCAACAAGGGTGCACAATCGCTGCCGTCAGGTCGAGAATAATCGCGGCGTCGACGAGAGAAAATTGGGGAGCAGGGAATTTCCGGATCGAGGAACCGATGTCTCTCTGCCTCCGCACTTACTTGGAAAGCAGGAGCGGTTTGCATGTGCCTTCGCTTATGCCCGGGCGGCAGTCTGGGTGCCGGGGCGGCGTTGGGTGGTGGAAATCTTTTCGCCAGAGGAGGCGGTCCTGCGCAGGACGAGGGGGTGGGTGGGAGGGCGCAGGCCGAGGAGCTGAACTTTGGAGCCACGAAACGCCGTCACCCGGTCGAAGAATGCCACCCCGAGGCAGAAGAGGCCGCTGATGGGAAGAACGATGATCCAGAAAAGACAGGTCGCGACCAGCAGAACCGGCTCGACAAAGATGGAATGAAGCAGCGCGAAAGCGGCCGGTTCGGGTGCTTGTGGCAGGATCGAGTGCGGAAATGTGCTGGTCATGATGTTGCTCTAATTACGGGTTGGCTATACGCACCATAATTTTGAGCAGCTTCTATGCCTCTTCCGGCACGCCGTCAGCCGGTCCGGTCTCGACTAATTTTCGTCAATCCGCTCTTTCCCGTGCCGCCGCCGGAGTCGCTTCAAACTGCTTCAGATAAACAGTTGGCAGTTCAATTTTGCACCAGCCTGCCCAAAAACTGATCCATCGCGAAACACCGAATGGGGGGCGGGAGCGCAGCCAACGGGATTTTTTTCGACCTCCATGGATCCAATTTTCCCCAGCCGTTCGCGCGTGCTGAGCAGCAAGCCGCGTGATTCGGCTGCTCGGAAAAGGCACGCTGGCTTGCAAGCTGCTAAGCCTCCAGGCTTATGAATCGGCAGAATCTGGTCTCCAGCGATCTCCCGAGGAAAGAGACGGTCGGCGATCGCTCGTCGAAAAGCGAACACCGCCCGGCCAGGCATCGGCGCTGGGTAAATGTCGCGGGCTCCCGAGAGGAGCGAAAGCCCGCCATCCGAGGACGCGTTGCGCGGACGCGAAGCTTAATCCTGGCGGCACTTCGCGTCTGGGAATTGAAACACGGAATCCGGCATTGAGCAGACGAGCGTCCCCAGCACCGGCAGAATTTACAGAACTGGTTCACGTTTGCCACGCGATCGTAACAGAGAGAAGGCAGGCTGGGGCTCGCGGCATCCAGCGGTCGGACAATTGAGTGAGTCGTCCAGTCGGGAGCAAAGAAGTCACTTGGAAGAAATTTTTATGAACCACTCCGCATCATGGGAAAGCACACCCCTGCGACCGAGAACCAGCGGCCACGCGTTGGCCCGACGCGGTCCGGGGCGAAGGATGAAACAGGTGCGAACCGAGGATCCGTTGGACGAGCCGCCCTTGCCCGCGATCGGGACGATGGCGCGGACGAAGCGGCTGATCTTGGCGGCCCTGAAAGTTTGGGAGTTGAAGCAGGGGATCAGGGACTAGGCGAGGCGGATCTGGAAGGGTAGTTCAGCGGAACCTGAACTTCACCTCGTGCCGCGGGCGGTCGCATTTTTCGCTCCGATGTGCGACCATCTTCAATCGCGTGCGGGTCGTGGCAAACGCGACTCGCCGACATGAGGGAACCCGCAAGGATGAAAAAGATTCTGCTTCTATCAATGGCTCTGACGACCTTGTTTTCCTGCCTCACGCTGGCGCAAGCTACCCCGGCTGGCGCCAACGGCATCGAGGGCACCATTTCCGCTGGCCCAACGCGGGGTGGTCCGGTCCGCGAGGGCGAACCGAGTTCGGCACCCGTCGCCAACATCTCTTTTCTGGTGAAGCAGGGCGATCGCGTTATCACCTCGTTCCAAACCGATGAGCAGGGTCACTTCCGGGTTCTCCTTGATCCTGGCCACTACACCATCGTGCGGAAAGACTATGTCGGCGCCGTCGGCAACTACGGCCCCTTCGAGGTGGACGTGAGCCCGGCCAAAATGACCAGTGTCAACTGGACCGCCGATACCGGTCTGCGCTAGCGGCGCGCTGGCGTTTCTGCAACACGGACGGGGCGGCGCTTTTGTCCGAATCGCGCGCCCCTCTAATCGACCTCGGGTGTCTGGCAGGAGGCCAATGCGACGCCGATGGCCGCTTCCGCCAGGTAAATCGCGCGGGCCGTGTTTGGATGCTCCGCCAATTCCTCCGTCGCGGCCCGGGCCAGTTCGGGGCCAAAATGCCAGAGGAGAGAGTGCCAGCGCGGTTTCAATAGTCCCATGATTCCGTCGCCGATAAGAAAAAGCGCTCCGAGCTGAATCACTCGTCGAGCCAGCAAATTGTTTGTCATTGAATCCTATGGCGTGGGGAACACCGAATTTCAAACGGATCGTTGGCGGCGGAAGCCGCCGCTATTGCGCGAGAGTTTTCGCGAAAGCGTCGCTCCGCTTCTCCACCTGCTGCTGGCGCGTTTCTTCGCGCGATTGCTCATCGATGGTCGGAGGCAGTGCGCATCCAGATTGCAGGAGGAACACGCAGGTGAGGAAAAGCAGCACTTTCAATTTCATGGGCGTGAGGATAACGCGACTTGCCGTGAGTGCCAGCGAGAGGTAGGCGGCGGGCGGCTTCGACTGCGCCGGTGGCCCTTTTCCCCTCGCCTCTCCTTCGTCCGCTCGTGGCGGCGGAGGTTTGACCGCGCCTTGTTGCCGCTGCGCTTCGCGCTGTAGTTCGCCGAGATGGGCCGGCAACTCCAGTCCCGCATTGCGCGCCAGCTCATGCAGCGGCGGCAGGACCTTGATCATTCCGGAAAGAAAATCGGCCGTGGTGGACTTGTCGTCGCCCTTTTTGCTGCTGTCCCAGACCGTCCCCTTGTCGATCTTCAGATTGGAAATGGCGTTGACCTGCTCGCGCACCAGATTCGGCAGTTGCTCGGTGATAAGCATGTTTTGCGCGCCGGCGGAACTGCCGCAGGTATCGATCAGGTCGCGGAAACCGGCGGCTTTTTTGTCAGGATGGCCTGGGCTCCATCGGCCTCAGCGAGAAGTCGCGCTTTTGTGGGGCGTGGGCTCCCTGCTTGTGGTATTCCACCAGCCGGAAGCCCCAGCCGATGAGCGTCGAAAGATCCTTGTCCTGCGCTTTTTTCTCTTCGAGGAATTTGTGCACCCTGGCTTTCAGTTCGGGCTGCTCCTCGGTCTCGTCGAGAATTTCAAAGATTTCCATCGAGAGCAGCCAATCGTTAGGGTGCTCGGCCTGCTGCGTCTCCCAGATCTCTCCCAGCCGTTCGTAGCCAGTCCGGCGGGCGCGGATATCGCGCACCTGTTGATAGAGGCTCTCGAGTTTTTTCCGTTTCGTGTCCGAGGGATTTTTGATTGTTCGCTCCTTCGGGACGAGCGCCACTTCGTTGAAGGCGTCCGTGTCCGCGGCGCCGTTGAAGACGGACACGATCTTCTCACCCACTGCCATGTCATAGGTGCCCCAGGCCGGATCGAATAAAACCCGATCGCCCAGTTTCGCCGTGCAGTCGGAAAATGAAACCAGGAGCAGCCGATCGTCGCGGCGCAGGAGTTTTTCAACCTTGCCCTCGACGACCAGGCCGCTCTCGAATTCCAACCGGGCCGACTTTCCTTCCTCCAACTCTGTTTCTTTCCAATTGCCGATCGGTGAGCCGAAGCCGTCCTTGTGATAATCCCGTCCGTGCCCCGGCAGTTCCTCGTGGGAAAAGGCGAGGCCACTTGGCCCCATTGTGCGCAGATAAATCGGCTCGCCTTTCGAGTCAGTCAGCACCTCGCTGAAAACGCCCGACACCTGCAGGCCCGAGGAATACTCGCAGGTCGCCACGTTCTTGCACTCGATCGCTTTCTTGATTCCCTCCAGGCCGCCGACCTTGAAAGCCATCGTGTCCGCAAATTCTTCCAGCACATCGCTTAGATGCTGGAAATCGCGACAGACAAAGAGCTGCGGTTGTTTGGTCGTGATATCGAATGGGGTCTGCGCCGCCTCGATCGAGTAGGGGATCTTCTTCACGTGCGGCTCGAGGCAACTGACTGATTCGCCGATCGAAGAAAGGAGGCCAGCGCCGTAGATCTTCGGTGTATCCAACGTCCCGATGAGCCCGTATTCCACCGTCCACCAATGGAGGCGGGAGAGGAGCGCCATCTCGGATGGATCGCCGAGGTTCTTCTGGCCTTCCTCCACCTTGCGCGTCGCCTCCGCGAGCTCGGTTGGATCGGAATCGGGCAATTCCTTCAGGATCGAGAGATGCCGGATGGCTTCGTAGAGCTCAAAATCCTTCTTCGACGACATGGCCTTCGCGCCCACTTCGCCGAAACGCTGCAAATAATCTGAGTACTCGCGATCGACGATGATCGGCGCGTGCCCAGCCGCTTCATGCACGATGTCGGGCGCGGGCGTATATTCGATGTGATTGATTTGCCGCATGTCGCAGGCGATCACGAGGACCTTGTAGGCTTGGAATTCCATGAAGGCCGCCGGCGGAATGAACCCGTCCACCGCCACCGCACCCCAGCCGATCTGACCGAGAATGTCGTTCATCTCGTCGATCCGCGGGATGCGTTCGAAGGAGATGCCGGTATCGAGCAGGCCTTGGAAGTAAACCTTGTGCGCGTATTCCTTCAGGAAAAAAATGTTCTGCCGCATGATGAAACGCCAGACCGCGTGATCGACCGGGGTGTAATCGTCGTAGCGCTGATCGACCGCGAACTGCAGCAGATGTTTCGGAAGCGCGGCCACTGCCGGATTGTTCATTGGAATTCCTGTTTTCATCGCAACACCTTGGAAAAGACTGAAATTCGCGGCCGCCTAACGATACCAACCGCACTATGAATTTTATGACCGAACGAGAAGAGGGGCAAGGGCGATTCGACCGTTCGAGGGCATCGGCGCCCGCAGCGCGCCGACAGCCTAATTGCGGAGCTCGGTCACGCTCGATAAGTTCGGCGATGCCTGACGCGCCGGAACTGGTCGCCGCACCTGCGCCCGCCGCCGCCGCCCGCGCGGATTATCCTCCAGTCGTCTGGCTCAACCTTCTTTGTCTCGACGCGCCCCTCGTGGCCGTCGCCTGGCAATGGCTCTTTGCCCGCACTTTCGGTGCCGACCTCGATTTTTCGCTGCGCCTGCTTCTCTTCTTCACCGCCTGGCTGATCTACCTCGCCGATCGTTTTGCGGACACGATCAAGCTGCCGCCGGCGAGCCCAATCTCGTTGCGCCACCGGTTTTGTCGGGAACATATGATCGGTTGGTGGATTGCGATCGTGGTGATTTTTGTGATCGATATCTCGCTCGCCCTGCGCACGCTCGATCTGCAAATGTTCCTCCTCGGGGGTACTCTGGCCGCGATCTGCGGGCTCTACCTCTTCGTTAATCACTCGTTAGGGGGAAAGTGGCGTCCGATTCCGATGAAGGAAAAAGCGATCGGAATTCTTTTCGCCGCCGGCACGACCCTCGGCGTGGTGGGCGAGCTGCCGGGCCTGACAATTTCTTTCGGGGTCGCGGTCCTGCTTTTCGCCATTCTCTGCACATTCAATTGTCTTTCCATCGCCGCCTGGGAACGCGAGCTCGACACCGCCCAGGGCAAGACCTCGTTCATGACTGGCTGGCCGATGGCAGCCCGCGCCCTCAAGACAATCGGCTACGGGATCGCGCTCTTCGCTCTCGGCTGCGCCGTTTTCTGGCGGTTTGCGTGGCCGCTTTGGCTTTGCCTCGCGGCCAGTGCGCTCCTCCTCGTTAGGCTAAATCTGGCCGCGCGGCTGCCGCGCGATAACCGCACTGCTCTGGCCGATCTCGTCCTGCTCACCCCGTTCCTCACCCTGCTTTTCCTGCTTCGGTGAGCTTCGATCGGGTCGCGCCGCATTATCGCTGGCTCGAGACGCTCGTTTTCGGCCGGCAACTGCAGGCGGCGCGAATGGCCTTCGTGAAAGAAATTGAAGCGCCCCGCCGAGTCCTGGTGCTGGGCGAGGGCGATGGACGCTTCCTCGCCGAGTTCGTTAGGCTGCATCCCCGCTCGGTCGTCGATTGCGTCGAAGCGAGCGAGCGCATGATCGAACTGGCGCAGCGGCGAGTTGGAGAGGCAAACGTCCGCTTTATTCGAGGTGACGTCCGGGAGATGGAGTTAGGA
>DATBDG010000007.1:0-13819 GCA_036270055.1 Chthoniobacterales bacterium
CCGGTGACCGTTGGTCTTGACCGGCGCGTTCGTCAGCGGGAGCAACTCCTGCCCCATCTCCACGTCGAAAAGATTCAGGTCGAGATTGTCCTCGTGGAATTGCCGGACCGAGCGCTCGTCGTGGAAATAATGGACCGACTCGTCGTTACCGTCGCGCACCTTCACGAGATAAGTCGGCAGCTTGTCCGATTTCTTGTCGCGATGATTGAGGAACTCCTCGAAATCGCCCCCGTGCCGCCTAACGGATTCGCTCAGCTTGGCCAGCTTCTCGAGCTGATCGAGGATGTCCTTCAACTGCGCGGTCGTCAGCTCCTTGTCGTCCGCCAGGTTTTTCAACCGCACGTCCTCTGCGCCTAACGAGATGAGAATCTTGTTCAACTGCACGTCGTCATCGACGTATTCCTCCCGCTTCTTGCGCTTGATCTGGTAGAGCGGCGGCTGCGCGATATAGATTTTCCCGGCCCGGACGAGCTCCGTCATCTGGCGATAAAAAAACGTCAGGAGCAAGACCCGGATATGGGAGCCGTCGACGTCGGCATCGGTCATAATGATGATCCGACCGTAGCGCAGCTTGCTGATGTCGAAGGTCCCTTCGTTTTCCTTGCCGTTGCCGGCTTCTTCCTTCGGCTTCCCGATGCCAGTGCCGATGGCGGTGATCATCGACTGGATCTCGGTGTTCTTGAGCGCTTGATCGAGGCGCGCTTTCTCGACGTTGATCAGCTTCCCGCGAATCGGCAGGATGGCCTGATAACGCCGGTCGCGTCCCTGTTTCGCAGAGCCGCCGGCGGAGTCGCCCTCGACGATGTAAAGCTCGGTCAATTCCGGATCGCGCTCCGAGCAATCAGCCAATTTGCCGGGCAGCCCGCCGCCCGTGAGCGCGCCTTTGCGGATGGTCTCGCGCGCTTTGCGCGCTGCTTCGCGGGCGCGGGCCGCAGTCAGGACCTTGTCGAAAATCTTTTTTGCGACCGGCGGGTTCTGGTCGAAATAGGTCATCAACCCGTCGTAAACGACCGAGTTAACGATGCCGTCGATCTCGGTGTTGACCAGCTTCACCTTGGTCTGCGATTCGAAACGCGGATTCGGCAGCTTGATGCTCAGAACGCAGACCAATCCCTCCCGCACATCGTCGCCCGAGATCGCGGGATCCTTCTCTTTTACGAGATTGTTCGTCTTCGCGTACTGGTTGACCGCTTTTGTCAGGGCGGTGCGGAAACCGGTCAGGTGCGTGCCGCCATCGGGATTCGGAATCGAGTTCGCAAAAGGCAGAATCTGGTCGTTATAGCCGTCGTTATATTGCAGCACAACATCGACAAAAACTTCATCGCGCTGCCGCGAAATCGTGACCGGTTTGGGATGAATCACGTTTTTGTTTTCACCCAATTGCTTCACGAACTCCTCGATCCCGTGTTTGTAGTAGAAGGTTTCCTTTTTTGTCGGATCGGTCCGCTCATCGGAGAGATTGATCTCGAGCCCGGGATTGAGAAAGGCCAGCTCCCGCAGCCGGCTCGCCAGGCGCTCAAACTTGAACTCGGTCGTGATCGTGAAAATCGTCGGGTCGGGGAGAAACGTGATGAGCGTGCCGGTCGTCTTCTTGTTTTTGAGCTCGCCGATCACGCTTAATTTTTCCGTCGTCTTCCCGCGCTCGAAAGCCATGTGATAGACCTTCGCGTCGCGGGACACTTCCACCTTGAACCAATCGGAAAGCGCGTTGACGCACTTCGCGCCGACGCCGTGCAGACCGCCGGAATATTTATAGGCACCCTGCCCGAATTTTCCGCCGGCGTGCAGATTTGTCAGGACCAGCTCGACGGCCGGCATCTTGAACTTCGGGTGCATGTCGACCGGGATGCCGCGGCCGTTGTCGCGGACCGAGACCGAGCCATCGACGTGAATCGTCACGTCGATCCGGGTGCAATAGCCGGCCAGATGTTCGTCGATCGAATTGTCGAGCACCTCGAAGACGCAGTGGTGCAAACCGCGCTCATCGGGGTCGCCGATATACATGCCGGGGCGTTTCCGGACCGCCTCGAGACCCTCGAGTTTATCGATCTGGGCAGCGTTATATTTTTGGCTTTCGGAGATGCCAGCGGGTCGGTCGAGAGGCGGGCTGGAAAGGGCAATTTCGTCTTTGGCTTGGAGCATAGAAACGCGCTCGAAATCGCGCTCCGGAAAGATAGGCAAAAAAGCGGTTCAGACAACTGATTATCTTGCTGTCTCTGAGTGGTGCGAGGCGCAAGATTTTGGGGGCGACTTGATGTCCAGCACCACGATATTGTGGTCGGAGGTTAAGCCGCTCGGCCCTGCAAGCACACTGGCCCAGAGCCAGATCAAGTGCGCCGTGATACAGCCCTCCCGGCTGTCGGGTGAGGCGGGCGTCTTGCCTGCCGTTTCCAACCTGCGGGCTGAAAGCCCGCTTGAGCGGACAGGCCAGAGGCCTCTGTTACGGGAACAACCCGCGCATGTGCTTGGCTTTCATGACACGTTCGACGCCGATCGCCATCGCGGCCGTGCGATGGGAGACGTTGTCGCGTTTCGCGCGCCGGATCACCTGCACGAAGGAGTTCTCGAGAATGCGAAAAAGTTTGTCGGTCACCTCCGTCTCCGTCCACATGAAGGCCTGCAGGCCTTGGACCCATTCGAAGTAGGAAACGATCACGCCGCCGGCGTTGCACAGAATGTCGGGAATGACGAAGACTTCGTCCCAGCGTTTGTTCAATAGAAGGTCGGCCTCTGGGCTGGTCGGCCCGTTGGCGCCTTCGGCGAGGATGCGACACTTGATCTTGTCGGCGTTCTTTTCCGTGATGACGCGATCGATCGCGCAGGGCGCGAGGATGTCACACGGCATCTCGAGCAGTTCGTTAGGATCAACCCGGTCGCCCTGGTCGAAAGCCTTCAGGTTCCCTTTCTTCATCACGTGCTGCTCGGCTGCTCGGACGTCGATTCCTTTGGGATTGTAAAGGGCCGCGGTATGATCGCTGATGCCGACGATTTTGACCCCCGATTTCATGCCTAACGACAAGGCGGCAACCGAACCGACGTTGCCGAACCCCTGCACGATCGCGGTCGATTTCTCCGGGTCCATCTTCAGCATGTCCATCGCCCGCTCGATCAGGTAAACGACGCCGCGCCCGGTCGATTCGCGCCGGCCTTCCGTCCCGCCGACCGAGACCGGTTTGCCGGTGACGATTTCGGCCACCGCATAGCCCTGGTAGACGGAATAGGTGTCCATAAACCAGGCCATGACCTGTTCGTTCGTCCCCATGTCCGGCCCCATGATGTCGGTCTTGGGGCCAACGAACGGGATCATCTCCTGCATGTAACGGCGTGAGACGGCCTCCAGTTCTTTGTGCGAGAGCTTGGTCGGGTCGCAAGCGACGCCGCCTTTGGCGCCGCCGTAGGGCAGGTGATTGAGGGCGCATTTCCAGCTCATCCACATCGCGAGCGCGGCCGTTTCGCCCATCGACAGATTAGGCGCGAAGCGGGTGCCGCCCTTGGTCGGCCCGAGCGTGAGATGATGCTGCACGCGGTAGCCCTGAAAAGTTTGGGTGCTGCCATTGTCCATGTGCACCGGGAGAGTGACGGCCATGGAGCGCTTCGGAAACATGAGCCGATCACGGTCGTTTTGGTCGATGCTCAGGTAGTCGGCGATGACGTGGAACTGGTCGCACGCCATTTTGAAGACTTCGTCGTCGTATATCATAGAAAGCGGAGCCGACACGGTAGAGCGGGCCGGCGGTTGGTGCAGTTGGTTTTTCGAGCGGGACGCATGGGGCGTCAAATGCAAATCGCGTCGGGACAGCGGGCTGGCGGTGCGCGTCCTCCTGTCTTAGTCTGCGCCCACGGCCATGGCGGATCGACCACTGCACCCGGAGACGATCGCGGTTCACGCCGGGCGCGGGATCGACCCGGCGACCGGCGCGGTGGCAGAGCCGATTCATCTCTCGACTACGTTCCAACGGCCGGCCGACGGTGATTTCCGTGGCGGCTTCGACTACACCCGGAGCGATAATCCCAACCGTCGCGCATTCGAACAAGCCCTCGCCGTGCTCGAAGGTGGAGCGGCCGCGGCGGCCTTTGCCTCCGGCCTCGCCGCCTGCTCGGCGATTTTCCAAGCGCTCCAACCAAACGACCACGTGGTCGCGCCGCTCGAGGCTTATCACGGCGTCATCCGGCTATTGCGGGAACTTTTTGCCCGCTGGCAATTGCGGGTCGATTTCGTCGATATGCCGGATCTCGATGCGGTGCGTAAAGCGGTCGGTTCCGAGACGAAACTTATTTGGGCAGAGTCCCCTTCCAATCCCACTGTGCGCCTAACGGACCTGGCGGCGCTGGCGGAAATCGCGCATGGCGTCGGGGCCCGTCTCATCTGCGACAACACCTGGTCGCCGCTCATTCAGCGTCCCTTCGAGTTGGGCGCGGATCTGGTCATGCATTCGACCACGAAATATTTCGGCGGCCACAGCGACGTCCTCGGCGGCGCGCTCATCGTGCGGCAGGAGGACGAATTGTTTCAGCGTCTGCGTGACATCCAGAAAATAGGCGGCGCGGTTCCCTCGCCTTTCGATTGCTGGCTCGTTCATCGCGGCATGCAGACGCTGCCCTGCCGCTTGCGCGCGCATTGCGAGAATGCGCAGTGCGTCGCGGAGTTTCTCGAATCGCACCCCGGCGTGGCGCGGGTGCATTATCCCGGCCTAAAGTCGCACCCGCAGCACGCTCTCGCGACCCGGCAAATGAATGCGTTTGGCGGCATGCTTTCGTTCGAGATCAAAGGGGATCGGGCTGCGGCCATGGCTTTACCGAACCGGACCCGCATCTTCACCCGCGCCACCAGTCTCGGTGGCGTGGAGAGCCTGATCGAGCACCGCCAATCGATCGAAGGTCCCGATACCCGCACACCGGAAACGCTCCTCCGCCTTTCCATCGGGCTGGAACACCCCGACGATTTGATCGCCGATCTCGACCGTGCGCTCGGAGCGTAGTGCAGGGACGACCGCCTTGTCGTCCGTGTTTGATGAAACTCGACGGGACGGCGCCCGCCCCTCCAGTCCGCGCCAATCGTTAGGCGTGGCTAAATCTTCAGCTTTCGCCGCGCGATCGCGACCACATCCTGCACTTCCGCCACTCGCAACCAATAGGCCGTCCCGAAAAACGCACCGGCGCCGAGGGCAACCGTGAGCAACACGTCGGCGACCAACTTCCATTGCGAAGCCCGCGTCGGCAGCGGCAAAAGGTATCGCTGCGAAGCGAAACAAATCGCTGCCAGGACCGCGCCGGCGAGCGCGATTTTGCCTAACGTCGCGAGCAGGGCACCCGTCTCGAGCCGGCCGGTGTGCCGGCGCATCATTGCGTAAAGGAGAAGAAAGTTCGTCATCGCTACGAAACTGGTGGAGAGCGCCAGTCCGCGATGACCGAGCCCGAGGTGGAAGGTGAAAAGCCAGTTCAGTCCGAAATTCACCGCGATCGAGATCAGACTAACGATCATCGGGAGATGGCGTTTATCGAGCGCGTAAAAGGCAGGCGCCAGCACCTTCACCCCCGCGTAACCGGCCAGGCCGATCGCGTAAAAGCGCAGCGCCGCCGCCGTCTGCACGGTCGAAGCGGCCGTGAAGCGCCCATGCTGATAAATCAGGGCGATGATCGGTTCCGCCAAAATGATGAGCCCGATGGCGGACGGAATCGTCAGCAACATGACGAGCCGCATCGAATGGGCGAGCGCGCCCCGAAATTCGCGGGTGTTACCGAGCGCGGCGCTTCGTGAAACGAGCGGCAGGGTCACGGTCGCGACCGCCACTCCGAAGACGCCGAGGGGCAACTGCATGAGGCGAAAGGCAATGTTGAGCCAGGTAATGGGACCGTTGCCTAACGTTGAGGCGAAACCGCTGTTCACCGCCACGTTTACCTGCACCGCGCTGGCCGCGATCGTCGCGGGACCCATCAGACCAAGGATGGTGCGCACCCCCGGATCGCGCCAATCGAAGTCGAAGCGAAAACGAAATCCCGCCCCTTTGGCCGAGGGCAGTTGGACCAGTAATTGCAGGAGGCCGCCGAGCAAAGTCCCGAGTGCGAGCCCGACCAGTCCCCGCTCCCCGAAATGCGGATGCCGCCAATCCGGTTGCGGGTCGAGCCAGTAGCAAAGCGCCACCCCACCGACGATCGAGCCGATGTTAAAGAAGCTCGAAGCCATCGCCGGCACGCCGAAAACATGCTTCGCGTTCAGCATTCCCATGACGAGGGCCGCAAGCGAGACGAGGAGAATGAAGGGGAACATGATCCGGGTCAGGAGGATCGTTAGGGTGGCTTTCTCCGCCGGGAATCCGGGAGCGAGAATCCCGATGATGAAGGGTGCGAAGAGAATCCCGAGCAAGGTCATCGCGCTCATGAAAACAAGCGTGAGAGTCGCGACCTTGCTCGCCAGCCGCCAGGCCGATTGATCGCCATCGGTCGCGATCCGGCGTGAGAACGTCGTGACAAATGCGGTCGAGAGCGCGCCTTCGGCGAAAAGATCGCGCAACATGTTCGGCGCGCGAAACGCAGTCAAAAACGCGTCCATATTGCGCGAAGCGCCAAAGAGCGCCGCGATCACAGTCTCGCGGATGAGCCCGAGGACGCGGCTGCAAAGCACGGCCAGCCCGACGACGCTCGTCGCCTTCGTGCTGACGCGTTGATCTTCCCCCGCCGACATGGGCAAGAAGGAACGCGGCCCGTCCCGTTAGCGCAAGCTCCCAGCTCGCGGTTTCGTTAGCCGCCAAACTCGCCCCGGGACGAGCCCGTCCGGCTGGCGGACCGGAGGCTGGCACCAACCTGGTGGGGCCACCGGTGGGGCGAGACTCCGTCGAGCCCGGGTGCAGGCCGCAAATGGACGCCACTCTCCGGCTCGACGGAGTCTCGCCCCACCAAAATCAGCGCATGCGATCGTTAGGTGCGTTTTGGAGAGAGGAAGCGCTGATAGATAAAGGAGGCCGCGATCAGGATGACGGCTACTCCGATGAAGGCTCCGATCCGGTAAAGCTCCTCGAGATCGCTCAGGTCGTGGAGAAAAAGCTTGGCCAGGGTGACGCCGAGCAGGGCGACGCCCGCATAACGAGCGGCGCGCTCCTTGATTCGCATGCCGATCACGATCAAGCCCAGGGCAAAAAGCGCCCAGGCAATCGAGTAGGTCATGTCGCGGGCGAAATTACCCGAATAGGAAAAGGTCTGGGTCGGGCCGATGGAGAAATAATCGGCGATCTCGAGATTGACGAGGAGGAAGAGAAGGATCGTGCCTAACGACGCGAGCAGGGGCGGCCCAAAACGCTCCGGCCATTTTGCCGCCCGGCCATGAAGGCGCGCGCCGGCCAGCAAACAGAAGCTGGTGATGCCGTAGGCGTAGAGATACCAGTTCCAGATCCGGGTTGCGCTCCGCTTGTGATACTCGAGAACCGCGGGATTGAGCGCGAGGCGAACGAAGGCGGCAGAGAGTAATACGCCACCGACGAGGCGCAGCCCACGATGGGGCACGCGATGGAAGAGCCAAAGCAAGGCGAATCCCTCCAGGGCCCAGCCGAGGGTGATCCATTCGCGCTCGAACTGAAGCGGAAAAATCAGACTAACGAAAAGCAAAAACGCCCCGCCCTGCCAGGCGAGCCGGGCATCGCCAGTCGCCGGATCGGCGCGGTAAAGTTTGAGGAGGGCGACCAGGCCGACGCCGGCGGGAAGGAGAAAAGCGGCCGGCAACAAACCCATCCATTTGTTAGGGAAAGCGGCTTCGATCGCGCGATCGCAAAGCAGGAACTGCGTCGCCTGGGCCAGGGCGCTGATCGCCCACGGCCACGCTTTCTCCTTTTGCGCCGAGCAAAATGGATAAAGGACAAAGAGAACGAGAAAAAATCCGTAGCAGGCGAGAGCGGGGATCGCCTGCGCATTGGAAAAGCGCGTCGCCTGCCAGGCCCATTCGACGAGGAAACTGCCGAGAAGCGCGGCGAAAGCGAGCCAATCGGCCTGTCTGATGATGGCGGCCACGAGGAGGATGGCGGCGAGCAGAAGCGCCACAACAAAGACGGGTGTCGGGTTCCAGAGCTCGACCCGCCCGACCAAAAGTGTGAGGAGCAGAAACGGAGTGATCGCGCCGGTCGCAGTGAAGGGCAAAATCCCCGGCCGCCAAGCCGCGGCCGGGGCGGTCGCAGCGTGCAGAAGAGCGAAAATCACGATGGCGGTAAGCGAGGTGGCGAGCGCGGCCGTCGGCGCAAAGATCGCGATCCAGGTCGCGACCAAAGCGAAGGTGAGTGCGCCAGCGCCCAGTGCGATCGGACGCGGTGCGCGACCGAGCACGGGGAGCGCGATCAGACCGGCATCGGCCAGAAAAATGAAGCTGAAGAAAAAGAGCGGCTGACGCGCAAGCCCTGGCAAGGCCAAAATCCAAAAAGCAAATCCGAGCGCCATCAGCCCCGCGACCGCGGCGGCAGCGGTTAGCCACCCGTTAGGCGAGGCCGCTCTTGTGGCTTCGTTCTGCGAAGCGCGAGGATCGACGTCGCTCGGGCTGAGAGCAGCCGCAGTTGCCTCCGCGCTTCGCCGAGCGAAGCGTCCAGAGAGCCAGCCTTCACAGAAAAAGATCGCAAGAAAGAGCGTTTCAAAACCGAGCAAGATGCAAAAGGCGCGACTACCTTTTGCGGAGTCGAAAAACTGGCTAGCCCAGCCGAGCTGGGTCAGCGCCGTCCCGAGCGCCGCGCAGAGGACGAGGTAAAGCCAGCGCTTGCGTAGCGCGACCGCCGCAATCCCGAGATCGAGCAGCGCGACGTAAAGAAAAAGCGCGGGCGCGTTGTCAAAGCCGCTCGGCAACAAAGCCGGGGTAAGAAATCCGCCTAACAAACCCAGAATTACGATCACCTGCGCGCTCAGGTTCACCGCCAGGACGAACGAGAAGAGTGTTACGGCCGACATCGCGAAAAACGCCGTCGTTAGGGAAATGAGATCGTAGAACGAATGGGCGGCGAAGAGATCGGCATACAAAATCACAATCCCTGTCGCGCAGAGACTTTGTGCCGTGGCGCGATACCGACCGCGTGCCAGCCACCAGCCGAGAGCGATCAGGGCTCCAGCAGTCGCGACGCCGATCGCGACACGTGCGAAAGGGGTCACGACGTTGTTCTCAAAGGAATACTTGACGAGGAAGACAACGCCCAGAAAGAGCGCGAGCCCGCCCAGCCAGGCGAAGAGCTTTATTCCCATGAACGCTTCCCAGTTGAAGGGCGTCGCTGCCGGCGAAGGCGGCGTGACGGGCAACGGCGGCGGCAATGGCGCCGGAGCCGCCGGCCCCGCGCCTGGGGGTACGAGCTTCCGCTCGTCCGGTTTCTTCGCCGTCGTCTCCGGTCGCGCCAGCAACGGGGAAGGTGGAATCATCACCTTCTCCGGCAGCGGCGGCGGCTTCTCCTTCAGTTTTCGTTCGAGCGCCGCGACCCGTTCCGTCAGCGCGTCAACCAATTGCCGAAGCAGATGGAGACGAAAGGCCAAAACCCCTGCAACCAGTAGAAGCAAAAAGAGAAGAAGAACGAGAGCAGCTTCCATAAACTCGAATCCTAACGAGTGGGAATCACAACCCGGTCGGATGATCGAGAAATTCCCAGGCGAGGGAAAACTTCTCCGCCAGCTCGGCCGCGAGCGCTTTCACCCCGAAAGTCTCGGTCGCGTAGTGGCCGCCGAGAAAGAGATTGATACCGAGTTCCTCGGCCGCGACCGCCGCCCAATGGGGCCCCTCGCCCGTGATGTAGGTATCGATGCCTTCGCGGGCTGCGGCGTAGATCTCCCCGCCCGCTCCGCCGGTCACGATCCCGATCCGCTTCGTTTCCATCGGTCCGGTGCCGATACAGCGGACCGGCCCGCCTAACGACTCTTCGAGTTTCGCGAGCAGCTCGTCGCGCCGGAGTGCCGCGCTCGCCACGACTCCGGCCGGTTGACCCTTCAACTCGAGAAACGGCTCCGTCTTTTCCAGACCGAGCGCGGCGGCGAGGAGAACGTTGTTGCCGATCCTGGGATGAAGATCGAGCGGCAGATGTGCGCTGTAGAGTGCCAGATTGTGCTCGAGCGCGAGCTTGAGCACGCGCCGGAGCGGACCCGTCACCGCCTGCAGGCCCTGCCAGAAGAGACCGTGATGCACGACGAGCAAATCGATTCCGTTCTCCACCGCCATCTCAATCGTTCGACCGGAGGCATCCACGGCCGCGCCGATTTTTGTGACCTCGCCGGAGTTCTCGATCTGCAGACCGTTCAAGGCATTGGGATAATCTTCGATCTCGGCCAGGCGTAGCAGTTCATCGGCATAACGAACGATGGCGGCGAGCGCGCTCATTCCGCTATTGTGCAGGTTCCGGCCGGATTTGAAGCCTAAATTTTTTCCGCGAATCGCTCCCCTTCCCGCGGGACCAACCAAGCCTTGACGAACGTGCGCGTCCTGCTGACGATAGCCAGCGGAGGAAATACTTTGGAATACACCGACGCACCCGCCGCAGAATCAACCGATCAGCCACTCGCCGCACCGACCGCCGCGGCCGGCGCTTTGGAAACGGCCGAGGGCCAGGCGAGCGACCTGGTCGCGGTCATGCTCAGCATTGTCCCCGGGCTCGGGCACATCTACAAAGGCTACCGGATGATCGGCATTCTGCTCATCTTTTTCGGTACACCGATGGCGGTCGGGCTCGCGCTTTTAATCGCGACGGGTACCGCGGGTTTCGGCTTTTTCCTGCTCCCGATCTACTGGATCGCGGTCATGGTGCACGTCTGGGCGATCCCGGATCGGGTCGTGCCGGCAACAGACGACGAAGGCGAGCAGTACTAGTTCGTTAGGCTGGGTGCTTCCCGGTTCTAAGGATTTGTGTTGACATTGCTTTGGCGCAACGCGTTTAATCGCGGCTAACCTCAGCCCCACGAGACATTCCCGACCCGTTTCTGGGTGGATTCGCGCCGGCCTTGTCGAGAGAGGCTCCGGTTAAGTCGGAAGTCTCAATTATGAAAGGTTTTTGGTTGCATTTGTCGCCTTGGCTTCTCCCGATTTCTCGCCAGCTACAGTGTCTCGCTTGGGGTCGTTTTTTTGGATGCGCGCACTTTCTTTGCAATTCCGGGCGCTTTTCTCTTTAGGAAAGAATGAAGACAAACATGCGAACTCGAACCGGCGGCTGAACCTCGACAGAACTCAGGCAGCAGACAGACATACATACTAAGACTATGAAAACATACCATTCCCTGATCGCCGGGCTCCGACCGGCTCCTTCGATTCTTGCGCAGCGGATCGCCTTCCCGCTGCTTTTTCTCGGCGCGGGACTACTGCTCGCACAGCCGTGCACGGGGGCTCCCTTTACTTTTGAGGAGACCGGCAATCTTGTTGCGGCACGCTCATCCCATACCGCGACCTTGCTGCCTAACGGCAAGGTCCTCGTCGCGGGCGGGGTTGGCAGCAGCGGTATTCTCGCCAGCGCAGAAATCTACGACCCGGCGAGCGGGAGCTGGACGGCCACTGGAAACATGTTAAGCGGACGCGAATTTCACACCGCGACGTTGCTGCCCAATGGGCAGGTGCTCGTTGCAGGGGGTGTTGGCTACGGCCCCGTTCTCGCGAGCGCGGAACTTTACGATCCGGCGAGTGGCACGTGGATAGAGACCGGCAACCTCGCCACGGCACGAGACTCGCATTCGGCAACCTTGCTGCCTGACGGAAAAGTGCTTGTCGCAGGCGGTTCCAACGCCGGTCTCCCTCTGGCGAGTGCGGAACTCTACGACCCGGCGACTGGGGCTTGGACGGCGACCCGCAGGCTCGACACGGCACGCCAACTTCACACCGCCACATTGCTGCCCGACGGGGAGGTGCTCGTCGCAGGCGGTCTTTCCAACGGCCCCGTTCTCGCGAGCGCGGAACTCTATGACCCGACGAGCGGGACGTGGAAACAGACCGCCCAGCTTCCTATCCCACTCTATTCGCACACGGCTACCTTGATGCCCAGCGGCCAGGTCCTCCTCGCAGGCGGAGGTGGCAAAATTGGCCATCTCATTGCGAACGCCAACTCTATGATCCTGCGACTGGGACTTGGATGGTCACCGGCAGCCTCAGCGATAGACGCTCTAATCATACCGCGGCCTTGCTGCCAAACGGTAAAGTCCTCGTCACAGGAGGGGCGGCAGCAATGGTAATCTAGCGAGCGCGGAACTCTATGACCCGTCACTCGGAACCTGGAGCCACACTGGCAGCCTCGTCACCGCACGTATGTATTCCACGGGAACGTTGTTGCCCAATGGCAGGTTGCTTGTCGCTGGCGGTTATGATCCCGAGTTCCAGCCAATCGCGAGTGCGGAACTCTATGACTCAGCCGACGGAAGCTGGGAGGATACCGGCCGACTCCGGGAGGAACGGTTCTCACACACGGCGACCTTATTAATCACAGGTAAGGTGTTGGTTGCTGGCGGTGAGGGCGGGGGCCATATCAGGAGTGCGCAACTTTACGATCCGGCGAGCGGAAGTTGGAGCGCGACCGCACACTTGATTCACCAGCGGTTTAGTCACGCTGCGACCCTGCTCCCCGATAGCAAGGTGCTTGTTACTGGCGGAATTAACATCAACAATCTCGCTCTGGCAGGCACTGAACTCTATGATCCCGCCAGCGGAACATGGGCAGAGACGGGGCGCATGCTGACCGAACGTGCCGGTCACACCTCGAGCTTGCTATCGAGTGGTAAGGTCCTTGTGGCAGGCGGGAGTACCACAAAACACATTCTCGCTAGCGCGGAGATCTACGATCCGGTAAAGGGAATCTGGGCGGCCACAGGCAGCCTCGCTACCGCTCGGGATCAGCACACCGAGACGTTGCTGCCCAATGGCAAGGTCTTGGTGACTGGAGGATATGAGTCCTATACCGCTCCTCTACAGAGTGCGGAACTTTACGATCCAACCAGTGAAACCTGGATTACGACTGGCAGCCTGGCATACGCACGCGCGGGTCACACGGCGACCTTGCTGCCCAACGGCAAGGTGCTCGTGGCAGGTGGACTGGATAATAACCTCAACGTTCTGGCAACGGCCGAGCTTTACGATCCAGTAAGCGGCACGTGGACACCCACGGGCGGCTTAACCGACGCTCGGTATTATCACACGGCGACATTACTGCCCAACGGCAAGGTACTCGTCGCAGCAGGCTATGATAAGTTTACTGTCCACTTGAAGAGCGCAGAGCTGTACGATCCAGCCAATGAGAACTGGACGACCACCGATTCCCTCTTCGTTGCCCGTGTTTATCACACGGCAACGCTGCTGCCCAACGGCAAAGTGCTCGTCGCCGGAGGCACTTACAATCTTAACACGAGGGCGGACGAACTTTACGATGTCGGGCTTGGATTCAGCAGCGAGTGGCAGCCTGTAATCGACACAGCTCCTCTGAGACTCATCTCTGGAAATCGGCTGAGACTGACCGGTTCGCTTTTCCAGGGTATCTCGCAAGCCTCGGGTGGCAACAACCAGGATTCATCGAGCAATTACCCGATTGTGCAGTTACGCAGCCTCGACAGCGGCCAAGTCGTTTTTCTTCCGGTCGATCCGGTCGGCGGCTGGTCGGACACAAGCTTTGTATCTATGCCAGTGAGACACTTTCCTTTCGGCCCGGCTCTGGTGACTGTCTTTACCAACGGCATTCCGAGTACTGCGAAGTCTTTGCTCGTCGCGAAACACCACCACTAGCACCGCGTTGATCGAAGCGGACCGGCTCGCTCGCTTGCATCTTAAGCTCGCGAACTAGCAGATTTCTGTTTCAGTAACTTTAGCTGCCCCACGAGTTTTTTAGCACGCTGACGGAAGAGCAATCGAGCA
>DATBDG010000008.1:0-3537 GCA_036270055.1 Chthoniobacterales bacterium
AAGAGCAACGGGACGCGAATCCGATCGCTCCATCCGTTAGGCAGGTTCGTGAAGCCCGGGGTCGAGATGAGCCGGATGTCCTCGTCCGGCTGCCGTTTCACTCCGGAATATTGCGCCAGATAACCGCGTGGCCCGCTCACGTTCGGCAGGGTGGTCAAGTCGTCGAGCGCCAGATCGTTCGGCCCTTTCCCGTCGAGCTCGATCGCGATCAGCAGCCTGGGGACGCGCATCGCCTGGTCGATGAAGACCTGCTCCTGGGTTTTGTCGCGCTCGCGCCAGATCACGACCGGCTCGATCCCGACCACCGTGGGCTGGAATTCGAGGACCGCCTGGAGGAAGAGGGCGTATTCGAGGGGCGAAAGGGCACGGCGCGGGGCCTGGCCTTGGCGCAGAGGTTTCCGTTCGTCCTCGGGCGTGAGGCGTTGAAAATCGTCCCGGCCGATCTCGACCTGGGTGACCTGGGCGGGTGGTCGAGTCGACTCGGAATTTTCCAGGAACCAGGCAAGGAGAACATCCTCCACCCGTCGCAGGCGTTCTTCGCGCAGAATGAGGGCCCCGAGCAGGATGACGACGAGGATGAGCCAGGGCGACGGACGGCGCATTGGGGCTGAAGCTAGGGAGCGGGCCGCGCAAAAACAAATCCAAATTGGGAAGGCGAATCCATCGCGACCCGCGCCGGCAGGCGGGCTGAAAATCGCCTCAAACGAATCCACATTTCCGACACGCGCGGTTTAGGTCGGGAGTGCGGCGCTTTCATTCGCGTCCGCCGCCTGGAATCGCCTGCACAATTTCTCCCGCCCAATACGCGCTCCCGGGCCTTTGCTTCCGAATCGAATCTCGCAGAGACTGCACAGCCGTGAGTGACCTAACGAGCAAGCGGCTTCGAGCGGTTTTGATCGGAGTCGCGGCCGCGCTGCTGGGTGCCCTGGCCCGAGCGGTCCTTTTCCGTTTCGTCGGGACCGGCATTCCCTTCCTCACTTTTTTCCCGGCCGTGATCGCCGCCGCGCTCTGGGGCGGGACCCTGGCCGGAGCTCTCACTGCCTTGGTTTCGCTCCTTCTCGCACCGATGTGGATGGCCGCGAGTTCGGCCGCGTTCAATCGCGTCGACTGGCTGAGTCTGGTCTTTTTCGGGGCGACGTGCGCGCTGATTGTCTGGGCCGTGCGGCGTGCTCATTGGGCGCGGCTGGAGTCGGCCGCGCTCAGCGCGAAGCTGGCCGAGAGTGAAGCGAGCTTCCGTTATCTGGCGGACAACATTCCGCAACTGGCCTGGATGGCACGGCCCGACGGACACATTTTTTGGTACAACCGCCGCTGGTTTGAATATACCGGTACGACTCCCGAGGAAATGGAGGGCTGGGGCTGGCAGAACGTCCACGATCCGAGCGCGCTCCCCGATGTCATGGAAACCTGGAAGCACGCGCTCGCGACCTGCGAACCGTGGGAGCACACCTTTCCCTTGCGCGGACGGAGCGGCGAATATCGGTGGTTCCTTTCCCGCGCCATGCCATTACGCGATGCCGCGGGCAACGTCACCCTCTGGTTTGGATCGAACACCGATGTCACCGAGCAACGCGAACACGCCGAGGAACGCCGTCGCCTCCTCGAGAGCGAGCGCGCGGCCCGGTCCAACGCCGAGCGCGCGAGTTTTCTGAAGGACGAATTTCTCGCCACCGTCTCCCACGAATTGCGCACCCCGCTTAATGCGATCCTCGGCTGGGCCCAACTTCTCCGCACCGGCGACGACGACGCGAAGACGATTAAGGAAGGGCTCGAGACCATCGAGCGCAACGCCCGGGCTCAGACCCGCATCATCGAAGACCTGCTCGAAATGAGCCGGATCATTTCCGGCAAGACCCGGCTCGACGTGCAGCCGACCGATCTCGCGGCCGTCATCGAGTCCGCGATCGACGCTCTCCGGCCCGCCGCCGAAGCCAAAGGCGTGCGGATCGCAAAAGTGCTCGACCCCCTGCAGCCGATCTCTGGCGACCCGGCGCGTCTGCAACAGGTGCTTTGGAATCTGCTCGCCAACGCGATCAAGTTCACTCCCAAAGGCGGCCGGGTGAACGTCGTCCTCGAGCGGGTCAATTCGCACCTCGAGATCGCGGTGAGCGACAACGGCGAAGGTATCTCTCCCGACTTTCTGCCCTACGTTTTCGATCGCTTCCGGCAGCAGGACGCCTCCCAAACCCGCCGCCACGGTGGCCTCGGCCTCGGTCTCTCGATTGTGAAAAATCTCGTCGAGTTGCATGGCGGGAGCGTGCGGGTGGAAAGTGCCGGGCTCGGCTGCGGTTCCACCTTCACCGTCGCGCTCCCCCTCGCGCCGCTTCGGCCGATCGACGCCAGTCGCACCCATCCTCAAGGCGGCGATCAGGATGGCTGCGCTGTCGGGATCGAATTGGACGGCGTTCGGGTGCTGGTGGTGGATGACGAACGCGATTCGCTCGAGCTGGTGCGGCGCCTTTTGGAGGAATGCAAAGCCGACGTCGTGCTCGCGTCCTCAGCCGCTGAGGGTCTGCGCCTCGTGAGGGAAAAACGCCCCGATGTCATCGTGAGCGATATCGGCATGCCGGAAAAGGACGGCCTCGAAATGATGCGCGAGCTGCGTGCCCGGCCGGCGCAGAGCGCGAAAATTCCCGCCATCGCGCTGACTGCTTTTGCCCGCTCGGAAGATCGTACCCGGGCGATGCTCGCCGGCTACCAGGTGCATCTCTCGAAACCGGTCGAGCCGCAAGAACTGCTCGCCGCGGTCGCGAACCTCGCTGGCCGCACCGGCGCGCTGGCGCACTGACACGCGTCGGGTGGCGTCACGACATGGGCGCCGATCCTTGTAGACCACCTCCCAGTGGGAGGCGCGGCCTCACATCATCCCGCGCCGGCGAAAATCGCCGAGATTGCCGCCGCTCGAGCGCTCGATGAGGTCGATCGTGAACTTGAGCAGACAAACCTCCCAGGCATCATCGACTCCCTGGATAACCGCGCTCAGCGGTTCGTCATCGCGCTCCACCCGCGCCTTCGTCTGCTCGATGACCGCCGCCATTGAAGCGCGGATGGTTTTCTCCACGACATCGGTTTTGCGAAACTGAAACCCGTAACGCAAGACCGCGAATTTCTGCGTTTGCTCACGCAATTGTTCGGCGAAGCGTTGCGCCTTTTCCCCGAATCCGTCGAGGAGAAGCCGGGCGTAATGGTCGGGGGTGAGAATCTGCGGACGCTCGGCATGGATCCGCCCATCGCGGACCCGGACTTCGTTCACCTGATCCATGAGTTCGCTGATGAGATAAAAGCGAAAGCTGGTATGGCCGAAGGTCGCGATCTTGCCCTCGGGCGCGAGGATCACCTCCGTATTTTCGACCGCGTATTGAAAATCGTCGTCACTCCACACAGCGGCCCGAACATACCACAAACACGGCCCATCGCGGCGCAGGAGGACTACATCTCGACCGGCTCGAGCGCCGACGTCCGGGTCGAACGCCAGCGCGCCACGGCATCAGCCGTAAAGATGCCGAGTGCGATCCAGATGAGGGCAAAGGTCACCAT
>DATBDG010000009.1:0-5584 GCA_036270055.1 Chthoniobacterales bacterium
TGAGGGCTGCGGCGAAATTCACGCTTAAGCGAGAGCGGTTTGAACTCGCGGCTGAATTTCTCCCGTTCCCTCCAAAAATTTGTAGCCGAGAGGAAAAGCAAAACAGCCGGGCCTCTTGCGAGACCCGGCTGTGGTTGATTGCCCGAGTTAGCGTTTGGTCGCTCGACTTAGTAGTCCATGCCGCCCATGCCGCCCATTCCACCCATGCCGCCCGGAGGCATACCAGCACCGCCCTTATCCTTCTCAGGAGCTTCGGTGATGATCGCCTCGGTGGTGAGGAGGAGGCCGGAGATGGAAGCTGCGTTTTGCAACGCGCTCCGAGTCACCTTGGTCGGATCGACGATGCCCGCTTTCACGAGATCGGCGTATTCCGCCCTGGCGACGTCATAGCCTTCGTTGCCTTTGCGCTTCTTCACTTCCTGCACGATGAGCGCGCCTTCCTGGCCTGCGTTATCGGCCAAGGTGCGGAGCGGCTCTTCGATCGCGCGGCGAATGATTGCCATGCCGACCGCTTCATCGCCTTCGAGTTTAAGGTTATCGAGCGCTTTCTGAGCGCGGATGAGAGCCACGCCGCCACCGGCGACGATCCCTTCTTCAACCGCGGCGCGAGTCGCATGCAATGCGTCTTCCACGCGCGCTTTCTTTTCCTTCATCTCGGTTTCAGTCGCGGCGCCGACGTTGATAACCGCGACACCACCGGCGAGCTTCGCGAGACGCTCCTGGAGCTTCTCACGATCGTAGTCGGAAGTGGTTTCCTCGATTTGACGACGGATTTGAGCGACCCGGCCCTGGATGTCGGCCTGTTTGCCTTCGCCTTCCACGATCGTGGTGTTCTCCTTATCGATCGTGACGCGCTTGGTCCGTCCTAAGTCTTCGAGCTTCACGTTCTCGAGTTTGATCCCGAGATCTTCAGTGATGCAACGGCCGCCGGTCAGGACCGCGATGTCTTCCAGCATCGCCTTGCGACGATCGCCGAAGCCCGGGGCTTTGACGGCTGCGACTTGCAACGTTCCGCGGAGCTTGTTCACGACCAGAGTCGCGAGCGCTTCGCCTTCCACGTCTTCCGCAATGATGAGGAGCGGACGACCGGCCTTGGCCACTTTCTCGAGGAGCGGGAGCATGTCCTTGAGGCTCGAGATTTTCTTCTCGTGAATAAGGATGTAAGGATTCTCGAGAACCGCTTCCATCGCTTCGGCGTTGGTCACGAAATAGGGCGAGAGATAGCCCTTGTCGAACTGCATGCCTTCGACGACTTCGAGGGTCGTTTCGATCGACTTGGCTTCTTCGACCGTGATCGTGCCGTCCTTGCCGACTTTGTCCATCGCGTCGGCAATGATTTCGCCGATCGTCTTGTCCCAGTTGGCCGAGACGGTCGCGACCTGGGCGATTTCGCTGCGGTCACTGACCTTTTTCGAGATCTTGCCGAGTTCGGCGACGATCGCTTCGACCGCCTGGTTGATGCCGCGCTGGAGCGAGGTCGGATTGGCGCCGGCCGTCACGTTGCGGAGACCTTCCTTGTAGATGGACTCTGCGAGGACGGTCGCGGTCGTGGTGCCGTCGCCGGCAATGTCGGAAGTCTTGGAAGCGACTTCGCGCACAAGCTGGGCGCCCATGTTTTCGTAAGGATCCTCGAGCTCGATTTCCTTGGCCACGGTCACACCGTCTTTGGTGATGGTCGGGCTGCCGAATTTTTTGTCGAGAATAACGTTGCGGCCACTCGGTCCGAGGGTCGCCTTGACGGCGCGCGAGAGCTTCTCGACGCCGCGGAGAAGCGCGTGGCGCGCGTTCTCGTCAAACTGTAATTGTTTAGCTGCCATAGTAGTAGTTGTTCGTTTCTAGTTGAGAGTTTCGGGGTTGAGAGACGGAGTTAGCCGATGATCCCGAGGATGTCGTCCTCGCGCATAATCAGGTAGGACTCTCCGTCGACTTTGATTTCGGTGCCGCCGTACTTCGAGATGAGCACTTTGTCGCCCTTCTTCACGGTGAACTCCACTTTCTTGCCGTTGTCATCGACCTTCCCGGTGCCGAGCGCGACGACATTGCCCTCCTGCGGCTTTTCCTTGGCGGTATCGGGAATAATGATGCCGCCTTTTTTGGTTTCTTGCTCTTCGATCGGTTGCACGAGCACCCGGTCTCCAAGCGGTCTTACATTAATTGCCATATGGTTACTTACTCCTTCTGCTGGTTGGTTGTTGCCGGATAGCCGTTCGCCTTTTTCGGCGAACGGCCTCGCGGCAAATTGTGGTGGTTAAAGACTTACTTCTTGTCTTCGTCGACGACTTCGAATTCCGCATCGACCACGTCGCCCTGATCCTTGCGCGGACCTTCGGTCTGCGGCTCGCCTTGAGGACCGGGCCCGCCGCCGGCTTCGGCACCAGGCGCGGGGCCGGCGCTGGCCGCGGCTTGTTTGTAAAGGTCCGCGCTGATTTCCTGAAACTTATTCTGCAAGTCCTCGTAGGTCCGTTTCATTGCTTCGGTGTCGTCGGCATTAATCGCCTCCCGCACTTTGGCAATGGCTTCCTCGACGGACTTCTTCTTCTCCTCGGGAACCTTGTCGCCGAGATCCTTGAGCTGCTTCTCACACTGATAAGCCAGGGTGTCGGCGTTGTTCTTGATCTCGATCGCTTCCTTCGCCTTCTTATCCTCTTCGGCGTGAGCCTCAGCGTCGCGCTGCATTTTCTCGACTTCTTCCTTGCTCAGACCCGAGCTGCCGGTGATGGAGATTTTCTGCTCCTTACCGGAACCCAGATCCTTGGCTGAGACATGGAGAATGCCGTTCGCGTCGATGTCGAAAGTGACTTCGATCTGCGGAACGCCACGCGGGGCCGGCGGGATACCATCAAGATGGAAGGTGCCCAGGTTCTTGTTATCGCGGCTAAGCGGACGCTCGCCTTGTAAGACTTTGATTTCGACGCCTGGCTGGTTGTCGCTGTAGGTCGAAAAGATCTGAGACTTACGGGTGGGAATAGTGGTGTTGCGCGGGATCATGGGGGTCGCGACGCCACCGGCGGTCTCGATCGCGAGGGTGAGCGGAGTGACATCGAGCAGGAGCACGTCTTTCACGTCACCCTTGAGCACACCGCCCTGGATGCCGGCGCCAATCGCCACGACTTCGTCCGGATTAACACCTTTATGCGGCTCCTTCCCGATCAGCGTGCGGGCGATTTCCTGCACCTTCGGCATGCGCGTCATGCCACCCACAAGCACCAGCTCGTTGATGTCGCGCTCGGTCAGTTGCGCATCCTTCAAGCAGGCTTTGACCGGAGGAATCGTCCGCTGGAACAGGTCATCGCAAAGCTGTTCGAGCTTGGCCCGGGTCAGCTTCTTTTGAATGTGTTTTGGCCCGCTCGCGTCGGCCGTAATGAACGGCAGGTTGATTTCGTATTCCTGGGTCGAGGAGAGCGCGATCTTCGCCTTCTCGGCTTCTTCTTTGATGCGCTGGATCGCGTCCGGCTGATTTTTCAGATCAATGCCGCTATCCTTCTTAAATTCGTCCACGATCCAATCCATGATGCGCGCGTCCCAGTCGTCGCCGCCGAGATGGGTGTCGCCGTTGGTCGCTTTCACTTCGAAAACGCCGTCACCGATTTCTAGGACCGAGATGTCGAACGTGCCCCCGCCCAAATCATAAACCGCGATTTTCTCGTCCTTCTTCTTGTCGAGGCCATAGGCGAGCGAGGCGGCAGTCGGCTCGTTAATGATGCGGAGGACTTCGAGGCCAGCGATTTTACCAGCGTCCTTGGTCGCGTTGCGCTGCGAGTCGTTGAAATAAGCCGGCACGGTAATGACAGCCTGAGTGATTTTCTCGCCCAGCTTCGACTCGGCGTCCGCCTTCAGTTTGGAGAGAATCATGGCGGAAATCTCCGGCGGAGAAAATGTCTTCTTCTGCCCGTTGATCTCCACCTGGACGTGCGCGTCACCATTCGCCGCCTTCACGATTTTGTAAGGGACGCGATGTTCTTCTTCGTGAACCTCGTCAAACTTGCGACCCATGAAACGCTTGATTGAAAAGATCGTATTGGCGGGGTTGGTCACCGCCTGACGTTTCGCCGCCTGACCGACGAGCCGCTCGCCGTTCTTGGCGAAGGCCACGATAGAAGGCGTGGTCCGGGCGCCTTCGCTGTTTTCCAAAACTATCGGGTCGCCACCTTCCATCACTGCCATGCAAGAATTGGTGGTGCCCAAGTCGATACCTAAAACTTTAGCCATTGATGTATAGAAATTTCCTTTCCCGGACTCTTTAGCAATGCACGTTCCATCGGCGATGCTAGTTATTAAAGCATTGAAGATGAGACTGTAATAGACGACCCGCCGATTTGAGTCGCCCGCAGTGGGTGCCAGCTTGTCCCGTTTTGAAAGAGTGCCGTAGACGCCTTCGCGACAGCATGTCGCCGCTTCCGAAGTGGTATGACGACTGCTTATTTTGAAAGAATGCACGCCGGCTCCGCCGTCCCTGCGCCTTCGAATGAAAAGCGGGATCTTTTTTTCAACTGCGACCATTGCGGCACGTCTCTGGTGGTCGACTCCGCGGCTGCCGGGATGACCTTGAACTGCCAGCGCTGCCGCCAGGCCACAACCGTGCCGGGTTCGCACGTCGGCCAGGATGGCACCGGGCCGAAATCGAATCCGTCCGAGCAACTAGCCGAACTGCAGCGGCGACTGAAAGAAAACGAATCGCAGCGCACCGAGATCAGCGGATACATCAAACAGCACAGTATCCAGCTTCACCGCTGGCAGCTTCAACTCCAGACGCTGAACGAGCGGAACCAGGAGCTGACGAGCGAGATCAGCCAAGTCCAGCGCGCCAATCGCCAGTCGGTCGTGGGCTGAGTTGTCCGCCTTCGGCGCCAGCGCTACCTTCGCGAATGGGTGGCGCCGAGATGAAGCAGGAAGCATTGCGCGACCTACTGCGGTCGTGCGCGCCGCTCCTTATCGCTTATTCGGGCGGAGTCGATAGCGCCTTCCTGCTCGCCGTGGGGGCGGAGACGGCGGGCGACCGTTGTCGCGGCGTGATCGCCGACAGTCCGAGCCTGCCGCGTCAGGCGCTGGCGGACGCTTTGGAACTCGCACGCCAGATTGGAGCGAAGGTCGAGGTCATGCCGACGGCGGAAATGCAGAATGCGAACTACACCAGCAATCCGGTCAACCGTTGTTATTTTTGCAAGAGGGAACTCTTCACAAAACTGGAGGCGCGCGCCCGGCAGAGCGGGTTTCGCACCCTGGCCTATGGGGAAAATGCCGACGATGCCCGCCAAATCCGCCCTGGGCGAGAGGCCGCGACAGAATTCAAGGTGCGGGCGCCGCTGCGGGAAGTGGGCCTAACGAAAAGTGAAATTCGTCTTCTGTCCCGGGCGCTGAACCTGCCGACGGCCGACGCGCCCGCCCAGCCCTGTCTCAGTTCACGCATCCCTCACGGCACACCGGTGACGGTGGCTGCGCTGGGAATGATCGAGCGGGCGGAAACGGCCGTCCGCGGCCTCGGCTTCCGCGTTTTCCGGGTGCGGCATGAGGGCGAGGCGGAGCGATGCCGGGCGCGGCTGGAGATCGCGCCTAACGAGATGTCGAAGCTCGATGCTGTCGCAGA
>DATBDG010000010.1:0-14795 GCA_036270055.1 Chthoniobacterales bacterium
ATCTGCAGATTTTCCTTGGGCCTGAGTGGATCAATGGCTATGCGGAGCATCTGCGCGACCTCGGGCCGCTGCTCTGGGTGATTCGCGGCTTTCTGCTCGTGGTGGTGATCGCGCATATCTACTACACGATCCGGCTCGCGATCGAAAACCGGAAGGCGCGCCCCGACCGCTATCGGCGCAGGGACATCGTCAAGGCCACCCTCGCCTCGCGCACCATGGTGATGAGCGGCCTGATCCTCCTCGCTTTCATCGTTTATCACCTCCTCCATTTCACGGTCCGCACGACCGATCCGCGCTTTGCCACCTTACCCAAGGATCCGCTCGGCCATTACGACGTCTATTCCATGATGATCCTCGGCTTTCAGAGTCCGCTCGTCTCCGGCTTTTACATCCTCGGGATGTTCCTCCTCGCGCTCCATCTCAGCCACGGCTCCTCGAGTTTTTTCCAGTCGCTCGGCCTCAATAACCAAAAGCTGACGCCGCGTCTCGCGCTCGTCGGGCGCGTCTTCGCCTGGCTCATGTTCTTTGGTTACAGCGTCATCCCGGCTGCCGTCCTCCTCGGCTGGGTGAAATTGCACAGTCCCTCATGATCGGCCGCCTCGATTCCAGGATTCCCGACGGCCCGCTGCCGGAGAAGTGGCGCCGGCACCGGAACGATTCCAAGCTCGTCGCGCCTAACAATCGTCGGAAATTTGAGATCATTGTCGTCGGGACCGGTCTGGCCGGAGGCTCCGCCGCCGCGACCCTCGCCGAGCAGGGCTACAACGTTAAGTCGTTCTGTTATCAGGACAGCCCGCGCCGCGCCCACAGCATCGCCGCCCAGGGCGGGATCAACGCCGCTAAAAATTACCCTAACGACGGCGACAGCGTTTACCGGCTGTTCTACGACACGATCAAGGGCGGCGACTTCCGCTCGCGCGAAGCGAACGTCTACCGCCTCGCCGAGGTCTCGAACAACATCATCGACCAGTGCGTCGAGCAGGGTGTGCCTTTCGCCCGCGATTACGGCGGGCTCCTCGCCAATCGTTCCTTCGGCGGCGCCCAGGTCTCACGCACCTTTTACGCCCGCGGGCAGACCGGGCAGCAGCTTTTGTTAGGCGCCTATCAGGCCCTCTGCCGCCAGATCGCGGCCGGCACAGTCACGATGTTCCCGCAGACCGAGATGCTTGATCTCGTGATCGTAGACGGCCACGCCAAGGGCATCATCACGCGCAATCTCATCAACGGCGAAATCGTCCGGCACGCGGGCGACGCAGTCGTCCTCGCGACCGGCGGCTACGGCAACGTCTTTTACCTCTCGACCAACGCCCGCGGCTGCAACGTCACCGCCACCTATCGCGCCTACAAAAAGGGCGCGCTTTTCGCCAACCCCTGTTACACCCAGATCCATCCCACCTGCATCCCGGTGAGCGGCGACTACCAATCGAAGCTCACCCTCATGTCGGAGTCGCTCCGCAACGACGGCCGCGTCTGGGTGCCGAAACGGCGGGAGGATTGCGGGAAGCCGCCTAACGAAATCCCGGAAGCCGATCGCGATTATTATCTGGAGCGCAAATACCCGAGCTATGGCAACCTCGCCCCGCGCGACATCTCTTCCCGGAGCGCGAAAGAGGTCTGCGACGAAGGCCGCGGCGTCGGCCCGGGCGGGCGCGGCGTTTATCTCGATTTTAAGGACGCGATCGCGCGCCTTGGCGAAGAGACGATCCGCGAACGCTATGGAAATCTTTTCGACATCTACGAAAAAATCACCGGCGACAACGCCTACAAGGCGCCGATGCGGATTTACCCCGCAGTTCATTACACAATGGGAGGACTCTGGGTCGACTACAACCTGATGAGCAACGTGCCCGGCCTCCATGTCATCGGCGAAGCGAATTTCTCCGATCACGGCGCCAATCGACTCGGTGCCAGCGCCCTCATGCAGGGCCTGGCTGACGGCTACTTCGTCCTCCCCTACACCCTGCCTAACTATCTCGCCGGGCAGATCGGCAAACGCCCCTCGCCCGATGGTCCCGAGTTCGCCAAAGCCGAGAGCGACGTGCGTGAACGCACCAAACGCATGCTCGACGTCGCCGGAAACCGATCGGTCGATTCCTTCCATCGCGAACTGGGCCTGCTCCTCTGGGATAAATGCGGCATGGCGCGCAACGCCAGCGGGCTGAAGGAAGCGATCGCGCGCATCCCGCAGTTACGCGAAGAATTCTGGCGAAACGTCACCGTCCCGGGCTACGGCGAAACTTTTAACCAATCGCTCGAACGCGCCGGCCGGGTGGCCGATTTTCTCGAATTCGGCGAATTGATGTGTCGCGATGCCCTCGCCCGCGACGAATCGTGCGGCGGACATTTCCGCGAGGAACATCAAACGGCCGACGGCGAAGCAGTCCGCGACGACGCGAAATTCGCGGACGTTTTCGCGTGGGAATTTCAGGGCGATGGGGCCGAGCCGAAGCTGCACACGGAGCCGCTCATCTTCGAGTCAGTCCATCTCGCCACGAGGAGCTACAAATAGAGTTGAGAGTTTTAGTTGAGAGTTGAGGGACGGAGAAGACGACGAACCATGTTTAATTTTGAAAAGCTCGATGTTTGGCAGAAGGCGATCGATTTCGCGGACCTGGTTTACAGCACAACGCGATCTTTTCCTGCCGACGAACGCTTTGGCCTAACGAATCAGCTGCGGCGCGCCGCTGTCTCAATTTCGTCAAATATCGCTGAAGGGTGTTCCCGCAACTCCCAAACCGACTTTGCCCGCTTCGTCGAGATCGCAACCGGCTCGGTTTTTGAAGTGGTTTCACAAGCGTTCGTGAGTCGGCGTCAGGGCTTCATGAATGACGACAACTTTCACGCGCTCTACCGCGCAGCCGAAGAGCAGAGCAGGATGCTCAGCGGCCTGAGGAAATCGCTCATTTCGCACGACCCGCGTTGATCAAGCCATGCGTCTCTCAACTCTCAACTCTCGACTCTCAACTCGCCGATGAACTTTCGGCTCAAGATCTGGCGCCAGCCGTCGCGCGATTCGGAGGGCAAACTCGAGCAGTACGAAATCGGCGAAATTTCCCCCGCGACCTCGTTTCTCGAGATGCTCGACATCCTGAACGAGCAGCTCACAAATCGCGGGCAGGAACCAGTGGCGTTCGATTCCGATTGTCGCGAAGGCATCTGCGGCACCTGCAGCCTGACGATCGACGGAGAAGCTCACGGGCCCTCCCATCCCGCCGCCGCCTGCCAGCTTTACATGCGTGAATTCAAGGACGGCGCCACGATTACGATCGAGCCCTTTCGCGCCCGTTCCTTCCCCGTGATTAAGGACCTGGTTATAAATCGCTCCGCGCTCGATCGGATCGTGCAGGCGGGCGGATTCGTGAGCGCGCGCACCGGTTCTGCGCCGGAGGCAAATTCGATTCCGGTCCCGAAACACAACTCCGATCTGGCGATGGAAGCCGCGGCTTGCATCGGTTGTGGGGCGTGCGCGGCGGCCTGCCCAAATGCTTCGGCCATGCTTTTCACTTCAGCCAAGGTTTCTCACCTCGCCCTCCTCCCGCAGGGGCAACCGGAACGGCGCCGCCGTGTTTTGCACATGGTCAGACAGATGGACAAGGAAGGCTTCGGCAATTGCACGAACACCTACGAGTGCGAAGCGGTCTGCCCGGCCGAGGTCAGCGCCAGTTTTATCGCGAAAATGAATCGCGAATACGCGATCGCCAGCCTGCGCGAGCGGATGGGCGAGTAGCGTGGCAGGTCAGCCGCTCTCCAATACCTAACGAACCGGCAGCGCCACCGTCTCGCGCAAGGCCGTTTCCCGCCAGCGCACGATCTCCACCCCGCTGATGCAAAAGAGCAGCCAGGCCGCGCCTTCGATCATCGCCGTCAGCGCTTCGCTCAGCTCCGCCGCGCGCAGGTAGAGACTGCTCAGCGCCACCACCAAAATCAGCAACACCGTCACCACGATAACGAGCGCGCGCCAGCTCCAGCGCGGCAGACTTCGCACCAGCACATAGGCCAGCGCTCCGTAAACAATCGTCGCGATCAGCAGATCGCCGCCGAGCGGACCGAATTCCACCCCGTGGCCGAGGGCGCGGCCGAAACGCGGCCGTTCCTGCGCAAACAAATATTTGAGCAAGAGATCGAGCAGCACCCCGCCGGGCGCGGCGATGAGGAGCAGACGCAACCGATGTTTTTCATGACGACAGACAAGCACCGCCGTCACAAAAAGCGCCACCAGCCAATAGGCCGAGCCAAGCGTTGCCAGATAACCCATTGCCCGGCTCACCACCCCACCGGAATGATTCGCAAACCACGTCGCGACCTCCCCATCCGCCGCCACGAACCAATCGCGCGTCCCAATCCGTTGCAATAGCCCGCTGAAGATGGCGGTCGCGCCGAGGAGGAGAAAAACTCCCACCGTCAGGTGAATGCCGAGGTAGCCATCGGGCGAGAAGCGCTGCTCCAGCCAGTCGATTTGCCGCGCGAAACGCCGCCGGAATTCCACCACTGCCGGTCGCGCACAAAATTGCCGCCACCATTCGCGAATCTCCAGCTCGCGGCTCACGAGGCCGCGCCAGAGCACGATCGTCACCACCACCATCGTGGAGAAAATGGCGCCGATAATCCCCGCCCGACCGATCCAGCGATCGATCAGGTACCAGCTTTGCCCAAAAATATAACCGACCAACGAATAGATTGTCGCCCAGAGGATGCACCCGATGGCGTTGAACATGAGGAAGCGCAGATACGGCAGACGCGCCGCGCCGGCCATGAACGGCATGAGCGCCCGGCCGATGTGGAGGAAATGCGCGAAAAGCACACTCCAACCGCCGTAGCCGGTAAAGAAAGCATCCATTTTCTCGAGCCGCTCGGGGCGCAACCAGAATTTCTCCCCGTGCCGCCAGAGCCAGTCGCGTCCCAGCCGCCGGCCGAATTCATAACCGATGCTGTCGCCAACAATCGCCGCCACCGCCACGACCACGATCAGCACCCGGAGATCGAGCACCGCCTGCCCGGCGAGAAAACCAGCCACCATCACCATGCTCTCCCCCGGCATGAAAAAGCCGAGGAACGCCTGGCACTCCAGCATCACGATAAGGAAAACGATCACGTAGCCCCAGTTATTGAGGCGGAGGATCAGGTCATTGATGTGCTCCAGCATGGCGTCGCGCGTCGAAGGTGCGCCAACCCCCCGCCCCGCGCGACTCCAAAGACGGCACCGGCCTTTCTGTCAGCGTCGTCTGTGCTCTCGAGCCACTTCCAGAGCGGGCGGCAAGACCCCCAATCTCGACTCAGGCTTCAACCAGGCGGCCGCTTTTCTCTTAGCCCGCTCAATGCCGCCTGGTGATCAGAACGTGATCTCGATTTCGGCGGCGACCACGTTCAGGTTTGGAAAATAAGTCGCGGCCCTCGAGGCCGTCGGCGCTCTCATCACCGACGAAAAATTTCCCGCCAGCGCGCGGACCGCGCTCGAGCGGCTCGGAATCCGGCTCGTCCTCGTCTAGCGGCCGGGCGCAATTTTTTCTCAGCGCGGTTTGGACTTCGACGGCGTCTTCTGACACGCTCGGAGCCGTGCTCGCCAGAATTTATTCCGCGGCCGTTTATGGCGTGGACGCTTACGAAGTGGAGATCGAGGTCAACGCCGCCGGCGGTCTGCCCGCGATCGTGATCGTCGGCCTGCCCGACACGGCGGTGAAGGAGAGCCGTGACCGCGTCACCACCGCAGTGAGCAACAGCGGCTATTTTTGGCCGCGCGGCCGCACCACCATCAATCTCGCCCCGGCCGACATTAAGAAGGAAGGCCCGAGCTTCGATCTGCCGATCGCGCTCGGGATGATCGCGGCCCAGCAGGAATTGGAAGGCGACGTTTTCGCGCCCTTCGTCTTCGTCGGCGAGCTTGCGCTCAACGGTGCAGTGCGGCCGGTGAAAGGGGTGCTGCCAGTGGCGCTGGAAGCGCGCCGCCGCGGCAAACGCGCCCTCGTCGTGCCGCAGGCAAACGCGCGGGAGGCCGCGATGGTGGAAGGAATCGACGCCGACGCGGGGCGATCTAAGCGAATTCTTCGCCACCCATCAAGATTACGAAGTCGATTTTGCGGATGTGAAAGGCCAGGGGCACGTCAAGCGCGCGGTCGAGGTGGCGGTCGCTGGCGGGCATAACATTTTGATGATCGGCCCGCCCGGTTCGGGCAAATCGATGCTCTCGAAACGGATCGCCACCATCATCCCACCGATGGCTCTGGAGGAAGCGATCGAGACCACGAAAATCCACAGCATCGCCGGTTTACTGGGCCCGGATCGCTCCTTTGTCGCGACCCGGCCCTTCCGTTCGCCGCATCATACCATCTCGGACGTGGGATTGTTAGGCGGCTCCGCCATTCCGGCCCCGGGCGAAGTGAGTCTGGCGCATAACGGCGTCCTCTTTCTCGACGAGCTGCCGGAGTTCAAACGCTCGACCCTCGAAGTGATGCGCCAGCCGCTCGAAGACGGCCGGGTCACGATCTCGCGCGCGGCCGGGACGCTCACTTTTCCCTCCGAGTTCATGCTCGTGGCGGCGATGAATCCCTGTCCGTGCGGCTACTTCGGCGATCTGAAACGCGAATGCCGCTGCAGCCCGGTGCAGGTGCAGCGTTATCGGCAGCGCATCTCCGGCCCGCTCCTCGACCGGATCGATCTGCACATCGAAGTGCCGTCGATCGAATACCGCGAAATCGCGAGCGAACGTGCCGAGGAACCTTCGGCCGCAATCCGTGAGCGCATCGGGCAAGCGCGCCAGCGGCAGCAGGCGCGTTTCCGTGCCGACAAGAAAACGACCTGCAACGCGCGCATGTCGTCGCGCGCGATCAAAGCGCATTGCAAATTGAGCGACGAATCCCAGGAGCTCATCCGGGTGGCGATGAACGAGCTGAGCCTGAGCGCGCGGGCCTACGATCGCATCCTGAAAGTCGCGCGCACGATCGCCGACCTCGCCGGCAGCGAGGCCATCTCGCCGGAGCACGTGAGCGAAGCGATCCAGTATCGCACCTTCGACCGCACCCTCTGGGTCTGAAGTGGACCTGCGGAAGCACGTCCCTCCGGAGGGACGAGCTTCTGCTCGGGCACTAACTGCGCCCAGTTGCCCGCGCCGACCGAGGCGACGACTTTGTCGCATGCCAGCGAAAGGAGGAAGGCCACATCGTGTGGTCCGGCGCCGAACGAAGAACTGGAAAATGCCGGCCAATACCGTCTATGTCGGGCGGCCGACGGTCTGGGGAAATCCCTTCGTCGTCGGCTCGGAGTTGATTGGCGGCGAAAAACTGAGCACCGAGAAGTCGATCGCGCTTTATCGGCAATATGCGCGCGAGGCCTTCAACCTGCGCGACCTGCAGGCCTGCCTGCGCGGAAAAAATCTCGCCTGTTGGTGCCCGCTTGGGCAGCCCTGCCACGCCGACGTCCTGCTCGAAATGGCCAACTCCGCCTAACGAGCGGCGGGTCACATCGGCAAATTTCCATCTCTGCGTGCGGATGGCAGAAATCGTCTGAAATACGTCATCGTGCCAGGTGGCGGTTTGGTTATGCTGGCTCCGTGAGAACGCTCCGCATCGGAATCGTGGGCTTTGATGGGGTCAATGCCTTGGACCTGATCGGCCCGAGCGAAGCCTTCGCGACCGCTCAGACGCAGGGGGCGAGCGGGTCTTCGCGGAAGGCCTACGAGGTGCAGGTGCTTGGCCTTTCGCGCCGGCGTTTCGTGGCGGAGTCGGGCGTCATTTTTCATCCCCACACCACCTTGCCGGCGGCACCCCAACTCGATACCATCCTCATCCCCGGCGGAAAAGGATTGCGACGCGCGGCGACCAATCAGGCGGTGGCGGAATGGGTCAGGACACGCGCTTCTCAGACTCGGCGCATCGTCTCGGTCTGCACCGGAATTTACGGTTTGGCAGCGAGCGGTCTGCTCGACGGGCGCCGGGTTACGACTCATTGGCGCTTCGCGGCCGATGTGGCGCGTTGCTTTCCCAAGCTGAAGGTCGAGCCGAGCGCCATTTTTTTGCGCGACGAGAATTTTTATACTTCCGCGGGGGTGACGGCGGGGATCGATCTTGCCCTCGCGCTGATCGAAGAGGATCTGGGACCGAGCGTTGCGCTCGCGGTCGCGCGCGATCTCGTCGTCTATCTCAAGCGACCCGGTGGGCAGGAACAATTCTCCGAGCCGCTCCAGTTTCAGACCCAGGCGAACGATCGCCTGACGGAGCTGGCGAGCTGGATCGCGAGCAATCCAAAGCGCGATCTTTCGGTGGCGACGCTGGCCCGGCGGGCCTGTCTTTCGCCGCGCCATTTCGTCAGGCGTTTCAAGGACGCTTTCGGTCAACCGCCCGGCCTTTTCGTCCAGGACCATCGCCTCGATGAGGCGCGGCGCCGGCTGGCCGCAGCCAATCTTTCGGTCGAGGCGATCGCGGCTTCAGTCGGATTCCGCAGCACCGACGCTTTTCGGCGTGCTTTCCGGCGTCGCTTTCGGATCACGCCGGGGAAATATCGGCGCCGGTTTGGACTCGTTCACGACCAGCCACAAAGGCGAGTCGCTTCCTCCCGGACCAAACAAAGCAAAACAAGGAGATGATGATGAAAAGACGAAAGTTCTTCGTTAAGACGGTCGGCTTGGCCGCAGCGCTGACGGCGTGGCCGAGCCTGCGCGAAATATTCCCGGTAACGACGGCGGAGAAGAAGGAGGCGAAAGGCCTAACGACACCGAACGCAACCCTGAAGCCGCCGGCGAAGGGGCGGATCGGGGTTGCGGTCGCGATTTCCGAAGGGGTGACGGTGATCGATTTCGCCGGCCCATGGGAAGTTTTTCAGGACACGATGACGGGCGACGAGATGGCTTTTCAACTCTTCACTGTCTCGGAGAAAACCGAAATGGTCGAGGGGAGCGCCGGCTTGAAACTGGTGCCCGACTACACGTTTGCGAACGCGCCGGAATGCAAAGTCATCGTCATCCCAGCCCAGAAGGGCAGCGCGGGATTGCACGAATGGTTGCGCAAAGTGTCGCCGACGACGGATGTCACGATGTCGGTCTGCACCGGGGCGTTTCAGCTCGCGAAGGCCGGTCTGCTCGATGGGAAAACCGCCACCACGCATCACGATTTCCTCGATCAGCTCGAAGAGAAATTCCCGAAGGTAAAGGTGCGGCGCGGGGTCCGTTTTGTGGAAGGCGAGCGGATCTCGACGGCGGGCGGATTATCGTCCGGGATCGACCTTGCCCTGCGGGTGGTGGAGCGCTATTTCGGTCGCCAGATCGCGCAACGCACCGCGACCTACATGGAATACCAGGGCACGGCTTGGATCACCTGATCTCGACGCTCAAGGGAACGTCGGTTGCCGACGCGCGCGACGGAGCCGATTTACTCAAATCTGGCAGGGGCCTTTCTGCCCCGAGGGCGTTGCGGCAGGTCCGCGGGTCCGGGCGCAAAGGCCCCTCCACATTCGGGCTCGACTCCGAGTGCTCCGCCCGCATAATTGCGTCCGGGACACTTAATTATGAATCGAACATTTCTCGTCGGGCTGCTCGGTGGCATCGCCATGTTTATCTGGACTTCGATCGCGCACATGGCGCTCCCCCTGGGCGAGGCGGGTATCGCCGAAATGCCTAACGAGACGGCGGTGCTGAGCGCGATGCAGAGCAGCATCGCGGAAAAGAGCGGTCTCTACATCTTCCCAGGCTTCGGGCTCGGCCCCAATCCAAGCAAGCAAGAGCAGCATGAAGCAATGAAGCACATGGACAAAAATCTCGCCCAGCACCCCTCCGGCATCCTGATGTATCACCCGGCCGGTTCACGTCCGATGCAGATGGTGCGGTGGCTTCTGGTGGAATTCGCGACCGAACTGGCCGAGGCCTTTCTCGTCGTCTACCTCCTCAGTCTCACTGGGCTAACGACCTTCGGCGGGCGCCTCGGCTTTGTTGTCCTCGCGGGGATGCTGGCGGCGATCGCGACCAATGTTTCCTACTGGAATTGGTATGGGTTCCCGACCGTCTACACCCTTTCCTACATGTTTATCCAGGTGGTTGGATTTCTCTGCATCGGGCTGGTCGCCGGCTTCCTCATGAAGCCGAAAACCGCCAGATGACATCTGCAAGGTGGGAGCGGCCTTTGCGCCCCGATGGGGTTGCGCTAGCCTAACGGATCGGGGCACAAAGGCCCCTCCCACCTTATCCAGGCTGCGCTTCGTATCGCTTCGTCTTCAGCGCGTAGAGGACAAAACAAATTCCTCCGCCGATCAGGATGGAGGAAAGCGCCTGCCCGCGCGTGAAGGGCCCGGTCAGGGGCGCATCCGGCTCGCGGAAGTTTTCCACCACCACCCTGACGACTGCATAAAGAAGCAGGAAAAGCCCCGCCAGCATCCCACGCGGCTGCCTTGTCCGAACGCGGAGGAACCAGAGGCAACCGAAGAGAAACACACCCTCGAGGAAAGCCTCGTAAAGCTGCGACGGATGCCGCGGGGTCAGAAGCTGATGCAACACCGTTTGCAGGCCCGTGTCGCTCCGCGCCTGCTCGATCACCGCTGGCAGACTTCCCACCTCCGGTCGGATCGTGTGGGCCGCCGCCAGGACCTGGTCTCCGAGCGCCGGCAGATCGATCGCCTCCTTCGGAAATTGCATCGCCCACGGCACGGTTGCAGGCCGGCCATAGAGCTCGCCGTTGATGAAGTTGGCGCAGCGCCCGAGAAAGAGGCCCACCGGCGCGACGACCGCAATGTTGTCCGCCAGGCTCAGCCAGGAGATGCGTTGCGAGCGCGCGTAGAGAAACGTCGCCAGCGTTAGCCCGATCATCCCGCCGTGGCTCGACATGCCGCCGTTCCAGACCCGAAAGACGAAAAGCGGGTCCGAGAGCAACTGAGCCGGGCGATAGAAGAAAACGTAACCGAGCCGTCCGCCGAGGACCACGCCTAACGACGCGAGGAGAATATAATCGCCCACCTTCGCCGCCGGCAGCGCGCAATAGCGTCGCTGCGCCAGCCAGCGCAGGAGGAGAAAGCCGCAGAAAAAAGCAAGCAGGTAGGAAAAGCCATACCAGCGAATCCCAAAGCCTGGCCCGAACCGGACCAGGAACGGGCTGAAATTATCGAGGTAATAGCCGAGCAAGCCCGCAGCCTAAAGGAGGTGAAAGACAATGCGGAGAAGAAAAATTTTGCCCGCTGACGGCCGATCGGCACAAGTTGTCGGCGCGTGAGAGTCCATCTGTTGTTGTGCTTTTTGTTCCTCCTCAGATGGACGGCAACTGCCGCTGAGCTTGATTTGGCCGAGGTGCGAAAGGCGGCGAAATATTCCGCCGAACATCGCGGCAGTTCCTTTCTCGTTATCCAGAATAGCAAAACGCTGCTCGAGGAATATCCCGGGAAAGCCAACGCCAACACCCTGCAAAGGATCTACAGCGGGACGAAAGCTTTTTGGAATCTGGCCGCGCTGGCGGCGGCGGACGACGGCATTCTGGATCTGGATGAGCCCGTCGCCTATACGATTGAGTCGTGGCGCGTCGACCGCCGCAAATCGCAGATCACGATTCGCCAGCTGCTCGATTTTTCCTGCGGGCTGGCGCCGGGATTCGGCCTGCAGGTGAACGAATACGGCAATCGCGACCGCGCCGCGCTTCGATTGCCGGCGGTCGCGGAACCGGGAAAGGCGTTCATCTACGGCCCGAGTGCGCTCCAGGTTTTTCACCAGGTCCTGAAGGAAAAACTGGGCCGCAAAACGCCGACCGAATACCTGGAGCGGCGCGTTCTGCGGCGGATGAAGCTTGGGCCGCAGCGCTACCTCAACGATCGCACGGATAATCCCCTCCTCGCGGCCGGCTTCGTCATGACCGCCCGGCAATGGGTCAAAATGGGCCAGCTCGTGCTCGACCGGGGCAAACCGGTCGTGAAGCGAGAAACCCTCGCCCAAGCCTGGCGCGGCTCGGCCGCCAACCGCGCCTTCTCGTTAGGCTGGTGGAATAACCGGGCCGCGCCCGGCGGACGCGAATTCGATTTCGAAGCCATGCTGAGCCGGAACTGGCAGGGGCAGGATTGGCACGAGGCCTGTCTCTGCCGCGACGCGCCGCCCGATCTGGTGGCCTGCATTGGGTCGGGCTACCAGCGACTTTACGTCATTCCGTCGCTCGATCTCGTTGTTGTCAGGCACGGGCGCGGCGGGCCGTTTTCCGACGGGCGATTCCTGCGCCTGTTGCTTGGGAAATAAACGGGGGCTGGCCGGCGAGATGTAGACGCTTCGCTGTGCGACGCTCGGGTCCGTGCGCTGCTCGGAGGAAGCGCCCATTGTTTTCGAAGTGCACACCCGCGTCGCCCACAGGCCGACGTCTACAGCCGCTTATCTTTAGGCGAAAGGTAGTAGACGACCAACCCCAGCAGCGCCGTCGCCAATCCCCAGAGTGACGGCTCGCGCGTCGCAGGATCCGCCAGCAAATGGCACAGCATCCAGGCGCTGACCGCGAGAAAAATCAGGGGCGTGATCGGATAACCCCAGGTCCGATAGGGCCTCGGCAAATCGGGCCGACGCCAGCGCAACACGATCACTCCAAGCACCGTGAGGGTCGAGGAAAGCATGAGGGCAAACTGCACGTAATTAACCACTTTTTGGAAGGTGGTGATCAAAATGAGCAGGTTCACAATTGCGAACTGGACGAGCGTGGCGCGGACCGGAATGCCGCGCCGGTTGCGCCGGGCGAGCCAGGAGAAGGCGCGCAGATCTTCCCCCATCGCGACCGTAACGCGCGGGCCGATCCACATCATCGCGCTTACAGCGGAGATGAGCCCGAGCGCGATGAAGACCGCCATCACCTTCCCGCCGGCCTCGCCGAAAATGTGCAGGCCCGCGATCAGCCCGATTTCCTGTTTGCCGACCATTTCCGCGACCGGAGTGGTGCGGAGAAAAACGGCATTGATACTCAGGTAGAGCCCGGTCACGAGCAGCGTGCCCAACCCGAGCGAGAGCGGAATTGTGCGGGTCGGGTTGCGCACTTCGCCGACGATGTAAGTCGAGGCATTCCAACCGGAGTAAGCGTACATCACCCAGTAAAGGCTGATCGCAAACGGCGTGCTCACGATCAGGGAGCGATCCGCCGTGACGGGTAAAAACGAAACCGGCTGCGTCCCTTTGACGTAGAAGCCGGCCGCGATGATGACCAAGATCAGCGCCACCTTCAGGAGCGTAGAGGTGTTTTGAAACCCGCTCCCAAGCCGCAAATCCCAAAGCAAAAACAGGGTCGTGATCCAGACCACGCCAAGGGCAAGGAAAAGCGGATTCAGTCCCGGAACGACCCTGGCGAGATAAGTGCCAAACGGAATCGCCGCGATCGCGACCGGGGCGGCGAAGCCAACCGTCGCCGAAATCCATCCGGCCACGAACCCGAGCGCCGGATGATAAATCTCGCGCAGAAAATGATACTCGCCGCCGGAACGTGGCAGCGCCGCGCCCAGCTCGGCATAGGACAACGCACCGCAGAGCGCGCAGAGGCCACCGATCGCCCAGAGCGCCATGATGGCAAACCCGCTCGGCAAATCCTCCACCTGAAATCCGAGGCTGGTGAAAATGCCCGTGCCGATCATGTTGGCGATAACAATGCAGGTGGCGGTCAAGAGCGAGATCGTGCGCCCGCGCTGACGCACGCGTTGAGCAGGAACGGCCATTGCCGCTTGATCTAGCGGCTTCCGGCGGGCGATTCAAATCTGGAGCGGCGGCGAAGAGCGCGCCGAACACCCGCTGTCTAGCCAAGCGAAGCGAGGGACCTGACAATCGCGCGATGGACGTTTCGCCTAACGAACCGGCCCGCTCTTCTTCCGATCGCGTAACGAAGTCGTTACCATTGTTATCTTGCCAAACGACGCCGTCTCAGGCGCACTGGCCGGGTCGGGAGACGAATTTAAGGGTATGAAAAACTGCTTCAGCATCGCGCGCGCTCGTCTCCTTCCCCTCGGCGGCTTTCTCCTTTTTGCCAGCGTGGCCCTCGCCGCCAGTCGCGGGTGGGTTGTTTACGAGAGTCCTAATTCGGGCCAGACCAATATTCTGACGGGCGTGGCCGCGCTCTCGGCCTCGGAAGCCTGGGCGGTCGGCTACGCTTACGATGCCAATTCCCAGCAGTCCGTCATCACTCAGCATTGGGACGGCGCGAGCTGGAGCGCCATCACCAGTCCCAATCCGGGCACCGCGCAGGAATGCGGCGACACCTCCTATGCCGGCAACGAGCTGGCGGGCGTGGACGCGGTTTCGGCCAATAACGTCTGGGCGGTCGGCCACATCTGCGGGCCGGGCACGTCCAGGACGCTCGCCCTGCACTGGGATGGCACCGGCTGGAGCGTGATCCCGAGCCCGAACAAGTCGCTCCTGGATGATAGCGAGTTATCCGCGGTCTCAGCGGTCGCGAGCAACGACATCTGGGCGGTCGGCAATTACCAGGTCGCCTTCCAGTATCAATGGGAAACGTTCATCGAACATTGGGACGGAACCGCCTGGAGCATTGTGCCAAGCCCGAATCCGAGTGGCTCGGAAATCACTTACCTCACCGGTGTGAGTGCGCTCTCGGCGAACGACGTTTGGGCGGTCGGTTACTCGCACGGCGGGGCGCGGCCATTGATCGAGCATTGGGACGGCGCGAACTGGAACATCGTCGTGGCCCCTTACCCGGCGGGAAGCGATTTCAATGGTCTCTACGGGGTGAAGGCGATCGCGCCTAACGACGTCTGGGCGGTCGGCTACCAGAACGTGAACGACGCCGGGCAAACCGGGCAGGGAATGATTCTGCATTGGGACGGAAACAGCTGGAAGGCGATCGCAAGCCCGATCGCCGGTT
>DATBDG010000011.1:0-36059 GCA_036270055.1 Chthoniobacterales bacterium
CCATGGAGACGGCGGTATTTCGCCGCCGCAAGTTCTTCGAGGACACGACGGCCTTTCCGATGTTGCCACGAAGCAGCGTCGAGCAGACAGGAGGCCCGTGAGGAGGGGCCGCCGTCAGCCAGGACAGGGCGGCAGTGTCCTCCTATTAGAGGAATGGCCGGCCGGACGACTGAATTCCAAAATCGGTCGAAGCGTGCCGCCGGACCAGCTCCCGTTGCGGAGGACGGGCCGCCTCAGGGCGGTCGTTTGCTGTTTGCGAGCGCGGGAGCGGACTCAATCCCGCGGGCGCCAGAAGGTCGCCTCAACCGTGCCGCCGTCAGCGATGGTGGTGGCGGTTGTAGTTCCAGCTTGGAGAGAAGTCGGAACTGCCACGAATCTCGCATGGCGGCTGTCGTTCCAGCCAGCCGGGCCACGCCTCGTTATTTCCGTCGCAAGACGACCACGATCTCCTGGTCGCGCTGGGCCAGGATCACTTTTCCGTCTTCGATCGATTTGACTTTGATGTGGTAAGTCTGGCCGCTCATCTGCAAACCGAATTCCTGACCTTCCTGCATGATCTGGCCGTTGATGATGGCGAAGTGCTGTTCGTCTTGCATCGCGATCGAGCTGACGAGAAAGGCCGAGGCCGGGATGCTCGGGTCGACGTGATCGTCGGAACCCGAGTGGACGGCCGGTTTCCAGCCGATGGGCCAGAATGGATTCCGGCTGTTCCCTTCCATCGTGAAGGAAGATTTGTTTTTGACCTCGAGGGTCGGCTCCGCGGCGATCGCCGCGCCGGCGGCCAGGAGGATAAAGGTAAGTGTCGCGGTAAACCTTTTCATCTTTTTTGGATGGTATTAATGGCTGCCATTTCGACCTGCTGAAATTGTGGTTGCTCGGGCTGAGTACGAATGGTCAGCCGATCGATGGCAAGCAGCGGCTCGCTGTTTTCGAGGTCGGCGACGGCTTTGCCGAGGGCGGCGTAATCGGCGTCGGGCAGACTGATCAACCAGGTGTATTTGCTCCAACCGGAAAGTTCCGGCTCCTTGGGATTGTCGCTGTTGCCCAGTTGAGCGGCGGCTTTGTCGATCCCTTCGTTTGCAAAGAAGGTCTTGATGCGGGGCGGGAACCAGGCGATGGGCGCGCCGTCCGGGGTGAGCGCCTGCAGGGCGGCATAGCGAGCGGTGGCGGTGCCGGCCTCGCGCTCGAGGCTGGCGGTTCTGCGCATTTCGGTTTTCGAGCTGCCGAGCTTGTTTTGCAGATCGACCATCGTTTTTTCCATGGTGGCCCGGCTCCGCGACAAGGGCCCGAGGAAGAAGGTGAAATAGACGTAGAGCAGAAAGACGAAACCGATCGCGCTCAGGAGGACCTTCTGAATTTGATCTTTGGAGAGTTTGCCGATGGCTGTCATTTCTTGGCGAGGGCTTGGTCGGAGCGGGTGCTGTTGTTCGTCTCGGAATCAGGCTGGGGTGCAAGTCCGACGGTGATGATGTAACGGGCCACCGGCAGGCTGGTCCCGCCCACATCCACTGCCGTGTCGAGATCTTCCAAAATCTTAAACTCCGCCCTGACGTTGCGGTACTTCTTGCCGAGTTCCTCGCTCAGCAGTTGGCGGAACTCTTCCGCCGCGGCGCGCGGTTCGGCTCCCGTGGCCTTCCCTTCGATCGTGAGGGTGACGGTTTTGTTGACGTTGATAGTGCCGTCAAAATTAGTCAGTTGCGTATTGGGCGCGACACAGCCGGAGAGCTTTTGCAGGAGCGGAGCCCAGAAGAAGCGACTTTCGATCATCGAATCAAGCACCTTGGTCGTGTTGATGATGTCGTTGAGTTCTGCGGCCCGCTTTTGCGCCGCGGTCACTTTCGGTTCCACCTTGGCCCATTCTTCCTCTATGGCGCCGAGACGATTCTTGATTGCAAGCGTCTGGTAGGCCCGGAACCCGTAAAAGACGAGCATGAGCGCGCCGACCGCGCCGAGCGCCATCATGCCGAGCTTGAGCGGATCGCGCTTCCGCTGGCGCTCCTCGGTAAATTCTTCGTGGAGAAGGTTGAGTTGCAGGGGCATCGTCAGGCGGCTTTCAGATAGGAGATGGCTGCGCCGCAGGCGACGTTGAGAGAGACAAACTCGTTCGCTAGCGCCTGGCGTTTAGCCGGCGGCAGCGCCACTTCGCAGGTCTCAAGTGGATCCCAAATTTCGCAGGGCAGGCCGAGCTCATCGCTCAGGGTTTGCAAAATCATCTCCGTCTTGGCCATCCCGCCCGAGACAAAAATCCGGTGGATGCTTTCCTCGTGCTGGCCTTCGAAAAATCCGATCGAGTTGCGCACTTCGGTCGCCAGACCGAGCAGGGAGCTGCGGCAGATTTCTGCCATCCCGGCATCACCTTCCTGCATTAGGAGGCGGGCGCCCGCGGCGTCAACCGCGCCTTCCGCGGTCAGCGTTTGCCCAAAAACTTTGCCGCCATAATCCACGCTCCGGACCAGCATCAGCTCCGTTTTTTGGCCGATTAGAACCGTGCTTTGCTCGTGGCCCATGTCGAGGAGGAGGAAGGCTTCGTTGGCGAAGACCTCGGGGTGGGCGAACTCAAAGGCGTTAAAGGAACAAATCGGCGCGAGCTGGAGGAGGCTGGCGGCCGCTTTCGTTTTGCTGAAGGCCTCCGAAATCTGCTTGACGGTCGGACGCAGCATCCCGCCCACCAGATAACGCGTCTTGCCCGGGGTTGCGCGTGGGCTTGGGCCCTCGATCGCGCTCCCGTCGGGCGCAACGCCAGCCAGCGCTACGGCCGAGACCGGCGCGCAATCGAGGACGAAATCTTTGCACTCCTGGTTGAGAACCGCGAGGCCGTTGAAGCGCAACGCGGTCCGGAGCAATTCGACCGGCGTGGTCGGTTGCTCGACAATTCGCAAGAGCGCCGTCGGATCGGAGGCGGCGACGGCGTAAGTTTTCGCGCTTCCGCCGAGATCCTTCAGGAGGAGTTTCACCTGCTGGGCGAGTTCATCGGCGTTGGCAATCCTTTCCGGAACGGGACGCGATGCGTAATTGGTGAGAACGAAGCGCTGCTCGGCTTTGCGTTGCAGCAGGACGCCCTTGAAAACGTGCTTTCCGAGATCGATGCCAATGACTGAATTCGCGGGCTTGGCCATGGTGGTTGCGCTTCATAAAGCGAAAACCGTGCCGAGTGCGCGCAGCTTTTACGAAAAATGTGGGAACCGCCATTATGCGGGGAATCGCCGGGCCGGCACAATGTGGAAGGGGCCTTTGTACTCGGATAATTGCGGCCGGCCTGGGGATCGCCGCGCACAGGCGGCTCCCAGATTGCCGGCGCTGCTAGGCTGCGACGGAGTCGCGATAGCCAAAGAATCCGCGCGCCTTGATCATACGCGCGACTTCCGGCGGCACCATTCTTTCCCAGCTCGGGTCGCCCGCTCGCATCTTCGCCAGCACATCCGGCGGAAAAATCTTCAGGTATTCGCGATGATAATCGCTGATCTCTTGGATGAAGCCGTTGTCGATCAGATACTGATAGAGATGGCGCAGATTGGGCGCGACCTCGAGCTGCCGGGCGGTGATCAGGTGGCCGGTCTTCTCGTCTTCGAGTGGATAAACGAAAAGCTTCAGCCCGCTTTTGAACATTCGCCCGAGCGCTTCCAGAATCCCGCCCTCGAGGTTGAGATAATATTTTTCGTCGAAGATTTCGTGCAGACTCGGCAGGCCCATCACGAGCGCCACCGTCTTGTTCGTGTAGCGGGAAAGGTAACTCGCCAGCCGGTAGTATTCGCCGAACTTCGAGATCAGAACGGTCCGGCCTAACGAACCTAGAATATCGACCCGGGCCAGAAAATCGGCGTGGTTAAGCTGCCCCTCGGAGAGCAGATTTTCCAGCGTCATCTCCATCAAAACGACGAGTTCTTCTTCTTTCGCCCCCGGCTGCTGGAGGAAAATCTTCCGCGCGCCCTCCAGCATGTCGTTTGTCGCGTAGGTCACGGGCCGGAAACTCCCGCGCTCGACGATGATCGCTTTCTTGTAGAAAATTTCCGCCGGTTGCACTGTCTCGCCGTCGGCCTTGAACATGACCGCAGTCGTGAGGCCCTGGCTTACCAGTTGCAGGCTCATGAGGCGGTTGTCGACCTCTTCGTAGGCCGGGCCGGAGAACTTGATCATGTCCACCTGGATGCGCTCCGGTGGGAGGTTTTCGTGCAGAGTCGCAATCAACTTTTCCGGTCCAGGACAGTAGAACGCGCCGTAAATCAGGTTCACCCCGACGACCCCGAGCGCTTCCTGTTGATCGACGTTCGCCTCGTCCAGCATCCGCACATGGATGATGATTTCACTCGGCTCGGCGCGCGTTTGCGCCTGGAAGCGGATCCCGAGCCAGCCATGCGACTCGTTATGCTGCTTGAAGCTGCGAGCCGCGACCGTGTCGGCAAACACGAAAAAAGTGCATTCGTCGCCGATCTTGTGATCGAGCCGCTCGATCAGCAATCCATATTCGTGATCGAGCATCGTCTTGAGCCGGGCGCGGCTGACGTAGCGATCGGTCGCGCCGTAAATCGCGTCGCTGAACTGCATGTCGTAGGCCGACATCGTCTTCGCGATCGTGCCGGACGCGCCTCCGACCTGGAAAAAGCGGCGCGCTACTTCCTGGCCGGCCCCGATCTCGGCGAAGGTGCCGTAGCGCTTGCGATCGAGATTGATCTGGAATGCCTTCTTGTTCGTCCCGACATTCATTTCCGCGTTCATGAATTCAAGATGAAGGCAATCGAGAGCATCTCAAATGTGGACGCTGCGCTGTGCGAAACGCGGGGAAATTCATCGCCTGCAATGGAGCTGATACCCGCGTCGCCCACAGGGCGAGCTCTACAGCCGCACCGGCTCGGCGGCTTTGGCCGGGATCCAGCCTTGCAGGTCGTTCGGCAACGCGGCGTAGGACCATTCCCCGCGTGTGCTCAGAATCTTGATCTCGCTCCCGGCCGGCAACGCCAGCACCGTCCCCGCGCTCTCCGCCGTCGCGAGCCGGGCCTGGATGTTCTTTTGCGTCACGATCGCGAGATCGCGTCCGGCGCTTCCCGTCTCGAGTTCATAGACGGCCAGCGCCGCTCCGGCCGAGACCGCGGCTGACAAGGCGAGCGCAAAAATCCAAACCACCGATCGGCGTCGCGCAAAATAGAGACCGCACAGAATCGCGGCGCCGCTCCAGAAAGCGATCATTGCCAGCCAGGCGTATTGATCGCGGGTGAGGAAATCGAGATGCGCTTCCGGCCATCCAGCAGTCAGCTGGAGGGCGCGCGCCTGGTCGCGCACCAGTTGCAGGTTGGCCCGCGCTTCGGGTTGATTCGGGTCGAGGGCGAGGGCGCGCTCGTAGTTGAGAATGGCGCGGCCCAGATCGCCGCTCCGGAAATAAGCGTTGCCCAGGTCGTAGAACAACGTTGGATTCCAGTTTCGACTCTGGACGAGCGACTCGTAAGCCTCGATCGCCGCCGGAAATTTGCCGGCAGCGTAATCCGCATTCGCCTTCGTGAAGATTTTCTCGGCATCCGCCGCCGCGGCTGGAGCACCGAAGGCCGGCGTCGTCAGGCAAAGCGCCGCGCCGCAAAGGAGAAGGAAAATTCGCGCACGCATCTCAGTTCAGGCTGTCGATCAAATCCAGGACTTCGCGTCGCGTTTCTTCCGCGACCGCGCCGTTGCCATTCCCGCGACCGCTGTAACGCAACTCGTCGCTCTGTCGAAAAAGCTCGCGCATCCGCGCGCGCTTTTCGTCTGGCAGATCGAAGGCCGCGACCGCCGTTTCGGCATCGACTGTATTCGGCTCGACCGCGCGCCCGGGTGCGGCGAGGGCGGTCTTGAGCTGCACGACGCGCAGCGCGTCGGCGAAATATTTGTCCGCCGGATCATTCGCCCGGCGCAGTTTGCGGTGCAACTCCGCGCTCTCCTGCTCCCAGGCGAGGCGGCGTTGCCCGGCGCGATTCTCGAGGCGCCGCCGCCGCATTTCCCAGCCGAAAAAGCCGACGAGCGCGAGAAATGGAATTCCTTGCACGGCCCAGAAAACCGGTTGCTGGAAAACCGGCCGGAAGCTTCGCCCCCAGCCGCCGTGATCGGTGAGCTGATAGAGAATGTCCTGTTCCCGGGGCGCGGCCGTCGGTTGGGCGGTGGGGGGCTGCGGGTTCTTCGTCGCGCTCGCGATCGCGGGCGTCGCGCTCGGGGCCGCGCCGCCTTCCACCACCACCGGCAGTTTGTTGCCCTTGAGGGTGACGTATTTTTCCTTCAACGGATCGAAGTAGGAGAAAAGGAGCGGCGGCACTTTCTTTTTCGGCTCGTTAGGCGTGAGCACCATCTCGAAGGTCTTCGTCCCGCTCAGCCCGATGTCGTCGTCCGCCTTGAAATTCGAGCCCGGCGGATAGGTGTGCCAGCCGCGGTCATCTTCCAGCACCGGCGCGTTCACCCGGTCGAAATTGCCCCGCCCCGAAACGGTCGCGGTCAGGGTCAGCGGGTCGCCGACCTGAGCCGTTTTCGGCTTCACGTCCGTCGTTAGGTTGAAATGGCCGACCGCGCCCGAAAAACTGGGCGGCGCGTTCGGTGGGAGCGGTTTGACGTCGATCGTCGTGGTCTCGCTCGAGAAAGTCACTTCGCGCTGTTCGCCGACTCCGCTGAAGGGATCGTTGAAAAACGGATCGTTAAACGGGTCGTCCATTCCGAAGAGATCGAAAGGCGACCGGGGGCGGCTGCCGCGCCGGCGCGGGACTTGGACGATGGCCTTGGCGTCCTTGGCCGCGATCTCCAGCTTGCCGCTCCGCGCCGGGGTGATCGCAGTCTTGAAGGTCAGGACCTCGAAGGGGCGGCCGTTAACGGTGCGCATGCTCTGGTCGGGATTTTGTTCGGCCGCATTCGGCAATCGCTGGGAAGTGAAGCCCTGGCCGCTGAGCATGGCCGGTTGGACGAGGCGCGACGGCACCCTGGTGTTGAATCCGAGACGAATTTCCGCCGGGATGGTCTCGCCGACGTAAGCGGTCGTCTTTGGAATAACGAGCTCGCAAAAGACGATGTCCTTCAGATTGAGGCTGCCTTTGCCGCGCCGGGTCGAGGTGCTGCCGTCGTCGTTAGGCGCGACGTTCAGCGTGAGAGCGGGCGTGCGGAGGGGGCCGCTGCTCGTCTGCACGGTCTGGGGTGGAATGGTGAAGGTGCCGGCTTTGAGGGGGAGAATCGTGTAGTTGTAAACAAAGCTGTAGGTGAAGCGGAGGTTGCGACCTTCCATAAGCTGCGATTGGCCGGTGTAACGAATGTCGAGCCCGTCGACCGCGATCTCCTCCGGCGGGTTGGCGTTCGAATCGCCCGTCACCTTGATCTGCAACTGGACTGGCTGATCGACTTCCGTTTCCGAGCTGGTCAGGACCGCGGTAACGGTGGGCGCGTCAGCCCGCACCGAGGTTGCCCCCGCCAAAGCGAGAAAGAGGAAAAAACCAATTCGTCGGAACAACAACATTTCTCTCAACCAGCTCGCCGCGTCACCAGTCCTTATAGACAGGACGCACGACCTTGTGTTCATCAAGCTGGACTTTCTGTTCTTCGTCTTTCATCGCCTCGAGGAGACGGGCTGCCTGTTGCGGGCTCATCTCGCCTTCTTTCTCCGGCTGCTCTTCCGCTTCGGCCGGTGAAGGTGATTCCTGCGGTTTTTGTTCGCCCGCACCCTTGACTTCGCCGGTCGGCGGTTTTTCGGGTGTGCCGGCCGGGGTCGGACTCGGCTGTTGGCCGTTCTGGTCACCTTCGCCGGGAGTGGGGGAAGGGGCGCCTTCATCCGCTGGAGTCGGGGACGCGCCTTGTTGTTCGCCTTCCGAAGGCGAAGGAGTCGGGCTCGGCGTCGGAGATTTGCCCGCACCGTTCTCGCCCGGGGTTGGGCTTGGAGTGGCCGTTTCGCCCGGGTTCGGGCTCGGGCTCGGACTTGGGGAAGGCGTTGGGGTGGGGGATTGCTGGTTGTTCTGCGATTTCTCGCCCTTCCCCGAACCTTGGCCGCCTTCCGATTGCTGCTGCTGCTGCTGATCCTTTTGCTGCTGGTCGTTCTTTTGATCCTTTTGATTCTTGTCCTTTTGGTCCTTTTGCGGTGAGGGCGAGGGCGAGGGAGTCGGCGAAGGTTTTTGCTCCTGCTTTTTCTTCAGCTCTTCGATCTTCTTTTTGACGTACTCGTAGTTGTCCTTCGCGTTCTTATTTTGCGGCTCGGCCTTGAGTGTTTCCCCGTAATGTTTGAGCGCGCCTTCCCAATTCGTCAGCTTCTTCGCATCGCTCTTCTCCGCTGCGCCGCGCTCGTAAAGGGTGTTGCCGAGGTTGTAATGGCTCTCGCTTTGCAGGTGCGGATTTTTCGAGAGCAACGCCTGACTGAAAGCCTGCAACGCCTTGTTGTAGTCCTTCATTTTGTAAGCCGCGGCCCCCGCGTCGAACTGGATGCGATCGGTCTGTCGCGCCCGCGGATTTTCCTGGAGCGTTTTTTGGAAATGCTCGTAGGCCTCGGGAAATTTCTGCTGCTCGTAGAGCTCGAGGCCGGCCGACGCGGCGGAAACGTGCCTAACGAGCAGGAGAAAAATCGCCGCCGCGACGATGGAGGGACGCCCGCTGTGGCGTCCGTGTTTCTGATCGATGGAGGGGACAGCGCCCGTCCCTCCAGCGCGGGTGGGCGCGGCCCGTGATCTCTTGCGTTCGTTGATCAAAAGCGCGATGGCGAAGAGGAAGATCGCCGCCGCGAGCGGCCACTCGTAGCGCTCGATCGGGCGGCGGGAGAGGCGGGCGTTGATGTCCGCCACCTGCATTTTTGCCAGCCCATCGTGGAAGAGCTGCTTCATCGTCCGCGGGCCGTTTTCGAGATGGAGATAAAAGCCGTCCGCGGCTTGCGCGATCTCGCGCAGGCGCGTCTCGTCGAGCTTGGATTTCACCACCTCGCCTTTCTCGTCCTTCACGAAAGCGGTCCCGCCGTTCTGCCCCTCGATCGGAATGAGCGAGCCGCCCGGCGTTCCGACGCCGACCGTGAAAATCTTTACCCCTGCCTCCGCCGCCGCTTTCGCCGCGCCCACCGCATCGCCTTTCAGCTCCTCGCCGTCGGTGAAAATGATGAGAGCCCGATTGCCGGTCGCGGACTTGCCAAAGGTGCGGGTGGCGAGCCCGATGGCGTCGGAAATGTTGGTCCCGCCTTCCGGGATGATCCTGGTATCGAGCTCGTTGATCGAATCGATCGCCGCATCGTAGTCGATCGTTAGGGGCGCCTGGAGGAAAGCGCGCCCGGCGAAGGCGATCAGGCCGACCCGATCGCCCTGCAGTTCGTTGATCAAATCCTGGGTCGCGAGCTTGACCCGCTCCAAGCGGTCGGGCTGGACATCGTTCGAGAGCATGCTGCGCGAAACGTCGACCGCGAGAAGGAGATCGAGGCCTTTGCGTTTCACCTCGTCGTAGGCGTAGCCCCAGCGCGGGCGCGCCAGGCTAACGAGGACGAAGGCGAGGACGAGGAGGAGGAGGAGGAAACGGAAAATGCGCCGGGTGCGATTGACCGTCCCGGCCAATTGCGGGAGGAGGCGCGCGGCGACGAATTGTTGCAGCTTTCCCGTTCCGCGCTGCTCCGCGCGCGCGAACAAGAAAGCGAGGATGGGCAACAGGAGCAGGCCCCAAAGCCAGATGGGCGATCCGAAACTCATGGCAGCTTCTTCCAAATCGTCTGCGAGAGGAGCAGCTCGGCTAGCAGAATGCCGGCGCCCGCCATCAGGCAGGCCGGAAACAGATCGCGATACTGCTGATATTTTTTCACGGAGACGGTCGACTTCTCCATCTTGTCGATGCCGGCATAAATGTTTTCGAGCGAATCGGTATCGGTCGCGCGAAAGAATTGCCCGCCCGCGATTTTCGCCACTTCCTTCAGGCCGGCTTCATTGAATTGCACCCGCTGATTGCGATAAATGATGTTGCCCGCCACGTCGGTCACCGGCCGGCCGTTCTGCGGATCGAAAACCGGCACCGGCGCGATCCCGTTGACCCCGGCCCCGATGGCGTAGAGCTGGATCTTGAGCGCCTTGATTGCTTCCGCGGCGGTGTTCGGCGGAATCTTGCCGGCGTTATTTTCGCCGTCGGTCAGGAGAACGATGGCGCGGCTCTTCGATTTCTTGTCGTTCAGACGATTTGCGGCCGAGGCCATGGCGGAGCCGATCGCGGTCCCATCCTCGACCAGGCCGATCCGCACCCGCTCCAGATTTTGCAGGAGCCAATCGTGATCAAGGGTCAGCGGACTAACGACATAGGGTCGTCCGGCAAAGGCGATGATGCCGACCCGGTCGTTAGGCCGGGCTTCGATAAATCTGCGCGTCACTTCCCGGATGGCGTCGATCCGGGTCGCCGAATCGCCGCCGACCGTGAAATCTTTCGTCAACATCGAACCCGACACGTCGAGCACGACCATGATGTCGATCCCGCTCGCTTCGACTTCGGTCAGACTTTTCCCGAGCTGCGGCCGGGCGAGGGCGAAAATGAAGATCGCGAGGGCGAGATAAAGGAGCCCATGCATGATCCGGCCCGCGCGTGAAGTGCTGCGTTTGCCGAGCGCGCGCAACGTCGAGGTGGAGGAAAAGACCAGCGCCGCCGCCGCGCCCCGCTGGCCGCGGAGCCACATCAGGAGCGGCACCAACAGGAGCAACAAAAGCAGCCAGGGATGGGCGAAGGAGAATCCCCAGGGCGAATTCGGCGACCAAAAATCAGGCAGGCTCAAGTGCGCCTCCTTTCACGAAACGCTCCGCTTCATCGAGCAGGAGCCGGCTGTCTTCCCTGGTCGCATCGTAACGTGCGAATTTGATCAGGTCACAGCGATTCAGAAAATCGCTCAAAAGCGTCTGTTCATCCACGGAGAACGGCGAGGCGGCCGCGAGCGCGTTGAGAAACTCGACCGAGGTTTGGCGGGTGACGGGCAATTGGTATTGCTCCGTCACATAGCGCCGCAGGATATCGGAAACGCGAATGCTGAATTGATATGGCGTCAGCTTGTCGATCTCGGTTTCGATCCGGGCCAGAAGATCGAGCGCGCGCTGCCGCGGCGTTTGCACGGCCACCGGCCGGTTCCGCCAGCGCTTGATCAGCCAGATCGTCAGGCCAATGAGCAGGAGGGTGCCGGCGACGGCGCAGAAAATCATCCAAGGCTGGAGGAGGAAATAATCCACCGGCCCGGTGATGTCGTGGAATTCCTGCGCGAGCGGCGCCATCGCTTTCATCATCGTCGCCCCATCCGCAGCTCGCGTTGCTTGAAGAAGGCGCGCAGGGCCGGGAGATAATCATCCCCGGTGCGGAGGGAGATTGCGTCGATGTTATTCCGTCGGAGGATATGGCTGACCTCATCGCGCTGCGCCCGGGCCGCCTCCGCGAAGCGCGTTCGGGTGCGCCGATCGCCCGTGTTGATTTCGATTTGTTCGCCCGTCTCGGCGTCTTCCAGGGTAATGATGCCGACGTCGGGGATTGCTTCTTCGCGCTCGTCGTCGACCCGGATGGCGATGAGGTCGTGTCGCCGACTTGTGATCGTGAGAGCGCGCGAAAAATCTTCCGCCTGAAAATCGGAGATGAAGAAAACGACCGAGCGCCTCGTAACGACATGATTCAAATAATCGAGCGCGAGGCCCGGAAGGGTGCCGCGGCCCTGCGGCTCGAAGTAAAGAATCTCGCGGATCAAACGCAGAGTATGGGAGCGTCCCTTCTTGGGCGGGATGAAAAGCTCCACCTGATCGGAAAAGAGGACGAGCCCAACCTTGTCGTTATTCCGAATCGCGCTGAAGGCGAGAAGGCAGGCCACTTCCGCGGCCAGCTCGCGTTTCGATTGCGTGACGCTGCCGAAATTTCCCGAGGCGCTGACGTCGACCACGAGCATGACGGTCAGCTCGCGCTCTTCGGTAAACTTTTTAACGAAAGCGTTGCCGAGTCGCGCGGTGACGTTCCAGTCGATCGCGCGAATTTCGTCGCCCGGCTGGTACTCGCGCACGTCCTCGAAATTCATCCCCCGTCCTTTGAAGACGCTGTGGTAATCGCCGGCGAAAGCGGATTGCACGAGCCCCTTGGTTTTGATCTCGAGGGCGCGGATCTTCTTCAGGATCTCGGCGGGAGTCCGTTCTTCTGCGCCGCTACTTGCGCGATCACGCACTCCTCGGTCATTCCGAGCGGAGGGCAGCGAAGTCGAGGGATCCCGTGGCACTACTGAGGCCCTCCCTTCGGTGAAACGGCGTAGATCTCATCCCGCCATTCCGACTTCACGGTTGCGATCGGCGCTTCTTTCTTTTCCCCTTCGGCTCCGCTCGGGATGACGGCGTTGAGCATCATTTTCCTCACGGCACGGGCAGCCCTGCGAAGATTCGTTCGATCACCGTCTCGCTCGTCACGCTTTCGGCTTCCGCTTCGTAGCTCACGATGATGCGATGGCGCAGGACATCGGGACCAATGCTCTTGATGTCCTGCGGCGTGACGTAGCCGCGGCCGTTGAGGAACGCGTAGGCGCGCGCCGCGAGCGCAAGGTAGATCGTGGCCCGGGGCGAGGCGCCGTAGCGGACCAGCCCTTCCAGTTCGAGACGATACGAGGCCGGCTCGCGTGTCGCCCAGACCACGTCGACGATGTAATCCTTCACTCGATCATCGATGTAAATTTGGTTCACCAGCTCGCGCGCCCGGATGATCTGCTCAGGCGCAATGATGGCATCGACATGGAGATCGGGTGCCGAGGTCGCCATCAGATCGAGGATGCGCCGCTCTTCCGCCTTGGCTGGATAGCCGACGTTGAGCTTGAGCATGAAACGATCGAGCTGCGCTTCCGGCAGCTGGTAGGTGCCCTCCTGCTCGAGTGGATTTTCGGTCGCGAGGACGAGAAACGGATCGGCCAGCGGATAGGTCTTGTCGCCGATCGTGACCTGGCGTTCCTGCATCGCTTCGAGCAGGGCACTCTGCACCTTCGCCGGGGCGCGGTTGATTTCGTCCGCCAGGATGAGGTTGGAAAAAATCGGGCCGAGCTTGGTCGTAAACTCGCCGCTGCGCGGATTGTAAATCAGCGTGCCGATCAAATCCGCCGGCAAAAGATCGGGCGTGAATTGCAAACGCTGGAATCCGGTCTGGATCGCGGCCGCCATCGTTTTGACGGTGAGCGTTTTGGCGAGACCGGGGACGCCTTCGAGCAGGATGTGGCCGTTGGCTAACAACCCGAGCAAAAGCCGGTCGACCAAATATTTCTGGCCGACGACGACGTGGCCGACCTGCTCGCGCAGCGGCGAAATCCATTGTCCCAACTCCTGAACCTGTTGGGTAATCTCCTGCGTTGATTTCATAGGCATGGTGAGACAAACCCGCACGAAATGTGTTCGAAGAAAAGCCCGGACTCGGCGCCGGGTTGACGTTGCGAAAATTTCTGAAAACTTCAGCTCGCAATATCCGTAGAACATTATAGCGATGACATTTTCCCGTTCCGGTAGTTCCGCACAGCGGCGCCTCGCGGCCATGGGCTGGCGAGGACGTTCAGCGCCACGCGGCGGGTGGCATTTTCCCTCCCGACAGGGCGGCTCTCCCCCCGGAACCTCCCCGGCTGTCCGCAGCCTCAGCCGCGAGGCGGCGTGACGGCGCTTTCTCCCGGTTGTCCTCTTACTCTGCGCGCCTGTTTGTAGCGCCAGTTACTCTTCCCCACCGCGGCGATGAGAGGCGAAGAGTCGCGTTCGGCCATCTCTGCTCGCGTGAAGGGGAAGACATCCATCGGCACGGGAAATTGGTTCGGCAGGAAGGCGGCAATTCTTTCGCGCGGAGTCTTGTCGGCTCTGCTCAAGACAATGAAGACGTCGAGATCGCTCCCGGGCGCATATGTTCCTTCGGCAAACGACCCGAAGACGATGATCTCCTCCACGTCCTCATTCGTGGCCAGAAGCCGGGTCGCATACTGATCGGCAGAGCGGCACACCTTCTCCAGATCAACCGATTTGATTTCGACAGAATGCAATGACGACCTCCGCGTTCTCGATGGCTTCGGCGGCTTCCTTGCGGGTGTAGAAGTCGACCGGCGCGCCGCGCTCAAAGCCATTCGGATAGCGGGTCGGGATGTAGTGTTTGTCCAATCCCTTGGCGCGATCAACCAAGTCCGCCGTCGGTTTCGCCTCGTCGGGGAGGGCCTGCAAAAGCGCAGTCAGGACGTGGCCCCAGGCTTCCTTGTGCAAATGTTGATACAAAGCCTTGATCGCTTTTTCGGCGGCCTGTTGCGACGCAAATGCCGCCCATTCGTAATGCCCGGCAGCGCGAGCACTGACCGCGGCGCGCAAATCCGCATCGGCCTGTCGCAACCAATCCTGGGAACGTTCCGGCATTGTTTGCTGAGGCTAATGGCGAGGGTCCATCGCGGCAAGGATGCGGTGGGACAGTTTGATTCGGGGCGCAAATCCTTTCGCGACCCGGAGAAAACCCTATCCGGTTTTCCGGTAGCCAACTCTCCGGATGGAACGCGAATCTAAATCACGGCGCCCATGGATTCCGCAGCGATGGAAAAGCGACAAGATAACGGCTGGATAAAAGGGGTAGTGGCCCGCAATATTCAGGCCTTGCTCGACCGCCAGCGCTCCGAGCAGGCCCGCGTCCCTGTCGGGGTCCGGCTCGCGGATCGGGTTACTCGATTCACCGGCAGTCTCGGCTTCGTCTTGCTCCAGCTTCTCGTGGTCATCGGATGGATCGTTTGCAATCTCCCCTCGACACCGTTCCCGAAATTCGATCGCCACTTTATCGTGCTCGCGATGGTCGCCTCGGTCGAAGCCATCTTCCTTTCCACCTTTGTCCTCATCACCCAGAACCGGATGTCGGAGCGGTCGGCAAAACGGGCCGACCTCGATCTGCAGGTAAGCCTGCTGGCGGAGCACGAGGTCACGCAATTGATCGCACTGGTGCGAGCCATCGCGGCGCGCCTCGAGGTGAAAGTGGAGCACGACCCGGAGCTGGCCGAGCTGGAGAAAGATGTCGAGCCCGAGCAAGTGCTCGACTTATTGGAGAAACACGAAGCCCCCGATGTCGACCAGTAGCATGCGCCTGATTCTGACCGTCGGTGAATGCGCTGAGGCGTGAGACACGTCAACGCAGTGCTCACCGACTACTCCAACCAAACAGGCGGAGCCGGAGCGCTCCGCCTGCTTCGAATGCGTTCGTCCAGCCTATTTCTGGGCCGCGGTGTCGCGCAGGGTCCGGATCTTGTCGTGCGCGGTTTTCACTTCCGCGGATTGCCGGGTGACGATGTCCTTGATCGGCATCGGCAGATCTTTTTCCATCGCGTCCTCGTAAGCCGCAACGGCCGAATCTTCGCCCCGCTCGGCCTCGGCCAGGATGGCGTGCCGGTCCCGGTTCGTGACCGCGCTTTTCACGTTGATCCAAGCCCGATGCATCGCGCCGCTCGCGCTGCTCGAATCTTCCGGATCGGGCTCGCCCAATTTTACGACTTCGCTCTGCAATTCACCGGCAAACTTCGAACGCTGGAGCGAGAGGGTGTCGAACATCGTCTTCAGTTGCGGATCGTCGACCCCGCTGGCGGACTGTTTGAAACCCTCCTGCCCATCCTTAAGGGTCTCGATCAGGTTGTTCAATGTCGAAATAATTTCCTTTTTTTGGCTCATGCAACTGAATCGAAATCGAGCCTCTGCGCGCGTCCCTCGGCCCGGAGAATTACGCGCATTTCCCTCCGGCGCCGCGATTTCCTGATATGGAACAAAATGTAAAAGGAAAAGATCTGACCAAGGAAGCCCCACGCAGCCCGAAGAGGCGCGCCGGGGGCTACGTCATCCTCGGGCGCACCCTCGATAAATGCCGCGCGCTGCTCGCGGGCAACATCGGCGAGTATCATTTCGATTGTCCGCTCGATAACCTGCTTTTCGGGTGGAAGGGGATAAAAGGAGACGATTTCAAAGCCGAGGTCGCGAAGGGAAAGAGCGACGAGGAGATGGCGCAGTGGGTCGACAGCCACGGCGCGTTTAAGACGGAGGAGGAAAAGGCGGCGTGGGACGAGAAGATGCTGGCGCTCAATTACCACGACGACCCGGAAAAACGGGAGTGGTACGACGAGCAATTGAAACCACTCGGGCTCGATCCGACCACGACGCCACTTTTCGACTGGCTCGAAAAGGACGACGCGGTCAGCTACGAAAAGGTAGCCTAACGGATTGCAATGCCTCGCCCCTCCCGCGGGGGTCTCGGCAGCTTTCGCGCCTTGGCATTCCGAGCCCGGAAAGTTTTGGAGGCGACGGCCTGACCGAAGTTTTCTGGCTGGACAAGGCTTTTCGTTAGGCGAAGGCATGCCCAGCCCTTAAGCTTGACTCTCGTAGCCGGGCCGGCAGCCTGCCGAAAATCATTTGACCGCAATGGCGGACGGCGCTTACCAATCTCCACCGCCATCATGACTCCATCCGATCCCACACCGCGCCCGGCCCGGAGCGAATCCGCGCTCGCTTTCAGCATCATGTTTTTCTCGGCGGCGCTTTTGACTTTCTTGCTCGGGTGGGCGGATGGGGTGCGTCATGGCCGCGCCCTGCTCCATTTCCCGACGTTGGGCGGCTGGCTCATCGCGACCGCCGTTCTGGCAGGTCTCGGTGTGCTCTTCCTCGTCTGGTCGCGCAGCACGAAGCGCGGCTGATCCAGTCGCCTGGTGTTTCCTCCTCACCCCTGTTTTTTCGGCCGGGGCTTTGGCGCCTATTTCACGCTCAACGTCGCATCGCGGCTCGTCACGCTGCCGGCGCGGTTGCTGATGACGACCGAGAATAGGCTTCCGTTGTCTGACTCGGAGGCGGGCGGGGTCGTGTAGCTGGACTTCGTCGCGCCCACGATGTCCGCGCCATTTTTTCTCCACTGATAGCTCAACGGCGGCGTGCCCGTGGCCACCACGCTGAATGCCGCCGACTTGCCAAGCTTGGCCTTGGCGTCGGCCGGCTGCGCCGTGATGACAGGCGCCGTGGCTGAGGTAACGGTCAGAATGGCGTCGGCGCTGACGACGCTGCCGCGGGAATTGCTGACTTTCACCGAGATGATTGTGCCGTTATCCGAGGTGCTGGTCTTGGCCGTGGTATAAGTACTTCCTGTCGCGCCGGAAATGTCGGCGCTATTTTTTCTCCACTGGTAGCTGAGCGGCCCTTTGCCAGTCGCCGTGACGGCAAAGGTCGCCTTGTGCCCGACCAAAACGGTGGCATCACTCGGTTGGACGATGATCGACGGCATGACCGCGGCGAAGGCCTGGGCGGTGAAGGCCAGCGTTCGGTCTTTCACCGTCTCGCCGGTCTCGTCGATGGTGTCGTACCAGACCTTGAAGCCATGGTCATTCGTGTGAATCGTGTAGGCTTCGTAGTTTTTGGGGTTGTCGCCCAGGGCGGCGTCGAGGGCGGCGACCATGTCGTCCTGTTCGTAATAGGGTTGGGTATCGCCGGTCGAGTTGAAGAGGAGGAGCGGCTTCACCGTCTCATCGGCGGGAGTGACGGGCGAGTTTGCTTTCAGAATGGCGGCGTCCTCGGGGGTCGGGAATTGAGTTGCCGGCACCCCGCAGTAGTTGGTTACCTCCTGAATGAAGGCGTTCAGGTTATCCACGTCATCGCGGTAATCGAGGTAGTCGTAGGGACCTGACATGGCAATGACGACGTCCGGCCGGTCGTCGCCCGACCAAGGCGGGTCCGTTGTCGTGGTGTTGTCTCCAGCGAGCCAGGCGGCGTGGGCCGCGCCTGCGCTCCCGCCGATCGCCCCGACGAGCCCATTGCAACGGGGATCGGCTCGGGCGGTGCGGCAGGCCAGTTTGACATCGTCGTATTGCTCGGGGGCACGGCCGCTCGAGGTTTGGTCCGGTAATTTCCCCGGAGGCGCGAGACGATAAGTGACGGCAAAAGTAATGTAGCCGGCGGCTTGCAGGTCCTTACAGATCGTGACTCCCTCCTGGTTTGAAGTCGGCGATCCGGCGACGAAGCCGCCACCGTGGATATTGATGAAGGCGGGCCACGGCCCCGTGCCTTCCGGGGTATAAACGTCCCAGTGAAGGACGGAACCGTCGGCCGCCGTGGCGAAAGCCTCGCTCGGCGGAACCGTCATGACGGCATTGACGCTCGTCACGCTGCCGGCGCTGTTACTTACGACAACGGAATAGACATTGCCGTTGTTTTCCGGCACGGCCGGCGGGGTGGTGTATTTCGCACTCTGAGACTGCGGACCGGGGATATCGACGCCGTTCAGGCGCCACTGGTAACTCAGTGGCGGAGTGCCCGTGGCGGTGACCTGAAAGATGCACTTTTCGCCGACGGTCGCCGATTTATCGAAGGGCTGCCCCGTTATCGTAGGCGGCGTCGCGGCAGGGATCGAGCCGAGCAGCGCCAAAGATATCGCGATCGGAGCGAACGGGAACTTTCTTAGAAAAGCGTTCACGGGGTCTCGTTGTTCTAATGAAAATGAAACTAGATTGGTAACAAGAATGGAAGATTTTTTTCGAAGAATTTTGGTCGCCCCCGAGGTCGTTTGCTTCCGGCAGAAATCTAACCGGCCGCCGACGGCGATTGCCTTCGGATGCGAAAGGAGCGGTTGGGTCAGCGCGGCCTAACGATAAGCTCGGCGTCGGGAACAAACTCATTGTTCGTATCTCTCCCACCGGCGACGATGAGGCTGCCATCACTCAAGGCTGTGCTGGTATGGAACTTCCGCGAGGTGGAGAGCAACGTAGCAAGCGGGCGCCACTTCCCATTCGCGGGGCTGAATTCCTCGATGCTGTCGAGAGCCAACGGCGTCCCATCATCACCGCCGGCGGCAAAGACGCGGCCGCTGCTGAGCAGATTGGCTGTGAAATCGGCCCGGGCGGTTTTAAGTGACCCTGTCAATGTCCACAGACCCGTCGCCGGATCATAAATCTCGGCCGTATTGGTCACCTGGGGATGGCGCGGAGAGGATTTCAACAATCCGCCCGCGACCAGGACCCGGCCGTCGGCCAGTTTTACCTGGACAAAGTTGATGCGGGGAATATTCAGGGAACCGGTCGCGCTCCATGTGCCGGCGGCGGGATCATAAAGCTCGCTCTGCGCGATGAAGGTTCCATTGGAATAGTCATTTCCCCCGGCCATCAAGACCTTGCCATTATCGAGGAGGGTCATGTGGCCATACGCACGCGGCTGGGCCAGACTCCCGCTCGCCGACCAGCCGTGGGTCGGCGGATCGAAAAGCTCAGTCGTAGTGCCTGCGAAAAGACCGCCAGCGGCCAGGACTTTGCCATTGGCCAGCACGACGGCGTCAAAGAAGGCGCGAGGCGCGAGCATGGGGTTGGTTTCCGTCCAATTACCCGTGCCCGGGTCAAAGATCTCCACCGCCGAGAAAATGCCCACGCCGAGAGTTTCTCCACCCATGGTGAGGACACGGCCATCCTGCAGCAAGACGGTGGCTTGAAAGGCGCGGGGATGGAAAAGGTTGCCCGTGGCACTCCAGCTCTTCGTCGCCGGCTCGTATGTTTCGCTGTAGAAACTGAATGGGTAAAAATCGTCGATCACCCCACCGACGGCGAGGATCCGGCCATCGAGCAAGCGCGTCGCGGTGTGACCGTAGCGGGGGTGGACGAGCTCCCCGGCAGGGTCTGCCGCGGAATTCTGAGCCATCCCGGGACTGAGGGCAGCGAGCATGAGCAGTGCGACGCATTTGCTCAAGGGTGGAAGGGCAAGGCGCGGGAAGACGAGGGACCTGGAGAAGAGAGGGTTTTTCATGGCAGAAAGGAATCGTTGCGCAGGGTAATGAACGGCAGAGGCGGGAATCAAGGAGAAAAGATGTTGCCGGACATTGATGGATTGGTAACATGGTCCCAATGAAACAAGCTGGAACAACCAAAACGATCGAGCGGGTCCAGATCGGGGCGCGGATGGAGAAGACGCTGGTGAAAACCCTCAAGGCGCTGGCCGAGTACCTCGATTTGTCGTTAGGCGATCTCCTCGAGGGAATCAGCCTCCACGCCCTCGAGGGCAAGCCGGCTTTCAGCAAACAAACCCTCAGCCACATTAAAAAGATGCGGACGATTTACGGCCTTAACCTGACGGCGCGCGACAGTCATCGCCTGGTCGAAAAGGATCATGACGGCAAGTGAGGGAGCCGATTTGCTGACCGCTTTCGAAGCGGGTCGAATCGACCCGGCGTCTTTTCCGCATCGCGATCATGTGCGGGTGAGCTACGAACTGCTCGAACGCCACACTTATCCCGAAGCCCTGCTGCATCTCGCGCGCGGGTTGCGCCGTCTGGCGACCAAGGCGGGTAAGCCTGAAGTCTATCATGAGACGATCACGGCCGCCTTCCTCGCGCTCATCGCCGAGCGGCGGCTCAGCGGGCGCTACGCCGGTTTCGAGGACTTCGCGGGCCGGAATCCCGACCTTTTCCGCAAGCAACTCCTGGAGGAAATTTATGATCCGGCGGTGCTGCAGTCGAACCTGGCACGGGCGACTTTCGTTTTGCCCGGCGGTCGTTCCAAACGGAACAAAGAGCTGTGAAGGCGGCGGTCCTGGGCCTTGCCGGCACAGTCCTGCCAGTCTTGTATTGCGCCCCTTAGAGCAGGTCTTCCGCATCCGCGGTTGCGATTGAGGCAAAGGTCGGCTACAACGTACTCGATCTGTGCAAAAGCCTGGCTGTTCCTTACCCATGTGGCATCGCGTGCTTCCAAGAGGGCAATTTCTGACTGGCGCAGTCTGGATCTCGATTGCTGGAAGCACGTTTTTCCTGCCGCTTTCGTTTTCGGCAGCGAAAGCACCCGAACCCACTGCCGGCAGGTTCTACGGCGCGCACGGCAAGGCGGTGCTTGAACCACACTCAGGGGTGCATCGATCGGTCGGCGACACCGTCGGCGGAGACACGTTGGGACCGGGTGAAGCGGTGGGTGCGGTGGATGAGAAGACGGCGAGTTGGGCGATCGCGGCTGCCCCGACCCGCAGCAGTTTTCTGCTGACCTGGGACGATCCTCCCACAGCACGCGGCTACCTGCTCGACGTCTCGCTCAGCCCATCGTTTGTGCCTTGCCTCCCGGGCTACTCTCATCTCGAGCTTGATTCTCCACGCGCTATTGTCGTGAGCCGATTACAGCCGTCCACGCGGTATTACTACCGGCTTCAAGCGTACGATGGGTCAGGTATCACTCGAGAGGTGATTAGGGGCACGACGAGCACGGCCGCGCCTGGCGGGCTGACAATCAATCCGACCTTCGACAAATCCATCACGAACAACCCGAACGCGGCGCAAATCGAAGCCATGATCATGCAGGCGGTGGCGCTTTATGAATCGCTCTTTAACGATCCAGTCACGGTCGAGATTCGTTTCCGGTATGCGACGACTGATCCGGATGGTTCTCCCATCCCGGCCACAGATCTCGCGCGGAGCGTCTGGGTGTACTATGACATTTCGTGGAACACTTACGTCACGAGTCTGAATGCGGATGCGAGGAGCGCGGCAGATGGGACCGGCGACGCCACCCTTCCCCCGGTTCCTCTTATCCAGAACGTGGCCGTATCGAGTGCCAATGGACGTGCAGTCGGCATAGAAACACCACCGGCGTTGTTTGCGGATGGCACCGTGGGTGTCGGAGGACCGTATGATGGCATCGTGACCCTCAACTCCGCCTCCCAGTTTGACTTCACGCGGCCGATCATACCGACTCAGTTCGACGCGCTGCGCTTGACGCAACACGAAATTAATGAAGTGCTCGGCTTCGGTTCCCATCTGGATCTGGACTCGGAGCCGACGGCCCTTCGTCCGCAAGACCTTTTCAGCTGGTCTTCGCCGGGGGTACGGAATACGGCGTCGAGCGGCGCGCGCTACCTTTCGCTCGACAGCGGCACGACCTCGATTGTTTCCTTCAACCAGGATCCGAATGGAGATTTCGGTGATTGGTCGAGCGGGAACTGTCCGCAAATTCACCCCTATGTGCAGAATGCATTTGCCTGTGCAGGTCAGTCCTCCGATGTTGCTGCGACATCACCAGAAGGGACCAATCTCGACATCGTCGGCTACAACCCCGGCGCACCCACTCCTACGCCAGCACCCGTTCCCGCGAGTTTGGGTAATATCTCCACCCGACTTGGAGTAGAGACAGGCGATCAAGTGTTGATCGGTGGCTTCATCATCGACGGCACGCAACCCAAAGACGTGATTGTGCGTGCGCTGGGTCCGTCTCTTCCGCTTTCCGGAACGCTAGCCGATCCGATTCTCGAACTTCATTTGGCCGACGGATCCGTCATGTCCAACGATAACTGGCGCAGTGACCAGGAGGCGGAGATTATGGCAACGGGTTTCGCACCGGCTTTTGACTTGGAGTCAGCCATCGTTCTGACTCTGAACCCGGGTGCTTACACCGCGATTGTGAAAGGAGCCCATGGCGAAACCGGAGTGGGCTTGGTCGAAGTCTACGATCTGGATCAAAGTTCAGACTCTGAATTGGCCAACATCTCAACCCGGGGCCTGGTGCAGACGGGCGATAATGTTCTCATTGGCGGTTTCATTGTTCTGGGAAATCAGCTCAGTTACACCCTTGTTCGCGCAATCGGTCCCTCCCTGCCGGTGAGCGGGTCGCTGGCCGATCCGATGCTGGAGTTGCACGACGCGCAGGGAAGAGCGGTTGTTTCAAACGACGACTGGCGAAGTAACCAGGAAGATGAAATCATTCCTACTGGGTTTGCGCCGGATGACGACGCCGAGTCCGCCATCGTCGCCATCCTTGCCCCCGGATCTTATACGGCGATTGTACGAGGCAAGAATGACACCACTGGTGTCGCATTGGTCGAAGTCTATAAACTTTTCTAGCGGGGCAATCAGCCTAACGGCTGCCCTCCTCGCTTTCATCCGAGACTGACGTCTGCGCAGACGCTCCGCGGACCGGAACGATTTCGCGGCCCGCAATCCGGATCTGTTTCGGAAAGAGTTGCCCAATGAAATCCACTGCCGGAGCTCCTGCGATCCGCCCTCGCCCGCGCGACCTTTGGCGCAATCGCGCGCTATTGCGGATGATAGATCGCGAGGAAGTGCGGCCCGCTCCGAGTATCGGCAAAGACACCCAGGTCGGTGCCGTCCGCCGCATATTTCTCGATCGTGGCGTTGCTGTTATTGGCCACGTAAAGATTGTCGGCGTCATCGAAGACGATCCCGTAGGGAGAAGCCAGGCCGCTGCTACAGAAGACACCCAGGTCGGTCCCATCGGGTGCGTAATGCCGGACTTCGTTACTCCCGTTAACCGAGACGTAGAGATTGCCGGAGGCGTCGAACGCCACTCCATAAGGAGTCATGAGTCCTTCACCGATAATGAGGATCGCCTCGCCGGCCGGACTTAGCTTGATGATCCGGCCGCTCCGCGCCGGACCACCATGAGTGTTAGTCACGAAGAGATTGCCTTCTGCATCAAAGGCCAGTCCGATCGGGTTGACCAAGCCCTGACCGCGATCAGCGAAAATGGTCGCGACGCCAGTCCGCGTGTAGCGCGCGATCGTGTTGTTATTGTTATTGGCGACGTAAAGATACCCGGCCTGATCGAAGGCGAGCCCGTGCGGGCCGCTCAAAGCTGCCGTCGTGAAGGTCGAAATCGTGCCGTCAATCGCGGAGACTTTCTTGATCGAATAGCCGGCTGTGCTGTCGTCACTCACGACAAAAAGATTACCCGCGGCGTCGAAGGCAAGTCCGGTCGGCCGGCCAATTTTGCCGACCAAACCAATGAGAGTTCCGTTTCGGGAAAAGATCTCGACGTTATCCTTGCGAAAGGTGGTTTCGTAAAGGGCACCGCCGATCGGAGCGAAAGGGTCGAGCTCGGCTGCACTCCCGCGACCAACGTTAGGCCGACTGGAGATGGCTTGGCCGAAGAGAGGGGCGCTTACCGAGAGCAAGAGCAGCAGGAAGGGCGCAGCCAGCAACAGCTGCCGGGCCCAGGGCGTAAAACGGATGTAGTGTGATCGAGGATTTTCCATCGGGCTGAGTAAACGGCTGGCGACCATTGCGAGCCGGCGAGCAGACTGCCTGATCAGGCGAGGTAATGTCAATCAAATTTTCCCCACCAGCGTGCCTCTCGGTAGATTGGTTGATGGTCGGCTTCGTCTGGATTCCGCAGCGAGAGCTTAAGTCTCAGAGTCGAGGCGGCCGGGTTACGCGCCCAGCGTGCCGCCCGCGCCAGCAACCGCGAGCCCGGCGCTTTCTGCTGGCCAAGGGCAATTCTCGCATTTAGATAAACCGGCCATGCCCGCACATCCGACGAAGTCTCAACCCGTTTCGGTCGTGACCGGTGGGGCGGGTTTCCTCGGCTCACATCTAACGGATCGCCTTCTCGTCGAAGGTCATCGCGTGATCGCGATCGATAATCTCGTCACCGGTCACCTGACCAATATCGAGCATCTCGCCGGGAATGAGAATTACCGCTTCATCAAACAGGATGTGACGCAGTATTTGTTCCTGCCCGACGAGATCGACTTCGTTTTCCATTTCGCCTCGCCGGCCAGCCCGATCGACTATCTCGAACTCCCGATCCCGACCTTGAAAGTGGGCGCGCTCGGCACGCACAACACCCTCGGCCTCGCGAAGGCGAAGAAGGCGACATTTCTCCTCGCCTCGACCTCGGAGTGCTATGGCGATCCGCTCGTCCACCCCCAGAAGGAAGATTACTGGGGAAACGTGAACCCGATCGGACCGCGCGGCGTTTACGATGAGGCGAAGCGTTTCGCGGAGGCGATGACGATGGCCTACCACCGCTTCCACGCGGTCGACACCAAGATTGTGCGCATCTTTAATACTTACGGCCCGCGGATGCGCTTGCGCGACGGGCGAGTCGTGCCGGCCTTCATCGGTCAGGCGCTGGCCGGCACACCCTTGACGATTTTCGGCGACGGCGCTCAGACTCGCTCGTTTTGTTACGTCTCGGATTTAATCGACGGCATCTACCGGCTTTCGCAGTCGGATTTTCACGAGCCGGTCAACATCGGCAATCCCGGCGAGATGACGATCAAACAATTCGCGGAGGAGATCATCCGCATTACCGGGACCAAATCGGGGATCGAATACAAGCCGCTCCCGGTCGACGACCCGAAGGTGCGGCAGCCGGATATCGGGCGCGCGAAAAAGATCCTGGGCTGGGAACCGAAGGTCGAGTTCGAGGAGGGAATCGTGCGCACGATCGATTATTTCCGCCAATGGCTCGAGCGCGCCGGCGAACGATAGGACGAAAAATGTGGGAGCCGCCTTTGTGCGGCGATGACTGGGGAGCCACGTTGAAGAGCTCTCGAAACAAGCGGTTGCCGGAACACCGCGCTAAATCTTCGGGCGCTCGGGGCGCAAACGCCCCCTCCCGCATTGAGGCGCGCTGGAGAGACCGGCGATTACCTCGCAAATTGCTGGCTTTCCGCCATCGCTTCGTCTCAAATGCCCAGATTCATGCACCCCAGAATTGTCCTCATGGTTTTCGCTTTCGTCCTCCCGAGTCCGCTCCTTGCCCAGAATCGGCCGGGCGATTTTCGCCTCAACAAAATCGACCGCGAACTGATCACGACCCCGCAGTTCAACTACAACGGCGGCGAACAAAAACGCGAGACGCGCGAGCGCTGGCTGCGGATCGATGTTCAGTTCACGACCGTCCCCGATTACACCGACGAGCTGACCCTGAAATACTACATCGCGATCAACGGCAAGGTGCTGAGCGGCGAAGTCACCCACGTCCACATCCTCGCCGGGCGCGAGCATTGGTCGGTCATGTATGTGCCGCCGCCCGCCCTCGCTTACATCCTGCAGGGGCGGCCACCGAATACGACCTCGATCGAAAATATCGCCGTCCAGTTGGTGCAGAAAGGCGAGGTCAAAGACGAGCTCAGCCTCGTCCGGGCGAAGCCGCAATGGTTCGCTGATTTCCCGGCTCTGAGCGGGTATGTCCTCGATAAGAGTCAAACCCCATTCGCGCCGCTCTTCTCGGATTTCTACGAACAGCTCAAGCCTGCGGCCCATTGATCGCGACTCATGCCGGTTCCTCCACCCATCGTTAGTCTCAATCTCGGTTCGCAAACGCTAGGCCTGGCCGAATTTCGCGCCCAACCAAAGGGCGGCCTCGTCCTCGCCGGCTATCGGCTGCGCCAGATCCCGGCCGATCCCGCGGCCGAGGCCGATCGCAATCGCCAGATCGGCGACGCTCTCCCCGCCATGATGCGCGAGCTCGGGCTCAAGCCGAGCCCGGTCGATTACGCTGTCTCCGGCCAGTCGGTCTTCACCCGTTTCGTCAAGCTGCCCGCGGTCGACGAGGAAAAGATTGAGCGCATCATCACCTTCGAGGCGCAACAAAACGTGCCCTTCCCGATCGACGAAGTGGTCTGGGATTACCAGCTCGTCGGCTCCGATGCGATCGACACACTCGAAGTCGTCCTCGTCGCGATCAAGGCCGAGCTGCTGGAAGAAATCAACGCCGTGGTCGAGGCTTCCGGCCTGCGGACGACCCGGATCGACGTGGCTCCGACGGCGCTCTACAACGCCTTTCGTTTCAACTACAGCGAGTTGAAAGGCTGTTCGCTCGTCATCGACATCGGCGCCCGCACCACCAACCTGCTCTTCGTCGAGCCGGGAAAAGTTTTCAGCCGCAGCATCCCGATCGGCGGCAGCTCGGTCACTTCCGCGATCGCGAAGGAATTCAACGAACCTTTCGGCGCGGCCGAACTGCGCAAGACGCACAAGGGATTCGTTGGTTTGGGCGGAGCCTACGCCGAGGCCGACAACCCGGAGGTGGCGCGCCTCTCGAAGCTGGTGCGCAACACCATGACGCGGCTCCACGCCGAGGTCACACGCTCGATCAGCTTCTATCGCACCCAGCAGCTGGGGAGCCACCCGGAGCGGGTTTTCCTTTGCGGTGGCGCCGTCACTACCCGTTACATGCGCGAGTTTTTCCACGAGAAACTGCAGTGCCCGGTAGAATTTTTTAATCCCCTGCGCAACGTCACGGTGGGGGAGTCGGTCGTGCGCGAGGAGGTAGCTCGCTCCGCCCATTTGTTAGGTGAACTGGTCGGGCTCGCCCTCCGCAGCACGGTGAATTGCCCGATGGAATTGAACCTGCGCCCGGCCAGTGTCGTGCGCCGGCAGCGCCTCGCGCGGCGCCAACCCTTCTTTCTTTTGGCCGGCGCCTGTTTCCTTCTCGGTCTGCTCGCCTGGGCTTTTTATTTCATGCGCACGGCGCAGGTTGATCGGCAGGTGGCCGACACCTTGCAGGTCGATCTCGAGCGGATGCGCGAGTTGGAGAGCAGGATCAAGCGGCTCGACCGGGAGACCGCCACCCTCGATGCCGCGGCCCGGCCGCTCCTCCAGGCGATCGACGACCGCGGCGCCTGGTTGCAGATTCTCGACGATCTCAATGAGCGTCTGCCGAAAGAGAACATCTGGATCACGGAACTGGCGCCGACCTCCGAGGGGCGGATCGTGGGAGAAACCGGCGCGTCCGCGGCCAACGCCCCCGGCTACAACCCGACTCCGCCACTGCGGGACGTTCCGGCCGGACCGGTGGGGGCGAAGAACATCCCGCAGATCGATGGCGTGTTCGTGCGGGGGCTTTACCTTTCCAATCCCGAGCAGCAGGAAATCGTCGTCGATTATTTCCGGAATCTGCTCAGCTCGACCGTTTTCGAGGTCGATCCGGACAAGCAATCGGAAGTGATCAGGCCGAGCACGCCGAGCAACACGGAGTGGGCTTATCCCTACGAGCTGCGCCTCCGACTGAGAAAGCCTTTTCCCCTGCCATGAACTGGTTCCGGCAAAACAAGTTTCTCGGCGGGTTTCTCGTCGCGCTCGCTCTCACCACCGTCCTGAGCGTGTTTTTTCTCCTGCGCGAAAAGAGCGCGGCCGATGCAGCGCAGAGCCGCCTCGAATCGGCCGTCAATGAGCTGACCCGCCTGCGCCGGAGCGTTCCTTTCCCAAGCGAAGAAAATCTGCGCAAGACCAGGACGCAGGCCGACGGCTATCGCAGCTCCCTCCTTGCTCTCGAGAACGAGATGAGGACGCGGATGTTCCCGAAGCTGCCGATCCAGCCTAACGAATTTCAGGCCCAGCTCCGCGCGGCTACGATTAACGTGACCGAACATGCCCAGGCCTTCAGAGTGCGGTTGCCGGACAATTTCCATCTCGGCTTCGACCAATACGCCACGTCGCTCCCGAACGGCCTGGCCGCGCCGCGCCTCGGCCGGCAGTTGCGCGCCATCGAGTGGCTCGCGAAGACGATCGTGGAGGCGCACGCCGATTCCATCAACAGTCTCAGCCGCACGCCGCTCCCGGAGGAGACGCCGGCCGCTGCTTCCACCCGGACTTCGAGCCGCGCCCGCCCCGGGGCTCCGCCCAAGCCCGCGTCGGGCAAGGAGAAGATGGTGGATTGGACGACGGTCGATCTCGCCTTTTCCGGCAGCCCGGCCGCGATCCGGCGCGCCTTCAACCAGATCGCCGCCGCGCCGGAGCAGTTCTACATTCTGCGCACGCTCCGAATCAAAAACCAGGTCGACAAAGGACCGCCACGTGGCGGTCCGGAGGCCGCGCCGAGCATCTCATTCATCATCGGGACCGAACACGTCGATGTCGCGGCCAAAGTCGAAATCATGAAATTCAACATTGCGGAAAGGGAGGCTCGTTAGGCGATGGACTGGCTCCGGGCGAACTACGACCGCGCCGCGGTCCTCGCCGCCGCTCTCTTTCTCATCCTTTGCTCGCTCTTTATTTTCCTCCGGGCCTCCGGGTTTAGCGCGCAATTCGATGCCGTTCAAAACGTGCCGCCGCCGAACAACAAAATCCCCGCCGGGAGCGCGCCCGAGATCGCCGCCGCCATGCAGAAACTGGCGCAGCCGTCGCAGTGGACGGCGATCGGGCGGGCCGGTCTTTTCGTGCCAGAAAAACATTTCATTGGCCCGGATGGCCAGCCGGCGACCCTGCACGACACCCTCCTCCATCCCCCTGTGCCTAACGAATGGCTGGAGGAGTTCGGCCTGCCCATCACCGAGGCCGATGTCCTGACCCAGGATGCGGATGGCGACGGCTTCACCAACCTCGACGAGTGGCAGGCCCAGACCAGCCCGGCGGCGAAAGATTCCCGGCCGCCCTACACTTTCAAGCTCAAGCTCCGCTCTTTCGCCGAGGAAGCTTTTCCGCTCATCTTCACCTCCTCGGTCGAGGGCACATTCGCGATCAACAATGTCGACCCGAGCCGGCCGACGCAGTTCCTTCACGTCGGCGAAATGGTGGCGGGCACCAAATATAAGATCACGAATTACACCGAGAAATTCGAGACCGACAAATACGGCACGAATGTCGAAGTGTCGGTATTGACCCTCGAACAGATCGACACGCACGATCTCGTCATGCTTGTCCAAGGAAAACGCGCCATGTCGCCCGAATCGGTCGCGAATTTTCTCTACACCTGGAGGGGAGCGGAACAGACTTTCGCGGTGAAAAAAGATCAAGAATTCTCCCTCAAGCCGGACGAGCATGTCACCTACAGGCTGCTCGACGTCGAACCAGACAAAGCGATCATCATCAACACCCAGAAGCCTGACGAAAAGATCGAGATCGGCCTCATCCGGCGCTAGCGGCCTGTGGCTGTTTCGCTCTGCGAAACAGGTACCGATCCCCGCTCGCCCAATGCCCGCTCATCCATCACCTCCGCGCTTCGCACAGCGAAGCGTCCACATCTCTGGGCACGATTACCCCGGCGAAACGCACATTAACGAATATCGCACCTGGCTTGCGTTTTTTCTTGCCGCGCTCCTCCCCGCCCGATACAAACACCGCGATCCTCCTCATGAATGCCTTAACTCGTCGGTTTTCCCTCCTCCTTCTCCTCCTCCTGGTTGTCGTTCCCGCCGGCCGGGCCACCGCCCAAAATGTGCGCCACGTCGCCGAGCGCGAGGTGGCGCGACGCGAGGCGGCGATTCTCCAGGGCCAGGGCGCTCTCGAGCGCGGCCGGCTCGCCCTCCAGGCGAAGGATTTTGCCCGGGCGCACGATGAATTCCGGGTCGCGGTCACCTTCCTGCCCGACGCGCTCCGCACCGCTGACCAGCATGACGCGGCCATGCGGGGTTTTTGCGAGAGCGGAGTGAAGCTGGCCGAGCAGCGAATCGCCGAAGGCAAGCATGGCGAAGCGGAGCAGATCGTGCGCGAAGTGGTGAGCGATCGTTACGATCCAAATTGCCGAGAAGCGGCCGAGCTCCTCGCCCACCTGATTGAGCCCGATTATTTCAACAAAACCATGGGCCCGAAATTCATCGCCAAAGTCGAGGACGTGAAGGGACTCCTGAGCGCTGCGGAGGGTTACTACCAGTCGGGCCGCTACGATCTCGCTTTCAAAAAATACGAGCAGGTGCTGAACCTCGACCCCTACAACGTCGCCGCGCGCCGCGGCCAGGAACGGATCCACAACACCAAAACGCATTACGGCGAGGAAGCCTACAACGAGACCCGCGCCCGCCGTCTCTGGCAGGTGCAGAAAGGCTGGGAAGAACCGGTTCGCCAATATGGTCAATCGGTCGGGCCGATCAGCGATGCCTTTGCGCGCGACGCCGGCGGGACAGCCCGGATCACGAACAAGCTCAACACCATCATCATTCCGAAGATCGAGTTTCGCGACGCCAGCATCCGGGAGGCGATCGATTTTCTCCGCCAGCAGGCGGCGGCAAACGATCCCTCGACCGAGGGCAAACAGGGGGTCGATATCGTCCTCCGAACCTCGCCGTTAGGCCGGGCGGAGCCGCGCGCGGCCGCGCCGCTGCCTGAGACCACCCCGCCCCTCCCGGGCGCCGCGCCGGAGAGCGCCACGATCGAACCGACCCCGCTCGCGCCGCCGCTGCCCGCTGCCATCTCGCCCTCGGAAGCGCGGATTACAATTACCCTTAGCCAGATTCCGTTAGGCGAGGCGCTCCGTTATATTGCGACCCAGGCGGGTTTGAAGGTGAAAGTGGAGCCTTACGCCGTTTCGGTCATTCCGATCAACGAGCAGAGCAGCGAACTCTTCACGAAGGAATATCGGGTCCCACCGGGTTTCATCGGCAGTTCAGTCAACGTAGGCGCCAACCCGCTCGATCGACCGACGACCCGGGCCGGCGGCGGGGGCAGGGATACACAGGAGACGACCGGCGGGCAGCAGTTGGTCAATCGCCAGACGGCCCTCGATTTCCTCAAAGACCAGGGCGTGCCATTCCCACCCGGGGCAAGTGCCAACTTCCTGCCCCAGAGCAGCCGCCTGATCGTGCGCAACACAGAAGAAAATCTTGAGCTGGTCGATGCGCTGGTCGAACAGGCCAACGTGGCTGGTCCGAAGCAGGTCGAGATCGAAGCCAAGTTTGTCGAGATTACGCAGAACAATCTGAAGGAGCTCGGCTTCGATTGGTTGTTAGGCCAGTTCAACATCGGCAACGAGCGCGTCTTCGGCGGCGGCGGCACCAGCGGCACCAGCCCCGGCACAAATCCCCTCGACTTCCCATTCATCGCGCCGGACGGCGTCCCAGTTGGACAATTTCCGGTCACGGCCGGAAATCGGAGCGGCAACCTCGCGATCTCGGCCAATGCCATCGATGCGCTTCTCTTCGGTATGCCCGGAGCCAGCGCCCTCGCGCCGGGAATCTTCGGTTTGAGCGGAGTCTTCACCGACCCGCAATTTCAGGTTGTGATCCGCGCCCTCAACCAGAAAAAAGGTGTCGACCTCCTCTCGGCGCCGCGCGTCACGACCAAGAGCGGCCAGCGCGCGGTGATCGAGATCGTGCGCGAGTTCCGTTACCCCACGCAGTTCGATCCGCCGAAAATTCCCGATAGCGTGGGCAGCACTGGCGGCACCGGGATTCTGGGCCAAACCGGATCTACTTCGGTTCCGGTCACGCCGACCACGCCTACCGGATTTGAAACGCGCAATACCGGGGTAACGCTCGAAGTGGAACCGGTGGTGGGCCCTGACGGTGTCACGATTGACCTGAATCTGGTGCCGCAGGTGGTCGAGTTCGAAGGCTTCATCAATTATGGCAGCCCGATCCTGGCGCCGAGCACTTCATTCGTCAGCAGCCTTACTGGAGGGATAATTACCGCGCCTCCTTCCGTCATCACCCCTAACGTGATTAACCAGCCGATCTTTAACTCCCGCAAAGTGACCACGAGCGTCAGCGTCTGGGACGGACAGACGGTTGTCCTCGGCGGACTGATGCGCGAAGACGTGCAGAAGACCGAAGACCGCACCCCGATCATCGGCGACATTCCGATCGTCGGTCGCCTTTTCCGGAGTAATACCGAGCAACATATCAAGCGCAACCTCGTCATCTTCGTCACGGCGCGCCTCGTCAACCCCGCCGGTCAACCGCTCAACACCCTGGAAGAAGAAGAGGAAACCCAGACGGTCACACAACTCGAGCCTCCAGTTCTCCCCCAGGTGCCGTATTACAAAAAGTAGCCTTGTCGCCGGGCTCGCTGACTCCCGGCCGCAGGCCTATGTTGTAGCCCGGGGTCGTCGACCTCGGCAGAGCTTTCCAAGGAGCGCACAGTCTGCCTCGTGCGGGGCGTCTCGCGATCGCGAAGATCAGCGATCGCGCGAGCCAGGAATGATGTGCGCATACCATGAAATCTAAGCATGAGGACGGTCCGCAGTTAGGTGGTTTAGGGCGCGTTCCGTCACTCACCGTGATGTCCTCGCACTTCGTAACGTAGTCCAACCATACCGCTCTTGTAGGCTTTGACCTCCGCCAGATGGAGGGTGACATCTCTACCGAGCTTGTCGAAGAATGGAATGCCATCACCGATCAAGATCGGCAGGATCGAATAACGAACTTCGTTCGCCAGCCCGGAGCGAAGGCATTCACCGGAGACGGTGCCGCCCCCAACGAACCAGATGGAATGGAACGAGGGCCGCAGGCGCCCGTTTACTAACTGCGCCAGGTCGCCCGAATAAAACTCGACAGTATCTCGGATCCGCGGCAGCGCGCGATGAGTCAGGACGAAGGTGGGCTTGTCGCCATCCCGCCATCCCAGCCCTTTGGCCTCAAAACTCAACGCAGTCTCGTATGTTCGCGATCCCATGACGTAGCAGTCGATTGTCTCCAGGAACGCCTCGACGAATGCGGGGTCCATCGTCTCCCCGCCTGGAAATTCGTCTGAGGTCTCGAGCCAGTCGACGCTCCCATCCCTGCGAGCCACAAAACCATCGAGGGTCGCCACCATGTGGATCGTTACCTGAGAATTTGCCATTGTTTCGCCCTTGCGTGAGCTCTTCACCGGCACACGCGTCCCGCAAAAACCGGTTCGCCGCCGAGGACATCTGGATCCTGAGAGACTACCTTGCTCATGTTTTGCCCATGCTAGCCAAGGCCATCAGCCGGCGCAAACAATCCGCCTTACGAAAGCGAGGGAAGGCAAGCAAAACCCAATCCTCGTTCTTCGAAAACAGGTGGAAAGACGAGAACGAGGACGAGGAGGAGAACGAGCAGGAATCGTTCGAACTGAAAATTGATCAACCTACCGGCGCGCGAAAGAGCCTCCGATTAATCTTGCATTGCTCACGACTCTCTGTGTTAACCTCCGTACGAACGTCCGGCCAAGGAGGTATCATGAACTTTCAGATTCACAAAAGCCCCAGGTCGTCAGCAACCTGGGTGGCATGCTGCGGCGCGATGGCGTGGATCGGGACTCTGCTCTTTTCCGTGCTGCCCCTGACATCGGCATCGGGCACAACATTGGTCGATCCATTGCCAGAAAACTCCACCACGCAATTCGGATACACGGCGGTGGCGATGGGCGACCTCAACGGGGATGGAATTCCTGACCTTGCCGTAGGAGCGCCTTTTCAGGATGGCGACTTTGTTTCCGTCAACATGGGCTTCGGAAAACCGCAGAACGTCGGCAAGGTTTTTCTCCTCGATGGCGCCACCCTCGCTGTGCTCAACACCCTCAACGATCCGGATTTTGAGCTGATTCAGCCCGACCATTTTGGCGGTCTGCTCGGAAACTCTCTCGCCGCGGTCGCGGATCTGAATGCCGATGGTGTCGCTGACGTTGTCGCCGGAGTTCCACATCACATCGTCGATCGCGACACCAAGAATCCCGTGATCAATGCAGGCAAGGCGCTGGTCTTTAGTGGCAAGGATGGCGCGCTGCTTTTCGTGCTGACCGATCCCGCTCCGCAAGAGGATGGTAAGATGGGCACGGCAGTGGCGGGCCTGGGAGATGTCGACGCTGACGGCACGCCAGATATGGCGGTGGGGGTTCCGGGAGAGGATTTGGGCGACGAGGAGGAGGGCGTGTCGAACGTTGGCCTCGTTTACGTCTTCAGCGGTAAGACGGGCCAGGTCATTCGCACTTTGAACCATCCCGACGGTGACCAGGCGGCGGGGGCTGCTTTCGGCGCCGCGCTGGCCAATGCAGGGGATATCGATCAGGACGGCGCCTCCGACCTCCTTGTGGGCGCGCCGGGACAAGGTCACGTCTTCGTTTTTAGCGGTAGGACGGGTCTGTTGCTCTTTAACATCGCGAGCCCGACGGCGGATGCCTTGCCTTCCTTCGGAGCGGCGGTCGCGGGCGGCAAGGACTTTAACCGGGACGGCAAGCCAGATTTCGTCATTGGCGCACCGTTGCAGAAAAATCTGCGGGGAGCCGCTTACATCTTTAGTGGCAGCACCGGCACTCTGCTCCGCAATCTCAAGCCTCGTCCCGCGCAAGGTTTTTCCAGATTTGGAGCGTCCGTCTTTGCCAGCGACGATGTGACCGGTGACCGCCGAGCCAACGTAATAGTTAGCGCCCCGGATCAAAACGTAAGCGGCGTTCCCCACGCGGGGCAGGTTTTCGTTTTTGATGGTCAAGGGAAACTTGTGCAAAGCGTGACGAGCGCAGCCCCGCAAACTCATGCCCACTTTGGTTCCTCGCTGACGGCTGCCGATTTCGACGGCAACGGGGTTTCGACGCTCGTCGTCGGCACACCTGACCAGGATGCCAACGTGGATTCCCGCGATCATCTTCAGATTGGCCAGATCGAAATTCAATAACTGAGGCGGATTTAGACGATGAAAACGAAAACAACCTTCTCCCTCGTAGTTGCCTCTCTCCTTTTCGCAGCGTTTGCCCCCGCCGCTTTCGCCAATCATCGCACCGGCGATTTCGCCCTGCCGGCCGCAATGGCAGTGGCCGATTTCGACCAGGACGGCAACCTTGACCTCGCGGTCTCGGTCGAGGGGTTCGATAATGTCGCTATTCTAACCGGAGACGGTCAGGGCGGGTTCACTTTGCGGAACCATCTTAAGACTGACACTCTCCCCAAGGCTCTGGCAGTCGGAGACGTCAACTCCGACGGGCACCCCGACCTGGCCGCGATCGCGAGATGGGGTTATGACATCAGGATCAGCCTGGGCGATGGCTTGAGTGGATTTGCCTTGGCTAACGAACTCAATGGCGACGGAGAACCAACCCGGATCCTGCTCAGAGACGTAAACAAGGATGGAAAACTCGATATCGTGGCGAATGCGCCAAACGAGCAGAAAGTCATTATCTATCTCGGCGATGGCAAAGGCGGGTTCGGCTCTGCTGCGATTGAAGTGGAACATCCCCAACGCGGCGGGGCCATCGAGACCGCCGATTTCAACAAGGACGGCAATCTCGATATCGTAGTAACGGAATTTGACGCTACCAACCCGGAGGCGAGCGCTTTTGTTATTCTCCTCGGGGATGGCACCGGTGCATTTACTGAAGCAGGCTCCTTCGGAACGAATCCTCAGCCTACTACTCTGGGTGTTGCGGATATCAACAAGGACGGGAACCTGGACGTGATCGCAGGTGGAGCGGGTGCAGATAATGATACCGGGCTCTTCCTTTCCACCTACCTAGGGGACGGCCACGGCAATTTCACGGTAAAGCAAATCAACGATCTAGGCACGGGCAGCATAAAGGGGCAGATAGCGCTGGGAGACTTCAACGAGGATGGAAACATTGACGTAGCTTTCCCGCAGTCCTCGAAACTGACGATGAGAGGGGACACCAGCACCACGGTTCTCACCTTCCTGGGCGACGGGACAGGCAACCTTTCCGCCGGGCCGGATATCACGGTCGGGAAGGAACCCGATAGCGCTGTGTCGACTGATCTGAATAAGGATGGTCACGTCGATCTG
>DATBDG010000012.1:0-3898 GCA_036270055.1 Chthoniobacterales bacterium
GCAAAACGCTTTGAAATCCGGTAATCTTGCGGACGCGCAATCGGCCTTCGCGACCTTTCAAAGCGACCTCCAAACTCGTAGCGATGCGGGAGTTGGCAACAGCCAGCTGAGCCAGAACAGTCAGATCGCCGACGATATCGCGTCGCTCAAAAACGCTCTCGACTCCAGCGACGTTACGACCGCTCAGCAGGCATTCATGACGCTCAAGCAGGATCTGCGCATGCTCAAGCATCAGCAGACCCAGGAGGGCGCTGACGTGAAAACCATGCCTCCTGTGGCTGATGGCACGACCGGAACGTCCCCGCAAAGCACTGACAGTATCCTAAACGTGCTAGCCTGACACGGCGGAGGAGGGCGACGGCAACCTTCGCTCCGCGAGCACGGGCCGCAAAAATCACAGGAAACATCCTGCCGACGATGCGCCGACCGGCGCTTCGCTGAGCGAAGCGTACACATCCTCGAGAGACAGTTGCGCGCCGCGCGGACATGGCGCTTGTTCTTAGGGAATGAGCCCGCCCGACCACACCTTCACCCTCGGGATCGAAGAGGAGTTCCAGATCATCGATCCGGAGACGCGCGAACTGCGTTCTCATATCCAGCAAATCCTCGGCGAAGGCACCGTCACCCTGAAGGAACAGATCAAGCCCGAGATGCACCAGTCCGTCGTCGAACTTGGGACCGATGTCTGCGGCGACATCCATAATGCGCGCGACCAGGTCATCCGCCTGCGGAGCGAGCTCGCCACCATGGCCGGCCGGAGCGGGCTGAAGATCGCTTCCGCCGGGACGCATCCCTTTTCGCACTGGTTCGACCAGCACATCACCGAAGGCGAGCGCTACGCCACGATCGTGAAGGACATGCAGCAGGTGGCCCGAGCCAATCTCATCTTCGGTCTGCACGTCCACGTCGGGATCCCCGACCGTCACGTCGCGATCCACGTCATGAACCAGATGCGCTATTTCCTTCCGCATCTCTACGCGATCTCGACCAATTCACCCTTCTGGGTCGGGCGCAACACCGGCCTCAAGGGTTATCGCCTCAAAGTCTTCGAGCGTTTCCCCCGCACCGGGATGCCGGATGCTTTCGAGAGCCTCTCCGAATACGAAGATTTTTTGAAGCTCCTGATCAAGACCGGCTGTGTCGATAATGCGAAAAAGATCTGGTGGGACATCCGGCTCCATCCGTTCTTCGATACCCTCGAAATCCGAATCTGCGACGCGCAATCGCGGGTCGACGACACCCTGGCGCTGGCCGCGCTCATCCAGGCGATCGTGGTCAAGTTGCACAAACTGCAACACAACAATCTCACCTTCCGGATCTATCGGCGGCGCCTGATCGATGAGAACCGCTGGCGCGCCTCGCGCTACGGGCTCGAGGGACGAATGATCGATTTTGGGCGGGAAGCCGAAGCCGAGACGCGCGACCTGCTCGGCGAACTGCTCGAGTTCGTCTCGACCGAGGTGGATGAACTCGGCAGCGAGCAAGAAATGGCGCACGTCGAAAAAATCCTGCGCGAAGGAACCGGCGCCGACCGCCAGATCGCGGCCTGGGACCGCCAGCACAACATGCATGACGTCGTCGACCTGATCGTGGACGAAACCTACGAACGCCTGAGCCTGACGCCCGCGGCTGGCGTTCCAGCCTGACAATATTCGCTCAGCAAAGGCCAAGCATCGACCACCCCCGCTCCTCGGCCAGGGTTAATCTACGGGCGTGAATCGTGCTTTTACCTCTCGGGAGCGAGGAAGACACGCGCGCCGCCCACGGGAGCCGAAGTGGGATTGCCCACGACTGTTTTTCGCGCCATGATGAGCGCTCCGCAAATGCCACACCGTCTCTTTACCGAAGCCCTGGCCGTCGACCCCGAACTGGCCCCCGGCGCGCGCAACGCCATCTGTGATTGCCTGCGCCTTCAGCCTGTCGAACGCATCACCATCATCACCGATCGAGCAACCCGCGACATCGCCACCGCCCTCCGGCAGGAGGTGGAGGAAGTCGGTTCCGAATTCGCCCTCTTCGTTCTCGAGGAATATGCGGAACGGCCGCTCACCGACATGCCGCAGCCGATCCTCGACGACCTCGCCACTTCGCAGGTTTCAATCTTCTGCGCCCAGTCGCAACGCGGCGAGCTCGGCTCGCGCATGCAGATGAGCGCGGTCGTGAACCAGCATCGCATCCGCCATGGCCACATGGTCAACATCAGCCGCCAGATCATGTGCGAAGGCATGCGAGCCGATTTCATGGCGGTCGATGCCCTCAGCCAGCGGCTCGTCGAACGTGCCCGGCGCGCGAAGCGGGTCACCTGTCGGACTCCCGCGGGAACCGACTTCGTGGCCGAGCTTTCGCCGGCCCTGAAGTGGGTCAAGACGAGTGGCATTATCACCCCCGACAAATGGGGCAATCTCCCTGGGGGGGAAATTTTTACCTCACCCGCAAACACCAACGGCATTTTTGTGGTCGACGGCGTGGTCGGCGACTATCTCTGCGAGCGTTACGGCGACATCCAGGCCACGCCCCTCACGATCGAGGTGCGGGAGAACCGCATTCAATCCCTGGCCTGCGCAAACCAGGATTTGCTCGAGGAATTTCGCGCCTACACCCGCACGGACGAAAACAGCAACCGGGTGGGCGAGTTCGCCGTCGGCACCAACACCGCCTGCACCCATGTCATCGGCAATATCCTGCAGGACGAAAAGATTCCCGGCATCCACATCGCCTTTGGCCATCCCTACTGCGAACACACCGGCCAGACCTGGTATTCCAAGACCCACATCGACTGCGTCGGCCGCGACTTCGACATCTGGTTCGACGACGAGCAGGTGATGGCGCGCGGCAAATTTTTAGTCTAATCCAGCGGGCCCCGGTTCTCCAAAGCCGAGCGATCTCTGGCAGGAGCCGCGATGATGCGAGCGGCAGTCCACTTCACTGCGCGGCAAATTACGATTCCTCGCTCCGCAGCAGTTGCTTTCTCAGTTGCTCGAAAACTTCGTAAACCACACTGCGTCGCTCGGCGAAGATGCATTGGATCGTGCGCTGTTTGCCGGAGATTCGATAAGCAAAAACGATGCGATGCCCACCGACGCGAAGTCGATGATAATTTTCCAATCGGCCCTCCAACGCCCGAATATCGCCGCCCTCATTCGCCAGCCCCCGCAGCGCAGCGCGCAATCGCCGGCGCGGCTCCGGCGCCCGGCCCGCGACATAGCGGACCACCTGCTCCGACAACTCAACCTTTGTCGCCATTCAGAGCCGAGAGCGGCAAAAATTTCATCTTCCCCGCCTCGTAAGCGCGCAGCGCATTCATCGCTTTGGGATTCCCGAGCAGTTCGAGCGTTTCCATGATCGCATCCATCCGTCCGCGCGAGACGAGATAAGCGACCGTCTCTTCATGGCGCGTGATCGCAATCGAACCTTCCGCCGCAGCTTCCTTGATCAACCGCGGCAGGTTCGTCTGCGCCTGCGTCACCGAATAAGTAGAATCCATAAACGATCTACCTAGCGATAATTCTCGCGTGTCGTCAACACCGCCTCATCGGCAACATTCTCCAGGACGAAAAATTCCCGGCATCCACATCGCCTTCGGTCATCCCTACCGCGAAGACACCGGCCAAATCTGGTATTCCAAGACCCACATCGACTGCGTCGGCCGCGACTTTGACATCTGGTTCGACGACAAGCAGGTGATGGCGCGCGGGGAGTTCCTGATTTAGCGGCCGCGTTCAGTTTTTCTATCGGTGATTCCGCGCCTCCCGCAGGTCCCGCTTAGCCTTTCCCGCCCTCGCGTGCTGAACCAAACGGTGGAGACTACCGCCTTCTGCGGCCGCCGCGGGCGGCCTTGCGCGACGATTTGCTGGTGGTGCCGCGCTTCTGGCTGGGGGCTTTCGCGCTCTTCTTCGTG
>DATBDG010000013.1:0-4463 GCA_036270055.1 Chthoniobacterales bacterium
GCCATCGCCCGGGTAACCGTAGATTCGTTTCAGGCCCCACTCGGTGATTCGTTTGATGAGAAAATCAGCTACCAGTTCTGCCATAAGAGAGTTGAGAGTTTTTAGTTGAGAGTTGAGAGATCATGCGCTGTCGGCAAAAGCCATGGTGGTGATGAGCGCGTTTTCCGATTGGCGCGAATCGAGCCGCGTGTGCTGGACCACGATCGGCACATCGGAAAAGATCGTGCTCGCGTAGTTGGTCGCCTTGGGGATCGCCTCCGGATCCTTCAGCTCATTAAAACGCTGATGGAGGGTGCGGCGCGGCGGAACCGTGATCTTATACGGCCCGACCGGGTCGCGATCGGTGTAATAGATCGTGATCTCGATGTGCGCTTCGGCGTCGTTCGGATTGAGGATGCAAGCCGTTTCGTGGCTCAACATTTCCGGTTCCGGGCCGTGGCTCCAGGAGGGAATCCAGCCCTCCGCGATTGCCCATTTTTTGCGCCCAATTCCTGCCATTAACAAAGCCTTGCTCATAAAAACATCGCGGGCCAAAACCGAATCGGTTCGGAGAAATTTCAGCCGGCGCGGAGAGCAGCGGCGAGAAGCCGCAGCGCGAACGGTTTATAAAATTCCGTCATCCTCAGTATTTCGGCGCGGCGATCCAGCCGCGGCTGGCATAGTCGCCGAGGGTGAGAAGGAGCATGAGAAAAAGCCAGAGCAGACCGGTGACGGCGGCCAAATGGAGGAGGCGGCTGCTGCCCCTGAGGTGCATGAAAAAGAGCATGATCAGAATCGTCTTGGCGAAGGAAATGACGAGCGCGATGACGAGATTGAAGTAGCCAAAATTGACGTAGCCGAGACCCCAGGTGAGGCCGAGCAGCACCATCAGCCAGAGGCAGTTTGTCCAGTAGAGTTTGGGAGAATGAACTTTTTCCATCAGCGGTGCCCTGCCAGATACAGGAGCGGGAAGAGAAAAACCCAGACGATATCGACGAAGTGCCAGTAGAGCCCGGCGACCTCGACCGGCATATAGTTTCCATTTTCGAACCGCCGCCGCCAGGCGAGCAGAGCCAGAACGAGCATAACGAGAATGCCGACCGTGACGTGTATGGCGTGCAGCCCGGTCATGGCAAAGTAGAGCCAGAAAAACAACTCGGCGGCGGTGGGATTGGCTTCGTGCCACTGGAAATTCACTCCTGGCACAAGGTGTTCGACGAAATCCTTGTGATACTCGAAGCCCTTGATCAGCATGAAGCCGATCCCGAGGAGTGCGGTCGCGAGCAGCAGCCAGACGAGAGGTTTGCGCCGCTCGAGCTGGGAAGCGCGCACCGCCAGCGCCATCAGGGTGCTGCTGAAGAGGAGAACGGCGGTGTTGGCGCCGCCCAGGACTACCTCGGTATGCCGGCTGGCCGCTGCCCAGACATCGGGATAAAGATAGCGATAGACGGTGTAGCTGAGGAAAAGGCCGCCGAAGAAGAGCACCTCGGTGGCGAGGAAAATCCACATCCCGAGGATCGCGGCCGAGCGCTGTTGTTCGATGTCGTCGAACTGTTCGGCGAGAAGGTTGTCGGCCGCGGCTTCGCTCATCTTTCAGGAGAAGATCGCTTTTGGAGGAGGAAATGCGCGGTTCTGCCTGGTCACGATGCAATTCACAGCGCGCCGCTTTTGTCATCCCGAGCCGGCGCCGCGCGACGAGGGACCTCGCAAGTGCAATGGGCGCTTGCCGCCGCGACAGGAGGTGGATTGCAGTTGGGGGTCCCTCTCCGTCCTTCGGCGGATCGGATGACACGGCATTTTATTCTTCGCCGTCGAAATAGTCGAGGGCCTCGCCCCGCAGGAGCTTGCGCTCGGGCGAGCGGACGAGCCACTTCTGGCTGTCGGGGTAATAACACGATTCGCCGATCGGGTTGTCGGCGACGACATAGAGGACGAGGTCCGCTTCGCTGTCATTGACGAGCTGGTGCGCTTCGCCCGGACTGTAAAGGAAAGCATCTCCTTCCGCGATTCGGGTCGTCCCGTCCTCATCCCGCGCCACTCCCTGGCCCGAGATGACGTGGTAGAACTCCCATTGCGCGGCGTGCGAATGGTAAGGGTAGGGGGTCTGCCCGGCAGCGATGCGGAGGATTTCCACCGCGAAAGGATGCCGCGCCCGGGCCTCGCCCGATTTCGGGTCCCAGCCCAGACCTTCCGAAATATCCTTGCCCGCGCCGACGAATTTCCCTTTCGGCGAAGCCCATTGCAGTTCCTCGATCTTGTTGCTGTTGACCTTCTTCATTGTCCAGCGCTCGTTAGGCGCGCGTCCGCCGCGGCGTAGCGCGAGCGAAATTTCGCCATCGCCCTCGCCCGCTCCGTCTCGCGATCGCGCGTCGGCGCTTTCGTGACGAGAGCATCGAGGAGTTCGTGCGAAGCTCTTGTCACCTCCTCGACCGCACGTTCGAAAGCGGGCTCATTCGCTTTTGAGGGCGCGGTGAAGCCGCTGATTTTGCGCACATACTGCAGGGCCGAGGCGCGGATCTCCTCCTCGGTCGCGGGTGGTTCAAAGTTGTGCAGCGTCCTGATATTTCGGCACACGGTCGACCTCCTTGGTTGTGGGTTGAGGCCAATACGAAAGAGCCGATCCCGCGCGAAGTCGAGCGCGAAGGGGAGCGAATTTCCGCCGGTGCGCCTTCCGGTTTCTGCGACACCTTTCGAAGCGCCAAGGATGGCCTTCTAATGTTGTCCCTTGCAGAATGCATACAAAAAATCTTATCTTCCGAAGAAGGTAAAAGAATTGGGTTTGCTGCAAATTTGATGAAAACAGATGTCTTGATTATCGGCGGCGGTCCTGGCGGGGCGGCGGCTGCCATGTTCCTGCTCCGCGAAGGGATCACTCCAATCATTCTCGAGCAGGAGGAATTTCCCCGCTTTCACATCGGCGAATCGATGACCGGCGAGACCGCGGCGGCGCTGCGGCGGCTCGGATTGGCTGAAAAAATGGATGCCCTGGACTGTCCGATTAAACACGGCGTCCGGGTCTACGGCACAAACTCAGGCAATAGCTGGTACGTGCCGGTTGCAGCCCGGGACGAGAACTGGAAGCTGACAAAAGGATCCACCTGGCAGGTCCGCCGGAGCACCTTCGACGCCATGATGTTGAAGGAAGCGGAAGCGCGCGGCGCGCAAGTTCTGCGTGGGACGGCATTCCAAGCGCTAAAGCACGAGGACGGCTGGCTTCGCGGAATTGCGATCCGTCGGCCAGACGGGACGGAGGAAGAGATCGAAACCCGGGTGGTGCTGGATTGCTCCGGCCAGGCGACTTTTCTCGCCAATCAAAAGGTGACCGGGCCCAAATACATGGGCGCTTACGACAAGCAGATCGCTTTCTACACCCATGTGCGCGGCGCCATGCGCGACCCCGGCGACAGCGGCGAGATGGCAGAGGGGAACACGCTCATCCTCTACAAGAAAAAATTCCACTGGGCCTGGTTTATCCCGGTCGATAGCGAGATCGTCAGCCTCGGCCTGGTTACGCCGCGGGCGGAATTCGTCGCGAGAAAGCAAACTCCGGAGGAGTATTTCAGGGACGAGATCTATCGGATCAATCCCGAGCTTGTCCATCGACTCCCGACCCTGGACATGGTCGAGAAGGTGCGAGTGATCCCGAACTACTCCTTTCAGGTACGCGGCTTTTGCGGGAAAGGCTTTATCTGCATCGGGGATTCGCACCGTTTCATCGACCCGATTTTCTCGTTTGGTCTCAGCGTCACGATACGCGAAGCGGAGTTCGCCGCGCCCGTGGTGAAGCAATATCTCGAGGGCAAGCTGAACGACCGGGAGAATCCGTTCGCCGAACACCAGATGAAGTGCGAGAAGGGGATCGATAACCTGGAAGACATGATCGACCTCTTCTGGGAACAACCCTTCGCCTTCTCTACTTTCGTCCATGTTCGTTACACCGACCTGATCACAGATGCTTTCGCCGGGCGGATTTACGAGCACGAACACCAGCCCTCGCCGGGAATTCTCGCTTTCCGCAAACTTCTCAAGCGCACCCGCACCTACGAGGCCGATGACTATTCCGTCCCGATCGGCTCGCGTTATCATCCCGAGCGCGCCCCGCTCTGGGAACCCGACTCACCCGTCCCGGGCACGGAAGACTGGATCACGAGCGGCGGGGGGATGGAATTAGTCGAGCGCTAAATTCCCGCTCGCGTAACACAGGCGAGACGCCCGCCCGGCGGGACAGCTGGGACAACTGTATTACGCAGCAACAGCGGCGGCGATGGGAACGACTCAGCCTTATGCTGGTGCGCTACGGGCGGCCACGGGGCCGTGAAGAAGAATTGATCCACAGATTGCGCAGATTTGCGCCGATGGTCCTATCCGCGATGACCGATGACCCCGGTGCGCGTGGACCGGCTGCAACCTCCACGCTGCCTTGGAGTTTACGCGGCCCGAACTGTGCGGCGCGGCGCGAGAAGATTCAGGCGAAAAGGCTTGAC
>DATBDG010000014.1:0-7413 GCA_036270055.1 Chthoniobacterales bacterium
CAGATCGACGCCCGCTGGGACGTAGTGCGCGAAGCGCGGGCCGCGGCCAAAAAAAGCCAGGGCAAGAACGCCCCCTCGCCTTCCGTCATGGTGGCCTGGGCGGTCGTTAGGGCGATGGAGAACCATGCGCCCTTTCGTCGCCTCATGCTGGACGACGATCGCATCATCGAGCACGAAGATTTCGATCTCGGCGTGGCCGTCGCGCTCGAAGACGATCGGCTCGCGACCGCTGTCATCACGGAGGCCAACAAATTTGCCTGGCCGGAGTTCGTCACCCGCTACAACGAGGCGGTGGAAGCAACCCGCACCGGCCGGGTCGACGCCATGAACGCGCCGATCGTGATCAGCAGCCTCGGCGCCTTCGGGGTGCGGACAGGCGCGCCGATCGTCGTTCCGCCATCGGTCGGCACGCTCTTTGTCGGCAGCGCGCACCAGGAACTTTCGCCTAACGGAAAGAAAGCGCAGAGCGTGGAAGTGATCACGCTCTCACTCACGTTCGATCACCGGGTCGTGAACGGCGCCGGCGCCGCCAGTTTCGTGCACGAGATTAAGGAATTGATCGAGGGGTTTGAGATCCCGGAAGTCAGGCTTCCAGCCCCGTAACGCAGCTCGCCTGGCGAGGGAGGCCGGGCTTTCAAACTCGGCAGGCAAGCTTCCAGCCTGCCCGAGCACAGCCGACCCCTGGAAGGCCGTTGGCCAAGTCAGGCTAGGAACCCTGACTTCCGAACGCGCTTCGCGCGGCCTCGAGCCGTCGCGCTTCGACTCGTTCTGCCTGCTCGACGGCGCGTGCTTCCATGCGCGTGAGATCAGTCCGTTGCAAAGCAGAGGAACTTCCCTGGGCCGCGATGAGCGCGCGCCAGAGCAGCTTCTTGCCGGTGATCCCGATGAGGAGCATCTCGAGCGATTGCAGGAGCCGAAGCTTCGCATCTTCCCCCGCGGTAAATCCCACCTTGGCGCGGCTGAATTTCTCCGCCATCCAGGCGCCCGCGTTGCGCACGCTGCTTTCCTCAAAACCGAGTATCTCCATCAGGTTGTGAAGCTGCTCGTGATCGGCTTCAATGTCCGCACGCAGCTGTTGAAAAAACGAGCCTAACGAGTCATCCCCGTGAGCCTTAATCAGATGCTCGAGCAGCTCGAGCGCGCTCACTGCCCCTGCGTAGTGATCGCGCAGATAAATTTCGAGGTCCTTGCGGCTTTGCTCCTTGCTCATCCTTTATCTGAATCGCAACTGCGACGGCGAATGTTCGGGTAGCGAAACGCATGCAAGGCGAATTGTAGGATGACCGCTCCGGGTGCCAACCGAGCGCGGGGCAGGCGGAGCGCCCGCCCTCCAACTGCCGGTCGCAACCACCGCGCCGGTTGCAACCGGCCGGGGCTGGAGTTGGCTTCTTCGCATGAAGGTCCAGCCGCCGCCGCGCGCCATCATCCATCTCGACATGGATTGCTTCTATGCCGCGATCGAGGTGCGCGACCGGCCCGAGTTGCGCGGCAAACCGGTCGGCGTCGGTGGAGCGCGCGATCGGCGCGGGGTTCTCACGACCTGCAACTACGAGGCGCGCAAATTTGGCGTCCGCTCCGCCATGCCTACTTACATGGCCCTGCAGCGCTGCCCGAAACTGATCGTCCTCCCGACGCGTTTCGATGTTTACCGCCGCGAGTCGGCCGTCATCCGCGGAATTCTGCATCGCTTCACCCCGCTGGTCGAGCCGCTCTCGCTCGATGAAGCTTATCTCGACGTCAGCGCCCATCCCGGCGCGCCCGGGGCGCTCGCGGAAGTGATTCGCAAACTTATTTTCCAAAAAACGAAACTGACCGCCTCGGCCGGGATCGGGCCGAACAAACTGGTGGCGAAGATCGCGAGCGATCTGAAGAAACCGAATGGCCAATTCGAAGTCGCGCCTAACGAGGTGGCAGAATTCATGGCGGCGCTTCCCGTGCGCAAGATCTGGGGGATTGGCGCCGTGACCGAGCAAAAGTTGCACGAGCGCGGGATCACGATCTGCGGCCAATTGCAGCGCTTCTCGCGTTTGGAGTTGCAGAATATCTTCGGAAAATTTGGGGCCGAGCTTTACGATCTTTGTCGCGGGATCGACGAGCGCGGGGTCGAGCCTGATCGCGAGCGCAAATCGCTCAGCACTGAGGAAACGTTCTCGAGCAACCTCGAGACCCTCGCCGCCTGCGAGGAAAAGCTGGAGGAACTTTTCGGCGAGATGATGGCCGACCTCGCGCAAAAGGAGGCCACCCGGACGGTGACGAAGATTTTCGTGAAACTGAAGTTCGCCGATTTCACGCGCACGACGGTGGAACGGGCCGGCCGCGCACCGTCGTTAGGCGAGTATCGCGCTCTGCTTGCGGAAGCTTTTGGCCGGACCGGCAAAAGTGTGCGCCTGCTCGGGGTCGGGGTACGGTTCGCGCCCATGGAGATGCCGGCCGCCACGCAGCTGGCATTGCTGTAGCTTTTGTAGCCACGGCGCTGCGTAGCCGTGCCGACCGGACGCCTCAACACAGTGAGGCGGCTACAGGGCGGGACAAGGTGGGCTACCTGGCGGCCCGCGCTACTTGAGCGATTCCACAAACTTTTGGAAGCGCGGATCACTCCGCAACGGATCCCAGCTCGGATCGACCTTCAGATATCCATAGGTCAGATAACCGGGAATTTTCATGAGCTGGCGCACCAGCTCGAGGGCTTTGTCGGTTTCCCCAGTCCAGGTATAAACCTGGGCCAGACCGTGGAGGACAAGCATGCCGTCGTAGGCATCGCGGCCCAACGGCATCAGCTCGGCCGCCTGGCGCCCTTCCGCAATCGCCCGCTCCTTTTCCCCGAGACCGGCGTCGACCTGGGCGAGGGCTGCAATCGTGCGGGCATCGTCCGGCTTGATCGTTAGGCGGTGCTCCAGAATCTCCCGGGCCGCGGCAAAATCGGCGTGCGCTTTTTCCTCATCCCCGGCCGCGCGGGCTATGATGGCCTCGTACCAGGCGCGCGGATAATAGAAACTGAAATCGACTTCCTGAAAGGTCTCACGCGGTGAGGCCGCGAGAGTTCGCGCCGCTCCCGCATAGTCGCGCCGAATAAGGGCGAGAAGAATACGGACCGGAGTCTCGCCCCCGCCAACATCGACATCGGGGGGTGCCTGCGCGAGCGCCCGCTGCAGAATGTCGGGGTCGCCGCTGGCGGCAAAGCGGATGAACTCGCGGCGCAGCCGGGTGATCGGAAGGTCGAGCCCGGCCGCGATCGTGTGGTCGGCGACCGCCAGCGCCGCGTCGAATTGCCGGAGGAGAACGTAGGTGTCGGCCAGAAGGTTGCTCGCATTGGGATTACGCGGATCCAATTCGACCGCCCGGGAAAAATCGCGTTTGCCCTCTTCCCATCTTCCCTCCCGCCGGTGCAGGTAGCCGGCGAGAATGCGGAAAGCAATATTGTTAGGCATATCCGGCCGAGCCAGCGCCAGTTCCTTTCCGGCTCGCTCGTAGTCGCGCTGACAGCGAAAATAATGGTCCGCCATCGTGAGATGCGCTTCCGCCGAATCAGGCGTGAGGCGCAACGCGGTCTCGGCCGCGACCTGGGCGCGGACGCATCGGGCCGGGGTGGGATCGAGGTCGAAAAAGTAGAGGAGATCGTGGGCGCGGGCGGCGTAACAATAAGCCAGGACAAAGCCGGGATCGCGCGCCGTCGCACTCTCGAGCAGCCGAATCGCCTCCAGAAACGAAACCTTGGGATCTGAGGCGTTGGTGTAACCGTCGACCAGCTCTTTCGCCTGCAGATATGAATCGTAGGCCGCGAGATCCTCCGTCGGGCGCTGTTCGATCCGCGCTTTTTCCTGCGGCGAAATGGTGGCCCGCAACTGCCCCACAATTGTCTGGGCGATTTCGCTCTGGATGGCGAAGACATCGGCCAGTTCGCGGTCGTAAGTCTCGGCCCAACGTTGGGTATTGGTCCGGGCATCGATCAGGTGAGCGATGACGCGCAAGCGGTGATCGGAGCGTTGCACCGAGCCCTCGAGGATGTAGGCGACGCCGAGCTGTTGCGCGATCTTTTGCCGGTCGCGGGTGGTGTCGTTCTTGTATTGCTGCACGCTGGTGTGGCCGATCACCTTCAAGTCCGCGACCTTCGCCAGGTCGGTCAGGATCTGGTCCTGCACGCCGTCGGCGAAGAAAGCGTTCTCTTTCTCTGTGCTCAGATTTTCGAAAGGCAGAACGGCGATGCTCTTTTCCGGGATATCAGGGTTCGTCAGGCTGGGATTGCGCCACGGGTGCCAGAACCAGTAGGCGCTGAGGGCGAGGGCGGCGATCGCCGTTCCGACCCCGGCGAGGGTGCAGATCTGGCGCGAATGCGAGATGTGGCGGCCGCTGCTATCGGGTGTGCGTTGAATGCCAGAGCTGGTGATGTCGAAGGCCCAGGCGAGAACGAGAGCGAAAGGAAAACCGATCGCGACCAGGACGACGAAGACCTGCTGGACCCAGGGTGGCGCGTTGAAGATCGGCAGAATGGTGCCGCCGATCTGGACCAGGGCGGAGGCGGCCACACCGTAGGCGAGCGCGACGCGATAGACGCGCCGATCTTTTAGTTCGCGAAGGAAGCCGCGCATTTCGCCGCTACTCTAGCGAAAGGCCCGTTGGGCGCGAGGTCGGCACTCGTAAGCCAGCCGTCCCGGCTGTCTCGACACGCGGGAACGCCTGTGTTACGGCAATTCGCCGGTGTCGTAGACGATTTCGCCCCCGATCACGGTCATGAGGCAACGCGTGCGCAGGATCTCGGGCTTGGGGATTTTCATGATGTCCTCGGAGAGAATCGTCAGATCGGCCAGCTTGCCCGCTTCGATCGAGCCCTTCTCCTTTTCCTGGAAAGCGGCGTAGGCCGGCCAGCGGGTCAACATCTCAAGGGCCTGCGCGCGGCTCACCGCTTCCTCCGGATGCCAATCAGGCTTGCTCAGGCCGCCCTTGCTCTGGCGGGCGACCGCGGCATAAAACTCGATCATCGGATCGCCCTTTTCGACCGGGGCATCGGAGCCGGCGGCGATAATGGCGCCGCTCTTGAGCAGACTCTGCCAGGCGTAGACTCCGGCCAGCCGCTTTTCTCCGAGCCGCGCCGGAGCGAAGAAAAGGTCGCTGATGGCGTGCGACGGCTGCATCGACGCGATCACGCCCAGCCTTGCGAAACGCGGGATGTCGTTAGGCGCAAGGATCTGCGCGTGCTCGACCCGCCAGCGCGGCTCCTTCACTTTCCGCTCGTCAGGCGGAACGGCTTTGAAGGCTTCTTCGTAAAGATCGAGAATGGTGCGGTTGGCCCGGTCGCCGATGGCGTGGGTCTCCACCTGGATGCCGCGGCGCAGAGCCTCGCGAAACATCGGCCGCAGATCCTCCTCCTTCTGGGTCAGAAAACCGGAAGTCTCGGCATCGCTGTAAGGCGCGAGAAGCGCGGCGCTGCGCGAGCCTAACGAGCCGTCAAAGATGACCTTGATCGTGCGAGTCGTGAAATGATGATCGTAAGCATCCAGGATCGGACCGTCCTTGAGGATTTTTTCCGCCGCTGCGCCCGGACCGTAGACCGCGTTATAGATGCGGAGTTTTACTTTGCCCTCCTCATAGAATTTCCGCATGAGTGCGAGGTCGGGGAGCTCGCTCCCGGCATTTTGAATTTCGCACCAGCCGAGGGCCAGGGTGCGTTGCACGCCGAGCAGAAACTCGCGCCCTTTTTCCTCCGGACTTATCGGCGGGATTTTTTGCGCGACCAAGTCCATCGCGTTGTCGAGCAGCATCCCGGTCGGTTCGCCCGTTTCCTCGTCGCGCAGAATTTTCCCGCCAAACGGGTCGGGCGTTTTGGCATCGATTCCGGCCAACTCCAGCGCCTTGCTATTCGCGACCGCGCCGTGGCCATCGGTCCGCTCCAGGAAAACCGGGTTAGCCGGCGCGACCTTGTCGAGCTCTTCGCGCGTGAGAAAGGTCGAAGGCTTCCAGAAGGTCTCGATCCAGCCGCGGCCTGTAATCCATTTTCCCCCGCCGCCATCCTCCGCCTCTTGCTTCACCCTCGCCAGCATGGCGCTGCGTGAGGTGGTTTCATCAAAGGTGGGCTGCGCCGCCTGATGGCCGACTCCAAATATGTGGTAGTGCGAATCGGTGAATCCCGGCACCACCGTTTTCCCCTTGAGATCGATCGTGCGGGTGGCGGAACCGGAATATTTTTTTGCTTCGACGTTCGAGCCGACGAAGAGGATGCGCTCGCCTTTGATCACGATCGCCTCCGCTTCGGGAGCCTTCTCGTTCACCGTGTGAACACTGCCGTTGAGCAAAATCGTGTCGGCCGGCTCGGCCGGCGAACGAGGAGGAAGGCCAGGGAGAAGGATGAAAATGAGAAGAAGCTTTTTCATGTCCAGTTTGGTGCCCGTTTTTCGAGAAACGCCGTGATGCCTTCCCTCGCCTCGACCGATTCGCGCGCTTCCATGTGATGGCGTAAAGCGCGCTCGACATCTTCTTTGACCGAGGAAGACCAGAGTTCCTCGATCAAGCGCTTCGTGCTGGCGAGCGCGACCGGCGCGTTTTGCAAAACCGCACCCACGATCTTTTGGGTCTCATTTTCCAACTCGTCAGGCCGGACAACTCGATTGACCAGGCCAATCTCGCGCGCCCGCTCCGCGCTGATGAGCTCCCCGGTAAAAAGCAGCTCGCGGATGTCGCGCTCGCGCAGTTGGCGGCGAAGGAAGGTCATGACAAGGCCGGCAACCAGGCCGCGCCTGGTTTCCGGGTAACCGATCTTGGTTCCCTCGGCCGAAACCACGAAATCGCAGGCCGACATCAGACCCGCTCCGCCCGCCACCGCCGCGCCGTGGATTTGCGCGATCGTGACCAGACGCGTCTGGCTGATCGCGAGTAGGGTCTTCGCCACCATCTCGGCGGAACGATGGGCCTTCTCCACCACGGTCGTTTCCTGCAGGTCGAGCCCGGCGCAGAAGGCTTTGCCCGCCCCGCGCAAAATCAGGATGCGCTGCGCGGAATCCGCGGTCGCCGCTTCGAGCGCATCGCTCAGCTCGCTCAGCAGCTCGATCGTCAGGGCGTTGCGCCGCTCGGGCCGGTTGAGGGTGACGACGGTGGTGCGATCTTTTTTTTCCCAGAGAACGTTAGGCATGTGGCAAGATGGAGACGAGACGCTGGATGCGAGATTAGGGATGAATCGTTAGCGCCGTCGGCGCGCCAAGTCTATTAATCAAAGCAATGGCGCTGGGATTCGGCAAATCGTGAAAGAGCAAAGGGTGAAATTAATCGAATGTCCGCGGGACGCCTGGCAGGGGTTGCCGGGGCAAATTCCGACCGAGTTGAAGGTGCGTTACCTCCGCGGTTTGATCGAGGTCGGCTTTCAGCACATCGACGCGGTGAGCTTCGTCTCGCCCAAGGCGGTACCGCAGATGGCAGACAGCGAAG
>DATBDG010000015.1:0-29442 GCA_036270055.1 Chthoniobacterales bacterium
GCGAAGCGAACCGCCCATCAGCTCTGCGCCTGCAGACCACCGATGATGCTGATCAAGGGCATGAACAACGCGATCACGATCGTGCCCACGATCAAGGCCAGAAGCACAATCATGATCGGCTCCAGCATCGAGGTCAGCCCCGCCACCGCCGTGTCCACTTCGTCGTCGTAGACTTCCGCGATCTTGAGCAGCATCTCCGGCAATTGGCCGGTCTCCTCGCCGACGTCGATCATGCTGATGACCATGGGCGGAAAAGCGCCGCTCGCTTCCAGCGGTTGCACGATCGATTCGCCTTCCTTGACCGAGTCGTGCACCTGAGTGATGGCGCCGGCGATGACGACGTTGCCGGCGGTCTCGCGAGTAATATTGAGCGCCTGCAAAATCGGGACGCCGCTCGTGACGAGCGTGCCCAGCGTACGGGCAAAACGCGAGATCGAGCTTTTGCGATTCAAGTCGCCAAAGAGCGGCGCGCGTAGCTTCAGGCTGTCGATGACGGCCCGGCCGCGCGGGGTGCGAGAAACAAGTTTAAAGAGCACCACGAAGAGGAAGATGCCACCGATCAGGATGAGCCAATGGTCCTTGACGCCGTTGCTCACACCGATGACGAACTGAGTGATGGCGGGGAGCGGCTTGTCCCCCAGCATGTCGTGAAAGATCTGCTGAAATTTCGGGACGATGAAAACAAGCAGGAAAGCCATGATGCCGAAGGCGAGAAAGAGGACGATGGCGGGGTAGATCATGGCGGCCATGACCTTGTTTTTCACCTTCTGCGCTTTCTCCTGGAATGCGGCCAGGCGGTTGAGGACCAGCTCGAGCACGCCGCCCAGCTCGCCCGCCTTGACCATGTTGACGTAAAGCTTGTCGAAAATGCGCGGATGCTGCGCGAGGCTTTCCGAGAAGGTGCTCCCGCTTTGCACCGCGTCGGAAATTTGATCGATCGTGCCCTTGAGGACGGTGTCGCGTTCCTGTTTCGAAAGAACATTGAGCCCTCGGAGCAAGGGCAGGCCGGCATCGATGAGGGTCGCGAGCTGGCGGGTAAAAACCATCATGACCTTGGGTTTGACGGTTTTTTTCTGGAAGAGAACGATCCCCCTGCTCTTCGCCCGCGGGGCGGTTGGCGCGGCCACTTTGGCAGTTTGCCGCGTTTTTTTTCCCGCCACGCTCCCGTGGCTTTCTTCATAAACGCTCGTCGGGAAATAGCCGGCCTGGCGGAGCTGCCCAATGGCGTCGTTGCTCGAGAGGGCTTCGACCAGTCCGGTCGATTCCTGCCCGCGGGCATCGAGGGCTATGTAGGTAAAACGGGGCATGGCGGAGAACGGAACGCGGGAGAGGATAGAGAAGCGCAAAAGTTCTGTCGAGATTTTGTGCGCGGGAGCGTCGCGGGATTTCGGGGAGCACGGGCTGTCAGCCCGTTCGCGATTGGCTGTCAGCCAAATGCGTTTGCGCGCAGCGCAACCTGCGTTGAACTCGGATGACGGCTCGATGATAGGAAAAGGCATCGCGCCATCTCGCGTTGTGTCGGAGGCAGGCTGCCTCCAACGACGGGCTACCAGCCCGTGCTCCCGGGAGAAGAACCTTGCGGCCGCGCTCAGGTGTCGAGGTGGAAAATTCGAAATCCGAACATCGAAATTCGAAATTCAAATTTTCAAACTGCCAGGGAACGGCGCCGGGCGTTTTCTGAATTAGGATTTGCTTATTCGAATTTGTTTTGATTTCGGATTTGCTTCCCCTCAGGTGTACTTCAGCACTTCTTCGATCGTGGTATGGCCGGCGAAGATGCTGCGCACGCCGTCCTGGCGCAGGGTCACCATCCCGAGCTCGATCGCCTTCTGTTTCAGGACAACGGAGGGAGCGCGCTCGTTAATCAGGTTGCGAATCGGGTCGCTGATTTTCATCAGCTCGTAGATGCCGATCCGGCCGCGATAACCGGTCTGGTTACACTTCTCGCAGCCTTTGCCGTAAGAGAAATGGCGCTGGCCGATTTCGCGCAGCGAAAGATCGAGCTGCTCGAGCAGTGATTCGTTAGGCTGGTAGCGACTCCGGCAATCGGAGCAGATACTGCGGAGGAGACGCTGCCCAAGGACGGTGTCGAGCGTCGAGGAGATGAGGAAGGGTTCGACTCCCATGTCGATGAGACGCGCAATCGCGCCCGGCGCGTCGTTGGTGTGCAGGGTGGTGAAGACAAGATGGCCGGTGAGTGAGGCCTGGATGGCGATCTGGGCGGTCTCGAGATCGCGCGTTTCACCGACCATGATCCGATCAGGATCCTGGCGCAAGAAGGCGCGCAGGACCCTGGCAAAAGTGAGCCCGATGGCGTCGTTCACCGGCACCTGCATGATGCCTTCAAGATCGTACTCGACCGGTTCCTCGGCGGTCAGAAGTTTGGAATCGATGGTGTTGATCTTGCGCAGGCAGGAATAAAGGGTGGTCGTTTTGCCGGAACCGGTCGGCCCTGTGACGATGAAGATTCCGTTAGGCCGCTCGATCACCTCGAGGATGTACTTGAGGATGTAATCCGGCATCCCGAGCGCTTCGAGATCGAGATTGACGGTCGAGCGATCAAGGACGCGGAGGACGACGCTTTCCCCGAATTGCGTCGGCAAGGTCGAGACACGCAGGTCGACGGCGCGCCCGGCGATGTTTTTCTGAATCCGACCGTCCTGCGGCAGGCGGCGCTCCGCGATGTTCATGTTCGCCATCACCTTGACCCGCGAAATGACCGGGAGGGCGAGATGACGTGGCGGCGGCGCCATTTCGTAAAGGGCCCCATCGACCCGGTAACGAACCTTAAATTCGTTCTCGAAGGGCTCGAAATGGATGTCGCTCGCCCGGTCATGGATGGCCTGATATAAAATCAGGTCGACGAAGCGGATGATCGGAGTCGCATTCGCTTCCGCCTCGATGTTGGAGCCGATCGATCTCTCGCCCGACAGAGTCATGAGCTCGCCGGCTTCGCCGAGTTGTTTGAGGATCTCGTCCATGCTCGAGGTATCGTCGCCGTAGTGCTTGCGCAGGCGCTCCTCGATTTGCAGGGTCGGCGCCAGGACCACCTCGATGTCGCGTCCGAGAGCGAAGCGCAGGTCTTCGATCGTCTGGGTGTCGAGCGGATCGACGAGCGCAATCCGGATGGCGTTGTCGGCCTCGCCGATCGGCAGGGCGCGATGCAAACGCGCCAGGCCAGCCGGGATTAGGCGCAGGATCCGGGGCGAGAATTCAACCTCGTCGAGATCGACCACCTCACTCCCGAGCGCCTCGGCGATCGCGCGATAGAATTGCGCTTCGTCCACGATCCCATGGTCGACCATCGCCTGCTCGATCGCTTTCCCGTTCTGGGACGTCTCAAGCAGGACGTCGTCGGCCTGGGCCCGGTCCATCAGGCCCTGGTTGATGAAAAGGTCGGTCAGGCGTTCGTTGTTCATGGAGGCAGAAATCCGAAGCACGAATATCGAAATCCGAAACAAGCACGAATTCTAAATTTCCGAATATCCGAAACGACGAGCGCGGCAAGTCCCGTCCGTTTTGAACCTTTGAATTTCTCTCATTCGGGTTTGTTTCGGATTTCGATATTCGTGCTTCGGGTTTCAACTGGCATCGCCGATTGTGATCGAGATCACTTCTTCAGCGCTCGTCAGGCCGGCGAGGATTTTGCGCACGCCGTCTTCGCGCAGGGTGCGCATCCCCAGCTCGCGCGCCCGCTGACGCAGAAGCATGGTGGAGGAGCGGTTATTAATCATGTGACGCACTTCGTCATCGATCTCGAAAATTTCGAAAATCCCGATGCGCCCCTGATAACCAGTCTGGCGGCAAAGCTCGCAGCCGACCGGGCGCATGACATTCGCTTCGCGCAGTTGTGAAGCCTCGATCCCGAGGGCGCGCAGCTCCGACTCGGAGAGGTGGCCCGGTTCCTTGCAGTTGAGGCAGAGCCGCCTAACGAGTCGCTGGGCCATGATCGCGCGAATGGAAGTGGCGACGAGAAACGGCTGGACCCCGATATCGATCAGGCGGGCGACAGCGGAGGGCGCGTCGTTCGTGTGCAGGGTGCTGAAGACGAGATGGCCCGTCAGGCTGGCGTTGGTCGCGATCGAGGCGGTCTCGAGGTCGCGGATCTCACCGATCATGATGATGTTCGGCGCCTGGCGCAGAATGGAACGAAGCGCGGCCGGAAAGGTCATCCCGATCTCGGTGTTCACCGGCACCTGGTTGATCCCGTTCATCTGATATTCGACCGGCTCTTCCACGGTGATGATCTTGCGGTCGGGTTTGTTGATGTAATTGAGGCAGGCGTAGAGCGTGCTCGTCTTGCCCGAACCGGTCGGGCCGGTCACGAGCAGGATGCCGTCGGGCGCACGCAGGAGGCGTTCGAACGTTTCCTGATCGTCGCTCAGGAAACCCAGCTCGGGCAGACCGAGGAGCAGGCTCGTTTTGTCGAGCAAACGCATGACCATGCTTTCGCCGTGGTTGGTCGGCACGGTCGAGACGCGTAGATCGATCGATTTGCGGCCCATTTTTACCTGGATGCGGCCGTCCTGCGGGAGGCGTTTCTCCGCGATGCTCATCGAGCCGGTCATGATCTTGAGCCGGCTGATGATGGCCGACTGCAACTTCTTCGGCGGCGACTGCATTTCCTGCAGGACGCCGTCGATCCGAAACCGGACCCGGAGGGTTTTCTCGAGCGGCTCGAGGTGAATGTCGCTCGCCCGGAGCTTGTAGGCTTCGAGGAGAAGGAGCGAGACCATGCGCACAATCGGCGCGTCGCCGCCTTCGCCTTCCGGCAACTCCGCGCCCTCCGCGATGTCGATTTCTTCGAGGGCGGCATCACCGATTTTCTTTCGGAGGACATCGACCGCTTCCTCGGCGCTTCCGTAATACTTGATCAGCGCCTGGCGGATTTTTTCGGGCGTGGTGCAGACCAGTTCGATCTCGCGTCTGAGCAAGAAGCTCAGGCTGTCGATGCTGTCGAAATCGAGTGGGTCGCCGGTCGCGACGACGAGCCCGTGCTCGTTGCGCGCGATCGGGATCATCTTGAACCGGCGCGCGTCCTGAGGGCGAATCTCGTCGATGATCTCCTGCGGCACGACGATGTCGGACAGATCGATCCACGTTATTTCGGCCCGGGCGGCGAGACGCCGCGAAACTTCGTCGGCCGTGACGATGCCCTGCCTAACGAGCGCCTCGACCACGCTCTTTTCGCCATTGAGATGGGCGCGCGCTTGCTCGATTTGCTTCCGCGTCACCAGACCCACATCGCGAAGGAGATCGAGGAGGTACTCTTCGTTCGGGGCCGGCATGGGAGAGCATCATGATCGCCTTCCGGACGTGAAAATGAAAGAGAGAAGTCGGCATGGCCGTTGCCCAGTTGCCTCGCGAAGGCACCGCTGTTGACTTCCCGCTCTGCACAACGCGGGCCGAGACCTGCGCGTCGCAGGTACCTGTTTGGCGACCTCTCCTTCACTTGGAGGGACGGGCGCAGTCCCGCCCGTGTTTCATCAAAATGGACGACACGGCGGTCGTCCCTCCAGCCTGCCAGCGCCTCGCTTTCCTTGCCCATCTCGTTCATCGAAGAGGGAACTTGACATTCCGGCCCGCGCCTTACCAGACTTCGCCATGAGCGCGCATATTGAACCTTCATCGGCCGGGCGGGAATCAGAGGTCACTCGCCGGGCATTTCTGCAGACGACACTCGCGGGCGGAGCGGCTCTGCTTGCCGGCGGTCTTCCTTCGCTCCTTCGCGGGGCGAATCTCGATCTTCCCTTCACCGAAACCAACATCCTGGAATTGCAGCGCGGACTGCAATCGGGGCAGTGGACGAGCGCCAGCCTGACCGACATCTACCTCCGGCGCATCGCGCGCCTCAATCCCCTCCTCCACGCCGTTATCGAAACCAACCCCGACGCGCTCGACATCGCCGCGCAACGCGACGGGGCACGCGCGCAGGGCCGCACCCGCGGACCACTCGATGGCGTGCCGGTTCTGGTGAAAGATAATCTCGCGACCGCGGACAAGATGCAGACGACGGCGGGTTCGCTCGCCCTCGTCGATAGTGTGGTGCCGGCCGATTCGGTCGTGGTGCAGAAGTTGCGCAACGCCGGCGCGGTCATCCTCGGAAAAGCGAATCTTTCGGAGTGGGCTAACTTTCGCGGCTTCGCCCCCTTCAATGGCTGGAGCGCACGCGGCGGTTTCACGCGCGATCCTTATTTGTTGAACTGGGACCCTTGCGGCTCCAGTTCCGGCTCGGCGGCGGCCGCGGCCGCTTTCCTCTGCGCGGCGGCGATCGGCACCGAAACTGACGGATCGATTGTTTGTCCGTCGGGCAACAATCTCTGTGTCGGGCTCAAGCCGAGCATCGGGCTCGTCTCGCAGGATGGCATCATCCCAATCGCCCACAGTCAGGACACCGCCGGCCCGATCTGCCGCACGGTAACCGACGCCGCAGTCTTGTTAGGCATTATCCAGACACCGATGGACGGCGTCCCGCCCGACTACACTGTCTACCTCAAGCGCGGCGCGCTGGAGGGCGCGCGGATCGGAATGGACAAACGCTATTTCACCCGGCCCTACGGTGGCGAACTCGATCTGATCGAAGTGGTCCGGCCGGCGATCGACGTCATGCGCAGCCTGGGCGCGACCGTGGTCGTGACCGATACGGGCGATTCCAACCTTTATTTCAACGCCGAATTCACCGTCCTGCTTTTCGAGTTCAAGGTCCAGATCGCGGAATATCTTGCCGGCCTAACGAACACGAGCATCGCGACTTTGGCCGACCTGATCCAGTTCGACCTCGATCATTGCCCGCAGGAGATGAAGTATTTCGGCCAGGAAATTTTCGAACTCGCCGAGGCCACGAGCGGTGACCTGACCGATCCGGAATATCTCGCCGCCCGCGCCCTCTGCCTGCAACTGAGCCGGGACGAAGGGATCGACGCTGCCCTCGAACGCGACGACCTCGACGCGATCATCGCGCCGAGTTACAGCTTTGCCTCTTCGCCCGCGGCGGTCGCGGGTTATCCGAACATCTCCATCCCGGTCGGCCTGACCGCGAAAGGGAAACCGGCCGGCATTTGGATGTATGGCGGTTACCTGCAGGAGGCGAAGCTGCTTTCGTACGCGTACGATCTCGAGCAGGAAATCCAGCCGCGGAGCGCGCCGCAATTCATCCCGCCACTGCCGCATGAACCACCGGATGCCGGGATTTGCACGATGGGCGCTCCGGCCAGGACGTTGAGACGGCACCTGCCTTATCATCTCGGCACCGGCAAACACCTGCCACGATGAGCGAGGGCTTACCTAACCAAGGCAAGCCTGGATCGCGCACCTCCAAGAGGAGCGCTGCACCGGTGTGATCCTGAGCGGAGCGCGGCGGAGTCGAAGGATCCGGGGAAGGTTGCTCAAGGTATCGCGACGGGATCCCTCGACTGCGCTTGGGATGACGTGGCTTGCTTGCCACACACGCATCAGCTCGGAGTGCCGCCGTGCAGAATTGGTTCGGTCGCGACTTCGTCCGGCGTTAGTTCCTGGCTTTGGAGATAGGTTTGGCCCTTGTAGAAGCGGGCGACGATGACGAACACCACCGCGGTCACGAACATCAAGACCGTAAAGAACTCGAAATACTGATAGTTGGTCAGCTTCCTCGTGCCGTCAGCGTTCAAGACCCAACCGTTAAACAAACCAACGAAGAGTTCACCACCTGCGACCGTGAACAGCCACAAGGCCATAACCGAGCTTTTCATCGTGTTCGGCGCCTGGGTGTAGGAAAATTCAAGGCCGGTGATGGAGACCATCGCCTCGCCTAATGTAAGAACCGCGTAGGCCAGCAATTGCCAGTTGATGCTCGGCCTTAGTCCCGCATCGATCTGCCCTTGGATCCAGACGATCACGACGAACGACAAGCCGGTGAGAAAAAGCCCGATCCCGATTTTCCGCAGCGGCGTGAGCGGGAAAACCTTATCGATCGCCGGATAGATCACGTAGTTCACGAGCGGAATGAAGAGGAGGATGAAAATGGGGTTCGCAGTCTGCACCTGGGCGGCGATCAAGTTCATCCCCATCCAGTGCAGGTCCATCTTCTCGGCCTGGAGGGTCCACTCCACCCCGTTGCTCATTCCCCAGAGCGCCCAGAAGACGAGAATGAAAACGTAAACCATCGCGATCCGCCCGAGGGTGATCAGACCTTCGCGGCTGAAGGTCTCCTTCAGATAACCGAGGCCGCCGGGCGGCACGTGGACCATTTTTTTGCGACCGCCCCAGAAAAAGAGAGTCGCGATCACCATCATGATGCCGGGCACGCCGAAAGCCCAGCCCGGTCCCCACTTCGGGTTGGCGAGCAGCCACGGACAAAGGAGCGAGGCGATAAAGGAGCCGGCATTGATGGAAAAATAGAACCAGCCAAACATTTTCGAGAGCAGATGCTGGTTTGATTTGCCAAACTGATCGCCCACGTTGGCCGACACGCACGGCTTGATTCCCCCGGCGCCCAGGCAGATGAGGAAGAGGCCAATTGCCAGCATCGTCCGCTGTCCAACCGCGACTCCCCATGTCGTCGCCATGCAGGCGAGCGTGAGGTTGCCGAGGGAGTAGACGACGGACAGGGAAAGAATCGTCCAGTATTTTCCGATCCAGCCGTCGGCGAGGATCGCTCCCAGGACGGGAAGAAAGTACACGCCAAACACAAAGTAGTGCGTGTACATGTAGGCTTCGTTCTCCCGCATCGGCGCGAGCACGCCCGACTGATTCAGGATGTAATGGGCCATGAAGACGGTCAGGACCGACTTCATCCCGTAGTAGCTGAACCGTTCGGCGGCTTCGTTGCCGATGATGTAAGGCACGCCGGGCGGCATTCGGCTGATGTTGGGCGGCGAAGTGAGGTACTTGTGCTTGGCCATGGCGCTCCGTTTCGTTAGGCGGTTAACTCGTTAGGGCTGCTGCTTCGGAAAAAACTCGGCGGGCGTGGGCGAGATCGCCATTTGCGGAGTGGGGTAGCCGCGGGCCGGCTCTTCGGCGGGCGCTTCGAAGGGGTGGAGATGTTCTTTCTGCAGCTCCGGCAATTCGCCGACGTGATGCCGTTCGCAGGAGTTGAAGACGAAGAGAAGCCCGGCGAGCGCCGCGAGCGGAGAAACCCGAAAACGAAACATGCGCCGGAAGAGTAAGGGTCGAGGCGCGGAAGGCGCAACAAAAAGTTGGCTGCGGAGCGGCAGCCCTGATAGGGCGAGACTCTGTCGAGCTGAGAGGGCGGCAGGCTACAGGCTCACGTGGGCTTCTTTTTGGTGGGGCGAGAGTCGGTCGAGCCGTGCGAGGATACCGCTACAGCAAGCCACCTTTACCCTCCGACTCGACAGAGTCTCGCCCCACCACACCGGTGTGCGTGCGGATGAGCAGAACTCTGCCCTCGACCCCAGCGGCCACACCGGGCATTCTATTCGCCATGCCGCACCGACGGCGCCACCCCAGCCCCGGAGTCTTCATTTTTCGTGGGCAAGCCACGATCCTATTTCTCACTGTTTGCACGGAGCGCCGGCAGCGCTGGCTGGCCGATCCCATCGTCGAACAGCATTTGATCAAGAGCTGGCGATTAGCCGACGCCTGGATGGTCGGACGCTACGTCATCATACCAGATCATCTTCATCTCTTCTGCTCACCATTGAACGAGCAGTTCACGACCGAGAACTGGATAACCTACTGGAAGCGGACCTTCAGGCGTATGCACCGAATCGACAATCGGCGCTTCCAGAGAGGCGGATTCCATCATCGTTTGCGTGAGCCGGAGAGCTACGACCGGCGCTGGGATTACGTGCGCGAAAATCCGGTGCGCGCCGGGCTGGTAAAGAAAGCAGATGATTGGCCCTTCGCCGGCGTGCTGAACGACCTCCGCTGGTAGAGCGAGACTCCGTCGAGCTGCGAGGGCCGGCTGCGGGCATGGCGCTCCCTCCGGCTCGATGGAGTCTCGCCCTACCAGGTTAGCCGAACCGTTGGCTCAAGAGAACCGGCGCAAGAGCCTGCCTGATCCGGCGCGCAATTGCACGATGGGCTGCGAGTGCCAGCTTAGGCGCATGCCGAACCGAATCCTGCGCGCCACGCTTCTCTTTTTTCTTTGCCTAACGATCTCGCCATTCGCACACTCCGCGCCCCTGGAGAAACGCAACATCACCGAGAAGGATCTTTTCGATTTCGTCTGGATCGGCGATCCGCAGGTCGCCCCCGATGGCGCGCGCGCCGCCTACGTACGGGTAACGGTGAATGAAAAGAAGGACGGCTACGACACTGCCATCTGGGTCGTGCCGACCGACGGCAAGGAGGCGCCACGTCAGCTCACGAGCGGGCCGCACGACAGCAGCCCGCGCTGGTCGCCCGACGGCCAATGGCTCGTCTTCACCCGCGCGCTGGAAAAGGAGGGAAAGAAGCAGCCGGCGCAACTTTGCCTCCTCCCGATGGCGGGCGGCGATGCCTTTGTTTTCACCGATCTGCCGAAAGGCGCGGGCGGCCCGAAATGGTCGCCCGATGGGAAATCGATCGTCTTCACCAGCAGCTCGAATCCCGACGACCTCGCGAAACAGGCACGCCAGAAAAAGACGGAAGAAGAGGCCCGGAAGCGGACTGTCGCCGGAGGTGTTGACCCCGGCCGTCCGAGTTCCTCGCCTAACGAGAAGAAGAAAGCAGAGGAAGCGGAAGAGGAAGAACATGAGAGCGACGTCCACGTCATCACCCGCGCGGTTTATCGCGATGATGAAGAAGGTTACCTGGACCCGAAACGCCCCGATCATCTTTGGATCGTCGGGGCACCGCGGAGCGCGGCTGAAAAAGTCGAGCCCCGGCAGCTAACCAATGGCCGTTTCAACGAGGGGAACGCCGCCTGGTCGAACGATGGCGTGCAAATCTATTTCGCCTCCTGGCACATCGACGAACCGTACTATGAGCTCCAGAAAACCGAGCTCTACGTCATCCCGGCGAAAGGGGGCGAATCCAAATTGCTCACCACCATCCCGATGGGGATTCGCACCATGACGCTGAGCCCGGATGGGAAGCGCGCCGCCTTCATCGCCGCGACTAACGAACCGGTGAACTCCTACACCCAGTCGGATCTTTGGACGATTGACCTGAGGGAAAACGCCAGGCCGGTTAACCTCACGACTAATTTTGATTTCGACGCCGGGGAGAGCGTTTTCGGCGACAATGCCGCCCCGCGCGCCGGCGGAGGGAACGCGCCGATCTGGTCGGCCGATGGCAAGAGCATCATCGAAATCTATGCGAAGGAAGGCCGCACCCAGCTCGCCGCTTTCGATGCGCAGAACGGCGCCGCGACCGATCTGACGCAAGGCGATCAGGCCGTGACCCGCTACGCCGCGGCGGCGGACGCGAAGAAGATTGTTTATTGCGTCTCGACCCCGACGCGCATCGGCGATCTCTTTTGCCTTGATCAAGCGGGAGCCGAGCCGCGGCAACTGACCCACGCGAACGACGCGCTCTTCAACCAGCTCAACCTGACGGAGCCGGAGGAGATTTGGTACGAGAGCTTCGACGGCAAACGTATCCAGACCTGGGTGCAGAAGCCGCCCGGGTTCGATCCGACGAAGAAATACCCGCTCATCCTCGACATCCACGGCGGCCCGCACGCGGCCTACGGCTACATCTTCGAGCACGAGTTCCAATGGATGGCGGCGAAAGGCTACGTCGTGCTTTACCCCAACCCGCGCGGGAGCACGAGCTACGGCCAGAGTTTTGGGAACATCATCCAATACAAATATCCGGGCGACGATTTCAAGGACCTGATGGCGGCGGTCGACGAAGTCGTTAGGCGAGGCGGGATCGACCAGAAGAAAATGGGCGTGACGGGCGGAAGCGGCGGCGGTCTCCTGACGAACTGGGTCGTGGGTCACACCGATCGTTTCGCAGCCGCGGTCGCGCAGCGCGACATCGCGGACTGGGCCGACTGGTGGTACACGGCCGATTTTGCTCTCTTTCAACCCAACTGGTTCAAGACGCCGCCGTTCAAGGATGAAGAAGGCGATTACAAGGCGCGTTCGCCGATCACCTACATCAACAATGTCAAGACCCCGCTCATGCTCGTGCTCGGCGAAGAAGACACCCGCACTCCGCCGGGAGCGGGCGGCGAACAGATGTTTCGCGCCCTCAAGTTTCGCAAAATCCCCACCGTGATGGTGAAATTCCCGCGCGAAACGCACGAGCTATCGCGCTCCGGAGAACCATGGCACCGGGTCGAGCGGCTGGAGCATATTGTGGGGTGGTTCGATCACTGGCTCCTTGGGGTGGCGAAACCGGAGTACGAGGTCGCGAAGTAGAAAATCCGAAATCCGAATGTCGAAATTCGAAACAAAGCCCATGTACAAAATCCAAGATTCGAAACCGCAGTGGGTGACGCGCTTTCGAAATTCGTGCTTCGAATTTGTTTCGGATTTCGTTATTCGATATTCGAATTTTTGAGCGAAGCTCACAGATGCGGATTCCGAAGCAGAACTACGACGACATCGAGCGCATCATCGAATTCGATTTCGTCCGCGCGACCGAAGCCGCCGCCCTCAACGCCCTTCCCTGGCTCGGGCGAGGCGACAAGGAAAAAGCCGATGGCGCCGCCTGCGACGCAATCCGCGGGATGTTCGATCTCATGAACATCTGCGGCGAGGTCGTGATCGGCGAAGGCATCAAGGACGAGGCGCCCGGCATTTTTAAAGGCGAACAACTTGGGATGTGGCTTCCGGGCGCGCCGCAGTTCGACATCGCGCTCGACCCGATCGACGGCACGACCAACATCGCGAAGGGCGCCCCGAATTCGATCACCTGCATCGCGGCCGCGAGTCCGGAGGAGGGAGTGAAGGTCGCGCTCCGCGATATCCCGTCGTTTTACATGATGAAGCTGGCTTACGGACCAGATGTGATCCGGAGCATGAAGATTGCCGGCATTGAAACCCTGAAGCTGGAGAGCCCGATCGAAGAGACCCTGATCACGGTGGCGAAAGCTTTGCAAAAACGGGTCCAGGACGTCGTCGTGATGATGCTCGATCGGCCGCGCCACAAACAAATCATGGCCGAAATCCGCAGCGCGGGCGCTTCGCTCCGCATGATCAGCGACGGCGATATCGCGGCCGCCATGGCTCCTTCCTATCCGGAGAGCGGGATCGATCTTTACGTCGGGATTGGCGGCGCGCCCGAGGCGGTGCTGGCGGCGGCCGGGATCAAATGCCTCGGCGGCGACATGCAGTGCGCGATGTGGCCGCGCGACGATCAGGAACGGGCCGATCTCATCGCCGGCGGATACGAGAAAGATCTCGGACGCGTCTTTTTCGCCGACGACCTTGCGATGGGAAAAAACATCATCTTTTGCGCGACCGGGATCAGCGACAGCGCTCTGCTTCGCGGGGTGAAATCGCAGGGGCCGCACGCCATCACCCACTCGGTTTTGATGCGGGCGAAAAGCAAGACGGTGCGCTTCATCCGCGCCGCCCATAACCTGGGCGAAAAAACCATCCGCCTCCGTTCCGATAATCGTGAGCATCGCATTTGAGAAAGGAAGAAGGAAGAAGTGAAGAGAAACGCTTTTCCGCCTCTTCCTTCTGCGTTCTCACTTCTTCCTTTTCTTCGCTCGACAAGCATCGGAACGCCTGATCAAATCGAAGTAACCAAAGCCGCTTATGAGTAAAACAACCAAGACCGAGCTGTCGCCAGACAATGGCGCCGTCATCGACACAAAATGGAAACTCGGACCGCTGAGTTATCACGCCTGCGCCGCGGGTCCGGAGCACACCCAGCCGGTAGAAGGCAATTTCCGGCTGCCCGAACTCGTCGTTTACGATCACGTCGGATTTAAAGGCGCCTACGCCCGGACCAACCTGAGTTTCCATTTTTTGGGCGATTTTTGGAACGATCGCATTAGTTCGCTCATCGTCGTCAACGGAGTCTGGCGTTTTTATCGCGACGAATATTACAAGGGCGACCATTGGGATTTGGGCCCGGGCTTTTACGAATGCTTCTTCACGGAGGCCGGCCCGGACGACGTCGTCAGCTCTTTCCAGGCGATTTCGCTGACTTGAGCGCCTAACGAAAAGGCGTAACAGAGCCGTCCCGGCCGTCCCGTCAGGCGGGCGCCTCTGCTGCGCCGGAAAATACCGGGCGGGGCGTGCAGAGCGCGAGCCGTTCGTCTAGAGTGCGTTCCGATGGTCGCGCTTCACGAGCAAACGCTGCAGGATAAGGTCCTGGCCGGCGAACGGATTTCGGCTGCGGAAGCGCTCATGCTCTATCGTCGCCCACTTCCAGAATTGGGCCTCCTGGCCGATGCCCGGCGCAATCTGGCCAAGGAGAAAAGCTACGCTGGGCGCGGACGCGAGATCGTGACCTACATTGTCGATCGCAACATCAATTACACCAATGTCTGCAACGTCTATTGCAAGTTCTGCGCGTTTTACCGGACGGAGAAGGACGAAGATCATTACGTTCTAAGCCGCGAGCAGTTCGACCAGAAGCTCGACGAGCTGACGGCCGCCGGCGGGGTCCAAATCCTGATGCAAGGCGGCCATCACCCGAAACTCGGCTTCGATTGGTACCTCGATTTGCTCCATCACATCCGGGAAAAATATCCGCACATCAACATCCATGGATTCAGTCCGCCGGAGTTCCAGCATTTTGCGGAAACCTTCCGGATACCGCTGCGTGAAGTCGTTAGGCAATTCAAGGAGGCCGGGCTCGGCTCGATTCCGGGCGGGGGCGGCGAGATCCTAGTCGATTCCGTCCGGCAACGGATCGCGCCGCTCAAATGCAAGGCCGCCCAATGGCTCGAAGTGATGCAGGTGGCGCATGAGCTCGGGCTCAAATCGAGCGCGACCATGATGTTCGGCCACGTCGAAACAATCGAGGACCGGATTGAACATCTGCAGCGGCTGCGCGATCAGCAGGACGCGAGCGGCGGCTTCACCGCCTTTATCTGCTGGACGTTTCAGCCCCAAAACACCGTTCTGAAAATCGCCTACCCGACCGGCGCGGCCGAATATCTGCGGATGCAGGCGCTGGCTCGCATTTTCCTCGATAACATCCCCAACGTTCAAAGCTCCTGGGTCACCCAGGGCCCCGAGATCGGGCAGATCGCGCTCAAGCATGGGGCGAATGATTTCGGCTCCGTCATGATGGAGGAAAATGTCGTGAGCAGCGCCGGCACCACCTTCCGGCTCGACGCAGAGAAGATCGAGGCCCTGATCCGCGACGCCGGCTACGAACCACGCCGGCGCAATAATTGGTACGAGCTGATCTGAGCGCCCATTTACGCCCCTGCCGGCCAGGCCGGAAAATTGGCCAGCGGAAGTTCATCAATCCGTAATGGAGAAATTCGACATTCCTGCCTTGACGTTGCCCTCCGCATTACCCATCTAATACGCCAAGTTCAGCCTTGATGGCGTTCAGGCGACCGCTCCTTTGTCTATGAAATATTTCACCTCGTTTGTCGGCTTCGCCGCGGTTCTGCTTTTGTTCGGGCTGGTTCTGCCGCCGGGCGCCCGGGCCCAGGGCGTGGAGGGGGTCACGATCACTTCCATCGAAGTCCGCTACGTCGGCCCCGAGACCGTTTCGAAAGACCGCGTCCTGGCCAACATGCGGACAAAAGTGGGCGCCCCCTATTCCGAGACGACGGTGGAAGACGACATTCGCACCCTCTACAACACAGGCAGAATCCAGAACGTCCGCATCTTTGGCGAGCCGGCCGGCAACGGCGTCCACGTCCAGGTGATCCTCGCCACCCGCGCGCTCGTGACCGAGATCGAGATCGCCGGCGCGGAGAGTTTCAAGGCCCGGGCCGTGCGCGATAAAGTCAAGTTCAAGGTCCCTTCCCCTGCCGATGCGGAAAAGCTCGAGGAAGGCCGGCAGAACATCATCGATTTCTATCAACGCAAAGGATTCACCGGAGTCGATGTGCAACTCCAGCTCGTGACCGATGAAAGCCGCGGCACGGCCCGCGCAGTTTACACGATTAAGGAAGGTGAGCACGGCGCGGTTCGAGAAGTTCGCTTCGAGGGCAACAAGGCTTTCAGCGATCGCACGCTACGCCACGAGATGAAGACGAAGGCGAAGACGCTCATCTCCTTCTTCGATAAATCCGGCCGGCTCGATCAGGCGCAGTTGCAGCAGGACCTCGATAGCATCCGCGAGTTTTACCAGAACAAGGGCTACATCGACATCACCATTCCGGAGGTGCGGCAGGAGCGTTTCGAGAAAGGGGTGCGCCTCGTCGTGGTCGTCAACGAAGGCCAGCAGTACCACGTCGGCAAAGTGACTTTCCAAGGACAGCAGGTGGCGAAGGATACGCGGTTGCGCGCGCTCATTAAGATGAAGGAAGGCTCGATCTACACTCCCAAGGGATTGAAGGACGACATGAAGGCGATCACCGACGGCTACGGCGCGGGCGGCTTTGTCGACGTCGATATTCTGCCCCAGGGGACTTCGGCCGGGCCGGGCGTGGTCGATCTCACCTATATCATCACGGAGGGCGAGCGCTCCTTTGTCGAGCGGGTCAATATCGCCGGCAATACCCGCACCAAAGACAAGGTCTTACGCCGGGAAATCTCGATCGTGCCCGGTGATGTCTTTAATACCGTGCGGGTCGAGACCAGTCGCAGCCGGCTCGAGAACCTCGGATATTTCGAGAAGGTCGATACTTTTCCGGAAGAAACCGGCATCCCGGGCCGCAAAGATCTCCTCGTTCAGGTGCAGGAGAAACGCACCGGCGCGCTCAACTTCGGCGCCGGCTTTAGCACGATCGAGAGCCTGCTCGGCTTCGTTGAGTTGACCCAGGGCAATTTCGATTTGTTGAACTACCCCACCTTTACCGGCGGCGGGCAAAAATTCCGGGCCCGCGCCCAGGTCGGGACGCGGCAGCAAAATTATCTCCTTTCGCTCACCGAACCGTATTTCCTCGATCGACCCCTGGCGGTCGGCGGGGATCTCTTTTATCGCGAGGCGAGCTTCCTCAGCTCGGTCTACGACCAGCGCAATTACGGGTTCGCGCTCGATGTGCGCAAACCGCTCACCCCTTTCACCTCCCTCAGCTTCGATTACCGGCTGGAGGAGATCGATATCTTCAACGTCGATGTCTTCGCCTCTCCCCTCATTAAGGCGGAGGCGGGCAACCGTCTCAAGAGCGAAATCAGCACCACTTTGCTCTACGACACGCGCGACAGCGTCTTCCTCACCCGGCATGGTCATCGCGTCATCTTTACCCCACACATCGCGGGCGGTTTCCTCGGCGGTAATACCCAGACTTACGGATTTGAGATCGAGGGTTCGCAATATTTCCTATTCCCCTACGACGTCATCCTCACGCTGGATGGCGGGCTCAGCGTCATCGACACCTGGGGCGGTGGCGATCGCGTTCCCCTCTTCGACCGGCTTTTCCTCGGCGGCGCGAATGATCTCCGCGGTTTCAACTTCCGTGACGTCGGGCCGAAGGACGAGAACGGCGAACCGCTTGGCGGCGATACGGCGTCCCATTTCACGATTGAAGTTACGGTCCCGATCATTCCCCGGGTTCGCGGGGCCGTCTTCTACGACATGGGTTTCGTGAACGTCGATGCCTACGATTTCGGGACCGAGCATTTTGTGAACGACGTTGGCGTCGGTCTGCGCCTCGATCTCCCGGTCGGCCCGCTCAAGATCGATTACGGCATCCCGATCGAAAAAGATAACAACTCCGGCGGGGGCAAGATCCAGTTCAGCGTCGGCTATCAATTTTGAACGAAAGGTGACACTTGCAGTCAAACGACATCCCACCTACCAGTCTCACCCTACATCTATGAAAAAGCTTATCCTCGCCGCCGTTTTCTCTGCCTTCGCGCTCCCTTGTGGCGCCTTTGCCCAGGGCATGAAGGTCGGCACCATCGACATGAATCGCGCCTTTAAGGAATACAACAAGACGAAGGACGCCGAGAAGAAAATCAACGACGCGAAGGAGGCGGCGAAGAAGGAATACGACGATCGCGCCGATTCCTACAAGAAGGCGCTCGACGAGATCAATAAGCTCAATCAGCAACTCGAAGCCCCCGCCCTCAGCGCCGATGCCAAAACCCAAAAGGCGAAGGAGCGCGACGAGAAAATCGCCAGCATCAAAAACATGGAGCGCGAGATCAACGACTTCCGCCAGACGCGCGAGAAGCAGCTCCAGGAGCAGGCCGTGCGGATGCGCGACGGGATCGTGAAAGAGATCACCGACGTTGTCATGAACAAGGTCAAAGGGTCGAACATGGATCTCGTTTTCGACACTTCAGGCGTGAGCTTGAACGGCGTTCCGACTGTCATGTATGCGAAACCGGAAATGGACTTCACGACTGACGTCGTGACCCAGCTCAACAAGGCGAATCCCAATCCCGCCCCGCCAGCCAAAGCCACTAGGAGCCCGGCGGCGAAGAAGCCCTAACGATCCGACTTTAGAAAAAGAGAACGCACGCCGCCCGGCGTGCGTTCTTTTTTTTGGCGTCATGTCCCGTCCGTTTGCAACCCAACGAGTGCCAGCAGATGGTCGGCTGGTGGCCTTTCGAGGGATAATCGCGATCGGATGGAGCGCGATGCTTCTCAGTTTCCCGGCCCTCGCAGCTCCGCCTCCCGCTTGGGAAAAAACCGTCACCACCCAGCCGCGCGGCTCCTTCCCCAATCCGCGCCCGATCGTGGCCACTTACGATTTTGGCTGGAGCGGCCTCGTTGCGGCCACGGCCAACATTGATTTCGGAAAAAGCGACGACCGCCTTCGGCTTGAGGGTACCGGGGGAACGATCGGCCCCGTTCGCGCGCTCTGGAAATTCGATACCCATCACCGCGCCTTGGCTGATGCCACCACGCTTCGGCCGATCTCGATGCATCAGGTCGACGAGTTCCGCAAAAAAACCGTCACCACCGACGTCATCTTCAAGCCCGGCGCCCTCGAACGCGTCCGCACCGATACCAAATCGAGCAAGCCGCCGACGACGAAAACATTCAGCTTCGCCGGCGGCGTCTTCGACATGCATTCCGCGCTCCTCTATCTCCGCAGCCAACCCCTGCGCGATGGCGATGTTTACCGGGTCGTCGTGTATCCCGCCACCAACGCCTATCTCACCACCCTCAACGTCGTTGGTCATCCCACCATCACCGTCGGCGCCGGCACTTATCCTTCGATCAAGCTCGATCTTCAGCTCTGCAAAATTGGCAAAAAGCGCGAGCTCGAGCCGCACAAGAAATTTCGGCGCGCCAGCGTCTGGGTCTCCGACGACGCCGATCGCCTCCTCCTCCGGGCCGAAGCGAGCATCTTTGTCGGCACCGTCTTCGCCGAGCTGCAGTCGGCGCGTTTCGCGACCGCTTCGCCTAACGATTCGGAACCGGCTGCCCGCGATAAACCGGCCGCGGCCGCAGCCAGCCCGGTGGTCCCCTGAAGCCGGGACCGTGCTGGCCGGGAAGCAGGCCGAGCGCCCCCAGCGTTTCCATGTTGAGCCGCCCATCCGCCAGGAGCCCGGCCCGCGCCTGAAAGGCGCGCAACGCGGCCGCCGTGCCCGGCCCAAACTGGCCATCGACTCCGCTTCGATAAAATCCGTAGCGAGCGAGAAGCACCTGCGTCCCCACGATCACGTGCCGTTGTAAATCGGGCGGCGCCATCTCGTATGGTGTGCCTGCGAAAACGGCATTCATTTCCGCCCGAAAGGCAAGCCGGCCGGAGCCGTAGGGCGGGCCGGGCTGCGCTCCAGGCGGGCGCGGCGGCCCGTCCCCGGATGGTCGTTCCTGGGGGGAAATCTCCGCCGACTGCGGCGGTCCCTCCTCGTCATCCGATTGGCCTTCTTCCGGCGAGGCAGCGGGTTCCGATTGCGGCGCGGAGCGGACGGCGCCAGGGCCGACCCCTAACGATCGGAGCGTCTCGGCATCGATCTCCCCCGTGATCTGTAGGCCGTTGCGAATTTGATAACGTCGAACCGCCGCCGTCGTGTCGGCCGTTTTCTGCCCGTTTACCTCCCCGTAATAAAAGCCCTGGTCTTTCAGCGCCTTTTGCACGGCCGAGATGACCTGATCCGCCCGCAGGACGCCGGCGCCGGCCAGCAGAAAAACGAGAAAAGCGAAACAGCTCCGTTTCATGGGTGCATTCGACGAATCGTTTTCCCCACTTATTCAGGACGGCTCTCCGCCAGCGCCAGGGTCGTTCCCGCGGGTCGCCTTGCCTGCCGATAGCGCACCACTCCATCGCTGATCGCGCGCGCAATCTGCGCCCGATATTCGGCGGTCGCGAGTTTCGCCACCTCCGATTTGTTCGTCAGGAAACCGCCTTCCACCAGGGCAGCCGGATGGCGCACGTTGGCGATGACGTAGAATTGTTCGGCCTTGACCCCGCGGTTCACGGCCTGGGTTCGCTCGACCAGCGCTTCCTGGATAAAACCGGCCAAACTTTCACTTTTTGCCGCGACGGAATCGGTCTCGGTGCGTTGCAGAAACGGCAGCCAGGAAAACCAGCCGGGCCGGCCCGCCGAGCGCGCGGCGTAGTAGGTCTCGATCCCGCTCGCAGCCGCACGCGCGCCGTCGTTAAAATGAATGCTGATGAAGAGCGAATTCTCCTCCCGGTTGCCTAACGACGCCCGTTCCGCGAGCGAAACATGGCGGTCGCTCGTCCGGGTCAAAGCGGTCGCGAACCCGGCCGCGCGCAGGAGCAGTTCGGCTTGGAGCGCGACATCGAGGGCCAGATCCTTCTCCAGGACGGTCCCGCAAATCGCCCCCGAATCGTCGCCTCCGTGGCCCGGATCGAGCACGACGAGGAGCGACCGCTCACCCCGCGGCGGCGGCGAAGCCGATCTCGCAACCGGCGCAGTCGGTCCCGGCGGCCGCACAAACCAGGCGAACGAAATCGCCAGGAGAAGCAACCCGAGCCATGGGATCGCGCGTCGCATGATTCCACTTAGCCAACCCGCAATCTGCAAGCAAGCGCCGTTGTCACGTTCGAGCCGGGAACAATCAGGACGTCGATCCGTCCAGTTCCTCGGGCGTCAGCGCGCGATACCGAATCGCGCTCGGCCCGCTCCGCTCCAGCACGCCCGCTTCGATCGTGGCCGATTCGAGTTCTTTCGCCCGATGCTGCGCGAGCGTCTCGCGCGATGGCATTTCATCGCTCTCCCCCTCGCTCGGCGGCAGGCTGCCCGCGCTCCAGGCGTCAAGCGCCAGCTTGATCGCGCGGTGCAAGGTAGAGTTTGGATCGTGCTCGCTTCCGAGCAGTTTTTCCATCAACTCCGTCGCCCGCGTCGTCCCGCTGATCGCACAGAAGCGCGGCGGCTGAGACTTGGCGGCCGGACCGTTGGCTGTGATCGCCCCGTCGTATTCCACTCGCAGAAACAAATCCTCAGCCGGTGTCGCGCCCACTTCCGCAAAAATCATTCGGGCCAGAAACGGCGCGCCATAGACCTGCTCGAAGGCTGTTTTCAAAAGCGGGCTGAGCGAATAAAAAGCCAGCCGCCGCAGCGACACGTCGGCCGCCGAGCGCGTGAAACCCTCCGTGCTCGCGAGCTCGATCGCCGCCATTCGCAGCCGCTCGATATCACCGGGATGCCCGATCGCCCCCATCGCGATTCGGTCGTAAATTTCAAAAAGTTTCTGCCGCGCCCGCCCCACCGTGACGAATAAGATCCCGTCGCGATAACTCAGGGCCGCGATCGGACTCCCGGGCGCGAGCTGCGTCTCGATGTACTCGCGCCGGTTCGCGATCGCCTCGACCCAGCGATACGGTTCTTCGATCATGCCACCGTGCTCTTGAAGCGGGCCGCGATTTGTTTCTCCGGCAGCGTCTTGATGCCCTCGCGCGAAATGACTTTGATGAGGGGAAAGATCCGCGCGTTCCGATCGACTCCGCCGGTCGCGGTGTCGGCCTCCGCCGCGGTGTCGAGGGCGCGCAACGCGACCGTGACCGCCTCTTCTTCGCGCAACTTGTGGAGCGGCTTTTTGCCCCAGCGATTTTCATGGAACAACACCCCCCGCACGGCCGGTGAACCCGACCCGGTCGCGGCGTAATCGGTCACCTCGAATTGCGCCCCCATCGCGTCGTAGAAATAAAGCCGGGCCTGGCCTTCGCCCGCGAAATCGTAGGTCGCAAAAATCGGCACCACCACGCCGATGCCCTGGATGACGAAGCCAAAATTATCCCGGAGCAGTTTCGAAAGCGCACGCACTTTCCCGTCCACGCTCATTTCCTGGAGCTGGGTGCGGCGAAAATATTGCAGGGAATGCTCAAGCACCCGTGCCATCTCCCAGGCCGTCGCCGGCACGCCCGCGATCGCCATGATCGAGTGCCGATCGATCTCGAGCACTTTGTCCGCCCGATCGTAAACCACCGTGTTACCCGCCGTCGCCCTTCGGTCGCCCGCCACCAGGACGCCGTCGGTAAACTTGAAGGCCAGAATGGTCGTCGCCTGCGTCGGGGTAAAATCGGCACGCGCAGAACTCACCGTCGCCGGCGGCGCCAGGGCCGCTTCTTCGAGCAAGCCTTGCCGGCGCAAGATCGCCGGAAAATCGGAGGCCGCCCCGCCTAACGAATCAGGCGTCACTGGCCGGTGCGCTGCCGGTAGCGCTTCGATTGGTTCGGATCCACCTTGCGCATCTTCTTGAGCAAATCGCGCGTGTCCGGCTTGGAAACGTCAGGAGGTTTTGGCCCGCCCCCATCCCCTTGCTGCGGCCCCCACGGCACGGGCGCCACCGGTTTTTCCGTCCGTTCTGGCATGAAAAAACGCTACTGGTATTGCCGACAAAACGCAAACCGGCGCAGGCTTGCCAGCGCCGAACCGCGGTGTCAAGGTTGCCCCATGACCCGCTTTCGCAGCACTCTCGCGCTCCTCGTCCTCAGCGGCTTTCTCGCGGCTTCCTGCCCGGCTCAATCTTCGAAGTCTTCTCCTTCTCCATCTCAGGATGTCGATCTCCTCAGCCTGAGCCGCAAGATCGATGAGCAAAACACCAAGATCGATCTCCTTTCCCAGCAGATCCTGCGTCTCCAGCAGGAGATCGAACACCCAAGGACGGGCACTCCGTTGACTTCCACTGCCACCCTCGGCGATGCACCCTCGCCCGTCCCAACCGCCGGTGGCTCCACCCACGTCGTGGCGCCCGGCGAGACCCTCATCTCCATCGCCAAGATGCACAAAGTCGGGGTCGCTGAGCTGCAGAAATTCAACCACATCGAGGACGAGCGTAAATTGCAGATCGGCCGCACTCTGATCATCCCCGGCGTGCAAATCGCCACTCCTCCCGTCTCCCCCAGCCCGGCCGCGCCTAACGGGTAATGGAATCGGCCGCAAGCAACCTCACCCCTCGCGCTTTGCACAGCGAAGCGGCTACAGCAGCGCCGTTTCAATTTCGCCTTCCGGCGCCTCGAGAAAACTGTGCTCGCAGAGCCGGGCGTACTTTCCGCCTAACGACAAGAGTTCTGCGTGCGTCCCGCGCTCGATGATCCGCCCGCGATCCAGGACCAGAATCTGGTCCGCGCGCACGATGGTCGAAAGCCGGTGCGCGATCACGATGCAGGTGCGATGGAACATCAAATTCTCCAGCGCCTGCTGAATCAGCCGCTCGGTTGCCGTATCGACACTCGCGGTCGCCTCATCGAGAATCAGAATCGGTGGATCCTTGAGCAGGGCGCGCGCGATCGAGAGCCGCTGTTTTTCGCCCACGCTCAGCTTCACTCCGCGCTCGCCCACCACGCTGCTCAAGCCGTTAGGCAAGCGTTCGATGAACGCCCCCGCATTGGCCGCTTCCGCCGCTGCCAGCAGCTCCTCGTCCGTCGCTTCCGGTCGCCCGAGGAGAAGATTTTCACGAATCGTGCCATTAAAAAGAAAACTCTCCTGCGTCACCATCCCGATCATCTCGCGCAGGGCATGGGCGCCGAAATCGCGAATCGATTTCCCATCGATTGTGATCGCGCCGGAGGTGAATTCGTAAAAGCGGGCGAGCAAATTCACCAGGGTCGATTTGCCGGCGCCGGTCGCGCCGACGAGCGCGATGGTTTCACCGGGCCGGGCATGGAACGAAACGTTGCTCAAGGCCGGCAGACCGTTGGCATAGGCAAAACTGACGTCGTCATAACGAATCTCGCCCTCGATCTCCGGCACGCTCTCGCCCTCGCGCAGCCCCGGTTCTTCCGGCTGATCAAGAATCTCGAAAACTCTTTCTCCCGCCGCCCGGCCCGCCTGCACGAGCTGATTGAGCTGGTGCAACCGCGTGACCGGTTCGTAGAGGAAGCGCGTCAGGGTAATGAAGGCGACGAGCGACCCGACCTGCATCTCACCGCGGAGCACGGCGCGGCCGCCAAACCCGATCGCGAGGACCAAGCCTAACGAATTCAAGAAGTCCATCGAAGGACTGTAAAGCGCCCAGGCACGCATGATCCGCAGCGTCGCCTGGCGAAGGGTGTCGCTCGCGCGGTTGAAACGCAGGTGTTCCTGTTTTTCTCTCACGAACGATTTTATCTGGCGAATCCCGGCGAGGTCATCGAGCAGGAGCGCGTTCAGGGCCGAGGCGGCTTTCCGTTGCGGGCGATAACGGCGCGGCCCGGTCAGGGTGTAGGCGATCGCGCCCCCCGCGAGCAGCGGCACCGGCGCAAGGACGCACCAGGCGAGACTGCCATTGAAATAAAAGAGCGTCACGATCACGATCGCGACCTGCAAAATCGCCACCACCCCCTGCTCGATCCCGTCGATCAAGACCCGCTCGACCGAGTTCACGTCCTCCACCACGCGCGTGATCAGATCGCCGGTTGCCCGATTATCGAACCAGCGCAGGGGCAGTCGCTCGATGTGCCGGAAAAGGTCGCTCCGCAGATCGAAGATCACTTTTTGCTCGAAGCTATTGTTGAGCAAAATCCGCAGCCCGTTGAGCAAATCCTGGAGGAAAAACGCGAGGAGCGCGAGGCCGACCATCGGCAGGAGCAGCTCGGGCCGATGACCGGCAATGACATCGTCGATGAGGAATTTGGTTACCCAGGGGAAGACGACGATCATGAGGGTGCTCAGCACCGCGCAGGCCAGCGTCCCGCTCGCCATCCAGGGATAGCGCTTGAGGTAGGCGAAGACGCGCCAGACGGTTTTCATCGGCAGAAACGTTCAACGTCCAACCCTCAACGTCCAACGCTCAAGGAGGAATTGGCGCTTTCTCTAATTTGAACGTTGGACGTTGAGCGTTGAACGTTCTTCTTCCACTGCAGATCGTCACCCATGCGCATCGAACAAATCTTCATCTCCTCCGGCCATAACTATTTCGGCCACCACGGCCGGTCCCCGGATGATTTCCCGCTTATCGCCGTCGACGAGATCGAATGCGTCGCCGGCCATGGCATTCGGGGCGATCGCTTCTTTGATTACGCTGATGATTACAAGGGCCAGATCACCTTTTTCTCCAGGGAAGTCTTCGACCTTCTCTCCGAAAGTTTTGGCCTAACGACCAAATCCCCGGGCGTCCTGCGCCGCAACGTCATTGTCTCCGGGGTGGATTTAATGGAATTGATCGGCGCCGATTTCGAGTTGCAAGGCGTGCAGTTCCGCGGCACCGCGCACTGCGCGCCCTGTTACTGGATGAATAATGCCTTCGCACCCGGGGCGGAGAAATTTCTTGCCGGCCGTGGCGGCCTCCGCGCCCGCATCCTGAGCGACGGCCGCATCGCTCTCGGCGACGCGCAGCTGAAGATGCGGCGGAGAGCAACGGCGAAGAGTGCCTGACGATGCGCCAGAGCACGGTTCTTCTCGCCGGCGGCAAATCGTCGCGCATGGGACGCGACAAGGCCTTTCTCGAATTTGACGGTCGACCGCTCTGGCGCCGGCAAATCGACACCCTCCGCGCCCTCACCCCCGAGCAACTCATGATTGCTGGTCCGCCGCGAGAAGAGTGGCGCGAATTTGAGATCGTCCCGGACGTCATCGCGGGAGCCGGGCCGCTCGCCGGACTCGCGACCGCGCTGCGAAGAAGCACCGCGCCGCGCCTCCTCGTCCTGGCAGTCGATCTTCCCGAGATGACGCCCGATTTCCTGCGCTCCCTTCTCGCGGGCTGCAGCGAGGCGCAGGGGGTCGTGCCGCGTTCCTCGCGCGGGCTGGAACCGCTGGCCGCGGTTTACCCGCTGCGCTGCGCCGCCCTTGCCGCGGCCAGCCTGCTCGATCGCGATTTTTCCATGGAGGGTTTTGTCTGTCGCGGTCTGCGCGAGAAATTGTTGTCCGAGCGAGTTCTGACCCCCGCGGAAGAGCATCTTTTCGCCAACCTCAATACGCCGGCTGACTATGAACGATCGCGCCGCCGCCAGATTCACCAAAGTCGTTAGGCTGCGAGGCGGAGAGTCGTTCCCCGAGGAGCCGGACGAAGTGGCGGTCGAAGAACCGCTCGAGATCCGGGTCGAAGGCCGCAGCCTGGCGGTCGTGATGCGCACCCCGGGCCATGATCGGGAATTGGCGGCCGGTTTTGCCCTGACCGAAGGCATCGTGCGCGAGGCCCGCGAAATTTTCGAAATCACCTCCTGCCTAACGACCGAGCGCCCAACCGACAACGTCATTCACATCGCCCTGACCGATCCGGCGCGTTTCGACTTCACGAAATTGAGCCGACACGTCTTTAGCTCGTCGAGCTGCGGGATTTGCGGCAAGGCGACGATCGAGGCGGCGCTGCAGCAATTTCGGCCGATCGAAAGCGCGCTCAAATTCGAGGGCCGGGTGCTGCTCGAACTTCCTGGCAAGCTGGCGGCGGCGCAGGAGACGTTTCAGAGAACCGGCGGATTGCACGCCTGTGCCCTCTTCGATTCCAAGGGCGAGTTGCTTCTCCTGCGCGAGGACGTCGGGCGGCACAACGCGCTCGACAAGTTGATCGGCCACGAGCTGCTCGCGAAGCGCCTCCCGTTAGGCGATCGCATCCTCCTCCTGAGCGGCCGCGTCTCCTTTGAGATGACGCAGAAAGCGCTCGCTGCCGGCATCGCGATCGTCGCCGCCATTTCCGCCCCGAGCAGCCTTGCGGTCGAGTTCGCCCGCGCCCATCACCAGACCCTGGTGGGATTCCTCCGCGGCGAAACGATGAACATCTACGCGGGCGCCGAGCGCCTGTCGTAACACAACCGCCCCGGCTCTCGGCTCGACCGGGCGTCCTCGCCCGGTCGGTTCCGGACGCATGAAAAATCGACTTCGGTTAGGCGGAGGGGCCGCGGCCTTTAAACGTCAGCTCGGCCACGCCGGATTTGTCGAGTTCTCCCAAGCCCTCAAAGATCATCCGGTTGTATTGCTCTTTCGTGGCCCGCGCGAGCGGAAGTTGCAGGCCGGCCACGTCCGCCAGATGGAGCGCGATCCCACTGTCCTTCGCGGCATGGGCAGCGGAGAAAAAGCAGGCATGATCGCGGTTTTGCATGTCTTCGCCGTCGGTTTGCAAAACGCGCGAGCCCGCGCCGGTCTCGGAGAAAACCTCGCGCAACATGGTGAGATCGAGCCCGAGCGCGTCGCCCAGCCCGAGACCTTCGGCGAGCCCGGCGGTGTTGATGTTCATCACCATGTTGACGAGCGCTTTCACCTTCGCCGCCTCGCCCGATTTGCCGATGTAGCGGATCGTTTTGCCTAACGATTTCAGGATCGGTTCGGCCCGCTCGAAAGCCGATTTTTCGCCTGCGCACATGAGATAAAGCGAACCCTCCCGCGCCTGGGTGATGCTCGAGGCCATGCAGGCTTCGAGCGTTTCGGCGCCAGCTTTCCGGGCCAGATCCTGAACCTCGAGATGCACCTCCGGTGAGATCGTGGCGCAGTTGATGAAAAGTTTTCCCTGGGCGTTGAGGAGCAGGTTGTCCTCCGGCGCGCCGAAAATCTGGCGCATCGCGGCGTCATCCGAAACAACCGTGATGATCGTATCCGCCGCGGCCGTGACTTCGCCTAACGACTGGCTGGCATAGCTGCCCAGCTCCTGCGCCAGGGCGGTGGCCGCGGGACGATCGGCGTCGTAAACCGCGGTGACGTGAAAACCTTTCTCTTTCAGGCGGCGCGCCATGTTCGCGCCCATCCGGCCGACTCCGACGAAAGCGATGTTCATGGCTCGAAGCTAACGCAGGGTATGGACGAGCGGAAGCCCGTCCCTCCCGCTCGACTCGCCGCGCCGAGCCCAGATTACTGCGCGAAAAATGGGTTGTGCGCTTTCTCTTCGCCCACCGTCGTGAGCGGGCCGTGCCCCGGACAAAGCACCGTCTCGTCCGGCAGGGTAAGGATTTTCTCGAGATTGTTTTTGACCGCCTCCGGGTAGGAAACGTTGCCGCCCCCCATCGAGCCGGCGAAAAGCGAATCACCCACAATCGCCACCGGCCGCTCCAGTCCCCTAACCACGAAGGTCATTCCGCCCGGCGAATGTCCCCAGGTGAGACGCGACTCGATTTCGAGTTTGCCGACGGTGAATTTCTTGCCCTCCTCGATCGGCTGGGCGCCCGACGCTTTTTCGCGGCTGGAGAGATAGATCGGCGCGCCGGTCTCTCGCCCGAGCCGGTCGAGGTCCGCGACGTGATCGGGATGGGCGTGGGTGAGCAGAATGAGTTTAATCGTCAGGCCGTGTTTCCTTGCGTGCTCCAGCAGGGCCGAGCATTTCGCCCCACTGTCGAAAACAACCGCTTCCAGGCTCGTCGGATCCCAGACGAGGTAGGCGTTGACCTGCATGTCGTGATACGGCGTGTTGAATTGCGCCAACCCATCCAGTTTGATTTCGTGGGGCTGAAACTTTCCCTCCGCCAGATCGGCCAGCGCCGCCGGATTGAGCTCCAGCGCGGGCGCGATTCGTTCAATCGTGAGGCGCTCGACCTTGCCCTCGCGAATCTTGCGAATCGCCTCGACTTCGGCGCCGGATTTCTCTGCGAGCTCGCTATCGGAAATGCCGAGACCGCGCTGCGCCTTGCCAATGATATCAGTGAAGTTGTCTTCCAAGGGAATGGCCATGCTGCACTAAATGGCAACGGGCATTCGTGTCGAGCGGGAAGCGCTCCGGGAAAGATCCGCGATGCGTCTTTGGGCCACCTCCGCTGCCTCTGATGCAATCCGTTCCAGCGGTCGAGAAGCACCAGTTTCCATTTCGATCGATGTCATCGCGACGTCGGCGATGCCGCAGGGCGTGATCGCGTCGAAGGGCGAAAGATCGCCACCGACGTTGAGGGCGAAACCATGCATCGTGATCCAATGCCGGACGCCGACGCCGATGGAGGCGATCTTGCGCTCGCCCACCCACACTCCCGTGAGGCCGGCACGCGTCGTCGCGTCGATGCCGTATTGCGCGAGCAGCGCGATGAGGAGCGTTTCGATCCAGCGCAGATAGCGATGCAAATCCTGTCCGTAACGGCGCAGGTCGAGGAGAAAATAACCGACCAATTGCCCCGGACCGTGATAGGTCGCCTGTCCGCCGCGGTTGATCTGAAAAAGCGGATGCGGCAGATGATTCGCGCCGCGCAGGCTCGATCGGTCGGGCGTGCGGCCAATCGTGTAGACCGGG
>DATBDG010000016.1:0-14298 GCA_036270055.1 Chthoniobacterales bacterium
TTAAGGTGATCGAGGAAACTATTATGCAAAGCGCGATTGGATTTTTGCCAGCATTTTCGTGCGAAGTCATGTCGATTAATCGCTAAAAGACTGTTTCGAATTGCATCAAGCGCTTTCGCGACTACGGCAACGTCTTGTTTGAGCGATGTGGGCAACTCTTCTGTTGCATATTCGCTAACGTTAGGACGATGAGTTGTATAGTCTAACATATGCAAGCGAAGAGCTACGCAGGCCGAGTAATAGTCTGTTAATGCCAGGCCGAGATCTGAGAAAAGCGTAGAGCCGGATCGAATGTCCTCATTAATACTTTGTTGAATATGAACCGGTATCTCTTTTTTAGGCTTAGCTGTCTCCAGCGCCTCCTTTACTTGCGATGCATGAGCATAAAGGATAACGAAGACGAAAAGAGAAGCCGTTAGTGACCCGAAGGTTGCGACGAACAGGACTTGCGCCCAGCGCGGATAATATGCAATGAGCGGCACGAGATTGAGCAGCTTCTCGAAATCCATGATTTTTTCTTATCCGGATTCTTTGTTCGGCACAAGAGATTATAGGGGAGATTCAGCGGAATTTGGGAAATCGAAATCGGGGTCAGTCCTCGGGAAATCGGGGTCAGTCCAAGGATTGATACATTTTCGCGTTGCTGACAGAAATGGCGGAATGGCTCGACCGCTTCGAATTGAATATTCGGGCGCGATCTATCGCGTCATGAGCCGCGGGGATCGGCGGCAGGACATTTTTCGTCTGCCAGAGGATCGGGTGCTCTTTTTGGAAACACTCGCCGGCGCCTGTGGCAAGACGCAAGGGCAGGTGCATGCCTTGAAAATGGCCTGTCGCCGATTTTCTCGCGCCATTACGTGATAAAACGCTCCGGCAAATTCGATCCGTAAGACGGGCCGTTGTCTGCGATTACGGATCGATTTCGACGTCGACGAAGCCTTGGGAGTCGAGCAGTATTCGCTCGAGATCGGTCCGCAAAGGCTGCGGTTTTGCGAACGACTTTTTTTCCTTGTCGCCGAACAGCGGCACCTCTGAAGTCTTCTTGCCGGCCTTCTTGAACGCGTCGGCGTAGTTCCTGGTATTGGACACTCGCGTACCGATCTCGGCGAGGAGGTCCGTGCGCGGGATCGTCGGGTAGTTCCCTCGATGCGTTGAAACGATCGCCCTGGCCTTTGCTTTCGACTTCACCGGTAGGATCGAATCGAGAATGGCGAGTGGCTCGCCTTTGCTGTCGGCCGGCGTCATCCCCCACGGCGTCGCATTCTCGCTGCCATGATGCCCGATCTTGTAGAAAGCAAGCGGACCTTGGATCTGTTTCTTCCGCAGATTCCACATTACGTTCCAGGAGCAGTTTCCTTTTCCTTCCTTGAACGCATTCGCCCATTCGGCGTCGCCCACAAATAGCAGCCGTTTGCCATTCCATTCGATCAGCAGAACGACGCTGGTGTTGTTGCAGACCTTGCCGTCGAGATCGGCGAAGGCGAGCGCGGTGGAGAGCATGCGCGAACGCAACTGGCGGAAATCGCCAGGATCCATATTCGTCGGGTTCGGAATATCAGTTGCTGCCGGCACCGCCGTCGCCGGATCCGGCAGCCCGGTGTCGATGAATCCCAGAGCGTTACGCAGCGAGGGATCGCCTTTCTGGCCCAAGTAGAAAAAATCGATATCCTTTTCGGGGCCAAGCACGCTGACGGTCGCGCCCTTCAGCGGCAAGTCGAGATCCGCCTTGCTCGACTTCGAATGAACATAGGTCGACTTGATTTTGCTCGCCTTCGGCAGCGTTTCGCGGAGCCTCGTCATCGCGGTTTTGTTAAGCGCCATAACCGCCGCAAGTTCCGTCAGCTGCGGCCCGAGAGCGAGATTCAACCGCAACGCCCGCTCCATTGCACCCGCCGCAAAACTATGAAGCTTTTTGGCCCGTTTCGCTTCCGGATGATTGAGGTCCATTGCGGCGTTCATCCAGATCGCGCCGAAAGAAAGCTCCCCCCAAAGGTCCATCCCAAAGCCAGTCATATGGTCTTTGTGCTCGTGGGTTACGACCAACAGATCGACGTGACGCTTGCCGTCAATCGATGGCAGGAGCGTCTTGAGGGTCGTGATGGCTTTGGACAGATATTCGGTACTGCTCAACGTCCCGCAGTCGATCAGGATGTGAAAATCCCGGCCACTCTTGTGAGCTTTAGGGATACGGCAATAAATGCAATCGCCAAGGCCTACGTCGAACAGCCGGATTAGAAGCTTATCTGCCATTGTCGGTCTCCCGTGTCGTCGTGAACGGCATCTCCGCGGAGCGAGAAGTGCGGGGCGAGGCCGAAGCGGACCTCTCCATCGACGTGCTGAACGGTGAACGGAGGCGAAGCCCGTTCGAGGAGGCCGAGTTCTCCTCCAATCGTTTCGCCGATCATCCCCGCCGCGACGCGCGCCGCCACCGTATCCAGAAGCTCCTTGCGCCGCCGCACACCATCGGCTTGTTCGGTTTGCGCCGCTGTCGAATCGCCTACGCTGACGCTGCCAGGCTGGCGTGCCCAGTGAATCAGGTTGCCGTTCTGGTCGAGCACCATGGTGGCGCCGCACAGCATCGTCGTCCGTTCCCCGGCGAATTGGCCGAAGCGGGCTCCCTCGAGCAGCAATTCTTCGCGCCAAATATATTGCACGATAATTTGCTCGGGTTGCGGCAGTCCATCGCGGGTGGACTTGCTGGCACGTACGATCTCGGGGATGATGAGGTCCGCGTTAAGCGGAATCAGCAGCTTGGCGCGATTGTCGTCGAGAAAGCGGTAGGCGCCGCCGCGCGATGCCGCGATGGAATCCACGGAGTGGTAGACGTCGAGCGCCGGACGCTTGAACACCGCGGCTAGCGCCAGCAGCGGTTTCCGGTCCGCTTCCTTGAGCACGCCACGCTTGATGAAGCAATCGAGCATTAGCTCGCGATAACCCGACGGATCGGTCGGATCGGTGACCTGCGCAGCACGAAGCACCGCCAGCGCGTAGTCCCTGAACGTCACCGAGCAAGGCGGCAAAAGATCGAGCGGCTGGATCGCAAGCATCTGCATTCGGGGGACGGTGTCGGCCAACGCGCGTATGTCGCTAGGCTTGTTGCTTCCGCCGGCCTTGGCACGCTTCACTTCGTTTTTTTGGTGCTTGGCGAATATCCCCATAAGGATGTCGAACATCGCGCCAGTCATCACCTCGGACAGCGCGTGCGGCTCAAGGTTGCCCGCAAGCGACTTCATCGTTTTTGGGTTCAAGCCGCTGCGAAGATAAGGGGCATTTTGGGTCGCCCGGCCGAACTGCTGCGCAAGCCCGGCCAGCAACTGAGCGCCGGTAAGCTTGCCGTTACTTTCCGTGAGTACGACTTTGCGAAATGCATTGTTGCGAAATGCCATCAGGATGGCGGTTAAATCGCCGAAGAACTCGTGAAATGCCGCGGTCTGCGCGCCAACCGATTCGTAATAATGCGGCCGCAGGCCGTCGAGCACGGCATGGCCGAATTCGTGGTTCACGATATCGGAGGACAGACAGGTAAAGACGGTGCCCTTGTCGCTTTCGAACCAGTAAAGCTGGAGCGACTTGCTGGCTCGGTCGTAATAGGCGTTCTCGCCGTTCCCGGCGTGCGGAACAATCGTCAGCCGGTTACCCTCGAACCCCCAACTGATCCTGCGGCCCAGGCCGGAACTGCTCTCGAAGAATTCCAGGGTGTTTTGGACGTTGGCCCATACGCTGAGTTGATGATACTGATAAACGTCTTTGGTTTTTCGATCGAGGACCGTCTTGCCGTCTGGCGCAACATAACAACTGTTTTTCCGGTCCCAGATAGCTGGAGGCGTCAGCACGTTTTTGGTTGAATCGTAGTCGACGACGGCGAATCGCGCGCTGGTCGGGCCGTCCCGAAGACCGGGCTCCCACGGCGTGGTGAAAGTTTCATCGATACCAGCGCCTTCGAACTGCGCGGCCACGTCCGGGTCTTTGAAATAAACCTCGACCGGCATTCGCAAGCCGGCCTCCTTGAGCGTATCGAGCCGCAAATACTGCCGCGCTGCATACAGGTCGACCAACATCGCGCGCGGCAATCTCGGAACCGGTTTTTTCGCAGGCGTTTGAACCGGCTTTTTCGCTTTACGGGCCATGCTAATCGCTCCCCAGCAACGTCCGCAGGCATCGGCCTTGGTAATTCATGGGCAAGGAACGAGCGTGAACGTATCCAATTCCAAGCAGAGTAGGGAACGGGCGTTCCACGGCGCAGAGTTTGACTAGACCAACAATTCGTTGGCAAGAATTTTCTGCGCGGAGACCAGTAGGTCTGTCGATGCGACGAGGGTCAGAATGGGGAATCGGGGAATTGGGTCAGTGCAAATCTCGACACCGCTTAATCTTGGGCCGGTGCCCGCTGATGTCAGCGTCGGAAGTCGTGAATGGCTTGACATAATAGATGGCGGCCAAAGCGCCGCCAAGTGCGTAGTCGTCGATCAGGCCCGCCGCGACGAGTTCGTTGGCGGCGCGTAGAACGTCCGCCAATGGAATGGCCGATAGTTCCTCGCTCATCGCTTGTGAACCAACGTTCGTGACGGCGAGGGAAGCATCACCGGCCCTCGAGGCGCATGCGCTCCGAGGAGATCACGCGTCGGAGGAGTTTGGTTCTCGTCTTCATGGACTCCTCTATTCTTTCTCTGCATTCCTGATTCCATGGAGTCAGCGGCAAGCCAGACGACGGTGATGGATTCGCTGCACTCGCAGAACTCGAATCCAAGTAACCGTAAAAGCCTTGGCCTCACGCGGTCTCGCTGATTTATCCTGACGCGCTGTGATAGTTCACCTCGTCGATGGCACTTACGAACTCTTTCGCCACTTCTACGGCTTGCGCCGGTTTACCCGCGTAAAAGGCGCCTCCTCACGCGGTCTTGGCGTGGACCGTCCGTATGGTGCAGTTATCGGCGTGCTCGGGACCGTTCTGCAAATAATCGAGAGCAACCGCGTAAAAGACTTCGGCTCACGCGGCGAAGGCGACGCCGCAAAAGGCTCCGCCTCACGGGGTGAATATCCAACATATATTGGCGTCGCGACCGATCACGTGATCGAGTCGTTTCGCAATCGGCTTTGGGCGGACTACAAGACCGGGGCCGGGATCGAGCCCGCCCTGCTCGCGCAATTCCATCCGCTGGAGGAGGCACTGACGGCGATGGGCGTGGTCGTCTGGCCGATGGTCGAGCTGGAAGCCGATGATGCGCTCGCTTCGGCCGCGCATCTCGCGGCGAAGGACAGGAAGGTCGAGAAGGTCGCCATCTGGACCCCCGATAAGGATCTGGCGCAATGCGTGCGCGCCACGCGCGTGGTGCAGATCGACGGCCGGCGCAAAATCATGCGCGATGCGAGTGGGGTCCGCGAAAAGTTCGGGGTCGATCCGCCGCTCATTCCGGACCTGCTCGCGCTCGTGGGCGATGCAGCCGACGGCTATCCCGGCATCGCCGGGATCGGCGCAAGGGGCGCCGCCCAGCTTTTGAACCAATATGGGCCGATCGAGAAATTCCCGTCGAACATTCTCGGCAAACAGCGCGATCTCGCGCTCCTCTTCAAGAATCTCGCGACGCTGCGCACCGATGCGCCGCTCTTTAAGAAGGTCGAGACGCTACGCTGGCGCGGTCCGACGCCGGCCTTTGCGGCCTGGGCGGAGCGGATGGAATCGCCACAGCTGCTCGAGCGCTGCCACCGCGTAAAGCTGCGCCACGCGGCAAGCAAGGCTGCGGGGCGCACCTAGATTTTGGACGTTTGCGCAGCGGATTTTGAAGGACCGGACGTCGCTTTAAGGGGCGAGCAAGCCGGCATACCAGCTCACCAGTGCCGTCCCGAAAAACATCCAGACGAGCGCGCCGAGGGCGAGGTAGGGACCAAAAGGAATCTTGGCGGACCAGGCGCGTTTCCCGAGCAACATCGTCGTTAGGCCAACAAGCGACCCGGCGAGTGAGCCGGCGAAGATGCTGAAAAGGACTGCGCGCCACCCGAGGAAAGCGCCAATCGCGGCCAGAAACTTGAGATCGCCCCGGCCCATCGCTTCGCGCGGAATCTGTAATTCGCGCACCGCCCCAGTGATCCGGTTGACCTCGTCGAGCGCGAACGTCTCGTCATTAATCGTGAGTCGGTTGTAGCGAAACTGCAGGGTCATGTTCTCGAAGCGGCGGCCATCGACCTCCACCTCGGCGCAATGCATCAGGAGCAGATCGCTCTCCCGCGCAAAATGATCGCTCCAGAGTCCGCGCTCCTCGCCGACGACAAACTGCGCGTCCTCACCCTCGCGCACCCAGCCAAAGGGCGTCGGCGCCTCGAGCCGGATACGTTTCTTGCCAAAGGCTTTTTTGCCGGCCTCGAGCACGATCCAGAGCAGGGCGTAGCCGAGCGCGGCCGCGCCTAACGACTGGGCGAGCGCCCGCCAGCGCGACTCTTCTCCCATCAGGACCGGCAGGGCGAGACTCGCCAGCACCCCGGCGATTGTGCCGCCAATCGTGATCTCATCCGGAATAATGAAATGCTCGAAGTCGATGAAGGTCGCGACGATCAGGAGGGAAACGAAAAGCCAATAGGCGAGGGCGATCGGCCAGGGAAAGACGATCCAGACCGTGAGAAAAAGCAGCGCCGTCAGCAGCTCGACCGCAAAATAACGAAACGCGATTCGGCTCCCGCAGTTGGCGCATTTCCCGCGCAACCAGAGCCAGCTGACGAGCGGCAGGTTCTGCTGCCACGGGATGGGCTTTTCACACGCCGGACAAAAGGAGCGACGCGGCTGGTTGACGGAGAGATCGCGCGGCATGCGATAAATGCAGACGTTGAGGAAAGAACCAATCGCCGCCCCCATGACAAAGGCGAAGATCCGAAAAATCAGGTCGTCGAACCCGGGCGTTTCCACTCGTTAGGCCGAAGCGTCGCGGGCCGCTTTCCGCTGCATGAACCAGGCGATCCAGATGCAGCTTTCGTAGAGCAAACACATCGGCAGGCTCATCGCGATCAGGGTCAGAATATCGGGGGTGGGCGAAATGATGGCCGCAAGAATGAAAATGAGCACGATCGCGTAAGGCCGGGTGCGGGCCATGAATTCATAGGTAATGAGGCCAAATTTGACCAGGGCGAGGACGACGACCGGCAACTCAAAAGCGAGCCCGAAGCCGAGGACGAAGCGGGTCACAAACGAGTAATATTGCTGCACCGTCCACATGGGGCTCCAGCCTAACGACTGAGTGTCGTGAAAGAAAAAGAGAATCGTTTTCGGGAGCAGCCAGTAGTAGCAGCAGACCACCCCGATCAGAAAAAGGGCGAAGCTCACCCCGATAGCGGGAAAGAGAAATCGCTTCTCGACTGCGGTCAGAGCCGGCAGAACGAACTGGGCGAGGAAATAAAGCAGGAGCGGGAAGGAAAGAACGATCCCGGCATAAAAGGCGAGATGAAACGAGACCGTGATCGAGTCAGTAATGCCAAGCGCGCGCAGGGCGCCAACCTGGCCGCCGACTTCACTCAGCGGTCGTTGCAGAATCATGACCAGCCGTTGGCGGAAGCCAAAACAGAGAAACATCGCCACGATCAGGGTGATGGCCATTTTCACGATCGTCCAGCGCAAGTCCTCGAGGTGCTCGAGGAACGGCTTCGAGGTCTCGCTCTCGGGCGGGTCGCGAAAGGAAAAGATGTCGCGCAGGCCCATCGTCAGGGAAATATTTCGCCGGTCGCGACCAGGCGGGCCCAGATGCTGAGGGTGTTGGCGTCGCGGATTTGACCCTCGGCGATCATCTGCCGCACGACGTCGGCGCTGAATTCCCGGCAGTCCACGATCGCCTCGGTCGCGTCGTGTTCCGCGCCCGCGGCGGTCTTTTGCACTGGTTGGGCGAGGAAGAGGTAACAATGTTCATCCGTCATCCCCGGCGAGGAAAAAAAGTAGCCTAACGAAGTCAACTCCGCACCCGGCACCAGTTCGTATCCGGTCTCTTCGCGCAATTCGCGCCGCGCCACTTCCCGCACCGCCGCCTCATCCGGTTCAAGCGATTCGTCGATTTGGCCCGCCGGCATCGACCAGATCGCGGCCCGGATCGGAATTCGCTCCTCGCGGATGAGGACGAATTTTCCCTCGCGGGTCAGGGGCGCGATCACGACCGCAGGTTTGCGATGCACAACGGCCCATTTGCGCGGGGTGCGCTGGGTGGGGGTTCGCACTTCGTCCGTCGCCACGCTCAGGTGCGGGGTGGTGAAATGCGATTCGCTCCCGACGGTCTCCCAGCCGTCGCCGTCGCGCACGAGGTTGCTCTTTTGCACGCCGGGAAGTTATGGACGGCGTCGCGAAAAGCGAATCGCTGTGGATGTTTCGCGGTGCGAAAGACGAGACTGATTAGCCAAGCTCAGCCAACCCTGCGAGCGACCTCTTCCCTCGCGCTTCGCAGAGCGAAGCCTCTACGGCGCGCGCACGACCCGCACGGCGACGTAGCGGGTCTCAGGCAGGATGAACTTTCGCAGTTCCAGCTCGATCCGCAGGAGATCGAACCTGCGCAGCAAATGTTCGGCAGTCTCGTGCGCGAGAGTTTCGATCAGCCTGTCTTCCCGGCCGGTAAAGAAATGCCGCACTTCGGCGCAGACCGCCGCGTAATCAATCGCCCGCGCGAGATCGTTCTCTACTTCCGCGAAAGCCCCACGCGGTTGCAGGACGAGTGAGACCGTAAGCCGCTGCGGCTGCGCACGCTCCTCGTCGGGCACGCCGACCCGCGCCATCAGTTCCAGTTCTTCGATCCGAATTTCGTCGTGAGGCAGATCCGAGTTCACGTGCGCCGGTTAATGTCCGGTCGATTCGCTCACCAGACCAGCCGAAAAGATGAAGCGATTTCGGCGTAATTTTTGTTCATACCCACACATTAGCCGTGCGGGTCAGACATCCGCCGTCCGAGGGGCGAAGATTTTTACTTTGCCGAATATTGAGCGACAAACTTCCGGCCGACAGCCGCCAGCCGCTCCCGCAGTTTCGCCGGCTCGAGCACTTCCCCCTCATCGCCCCAGCTCAAGACCCAGCGCTCAATTTCCTCCAGACTCCCGAGCTGCAGGTTCAATTCCAGACCGCCGTCGCGCAGTTCCTTGATCTTTTGCGAGTGGTGCCACATCCGCTCGCGCACGAGCTGCGCCGCGAAAGGCCGAAAGCGGATTCGCACCGTTGTGCGACCCTCGCTTTGGAAGACGCCAAAGCTCGAATCCAGAAATTTCCCGATCGAAAAATTCGCGGGCCGTCGAAAGCGCGCGCCCGTGCGCCGCGGCCCGCTGATCCGTGGGAGAGCAAATGTGCGGACCTGCTGGCGCGCGAGATCGAAGGCAAAGAGATACCACTGCTGATCGACGCAACCGAGATGGTAAGGCCGCACCCGGCGTGTCTCGGCCGCATTGCTGCGCAATTTCCGATAGCGAAACTCCACTTCGGCCGAGTCCAGCACGGCGCGGCTGAGCAGCTCGAAGACCTCGAGATCGGCGACACTTTGCCCGACCGACCGAAAAGAGATGGCGGCATCGAGATCGCTCCAACTGAATGAGATCCGGTCCTTCAACCCGTGACCGATCTTCTGGAAAGCGGCGCGCAGAGGCGCTTCAAAAGGGGTACCGCGATATTGCTGGAGGGCCTTCTGCGCGACAAAGAGGGCCACGATCTCACCCTCGCTCACCTGGATGTTGGGAAAACTGGTGACGGGCTCGGTGTAAACGAAACCAAAATGCAACTGGTCGTACTCGATCGGCAGGCCGAGCTGATAGCGCATGAACTCGATATCGCGCTGGATCGTTTTTTCCGAGACCTCGAGCTCGTGGGCGAGTTTGCGGCAGTTGGGAAACTTGCGCGCCTGAAGCTGGTGGTGGAGCTGCATCATGCGCGCGAGCGGCGGACGGGAAAACTGTTCCAGCCCCACCCGCTGCGGCGGACGCCCGAGCCGCCGCGCCGGTTTCATCCCTCTGGGACTTTTCATGTCCGACAGATAGGCGGCGTGCCACAACCACTCAAGTCATTTCGCTGATTCGTTTCCAAAAAAATTCATCACTCGGACAACCTTTGTCCGAGCCGCTGTGATAATGTGCTCGCGGTGACGGAAAACGCCGGCCTCCATCTTTACACCAGCAACCGCCTGGAGCTGCTCGCGGACCAGTGCGCAAAGGTCTTGGCGACGCCGCTCCGCAGTGCGCTCGTCCCGGAGCTGGTCGTGGTGCAGACGCCGGGAATGGAACGCTGGCTCACCCAGCAACTCGCGCTCCGCCAGGGCGTCTGTGCCAACATGGCTTTTCTCTTCCCTCAGCGACTGGTTGCCCAGATCATCGACGAAGCACTCCCGGGCCGGGCCAGCGCGCGCTTCTTCAGCTGTGAAAATCTCACTTGGGCCATCATGAAAATCCTCCCCGCGCTTTCGGCACGGCCGGAGTTTGCGGAGCTGAGTCGGTATCTCGATCAACCCCGGCCGAAGCTGCGTCTTTTTCAGCTCGCGGGAAAAATCGCCGGGGCTTTCGACCGGTATCTCGCCTTCCGGCCAGGCATGATTTTGGACTGGGAAGGCGGGGCGGAAAAGCATTGGCAGGCGATTCTCTGGCGCGAGTTGGTGCGGCACGCGCCGGGGCTGCATCCGCCCGCGCTGGCGAAGGAATTCAGCGGCCTCCTGCGAAATGAGGATGTGCGATTGCCGGAGCGCATCCTGCTTTTCGGCCTCTCGACCCTGCCACCGTTGTATGTCGAGTTTCTGCAGGATCTCGCGGATCGCGTTAGCCTGCATTTATTTCTCCTGCGCCCCACGCCGCAATGGTGGGGCGACACCCGCTCCGCGCGTGAGGAAATGCGCGCACGCCGCAAAGCGTCCGAGAGCGCGCAACTCGATCTGCAATTTGAACGCGGCAACCCGCTCCTGAGTTCGTTAGGCAAGCTCGGACGCGATTTTCTCGAGATCGTGACGGAGCTCAGTCCTGCGCAGGAAGAGGAGCATTTCCAGGTGCCAGCCGGCGAGACGATGCTGGCGCAAGTCCAACGCGATATTTTCGAGCTGAGGGATCCGACCGGCGACCCCGCTCGTCCGATCGCGCCTGACGATCACTCGCTCCAGTTTCATTCCTGCCACAGTCCGATGCGGGAGACGGAGGTGCTGCATGATCAGTTACTCGCGCTCTTCGAGCAGCACCGCGAACTCAAGCCGCACGACATCGTGGTGATGGCGCCCGACATTTCGGTCTACGCGCCTTTTATCGAAGCGGTCTTCGCCACCGGACCGGAAGCGCTGCGCATCCCATACAGCATCGCCGATCGCGGCGCGCGGGCGGAAAACGGTCTCATCGACACGTTTCTGCGCATCCTCGAATTGGCCGGCAGCCGTTTCACCGCCAGCAGTGTGCTGAGCATCCTCGAATCGGTTCCGCTCCAGCGAAATTTCGATCTGACCGAGCCGGACGTGGAAATCATACGTACTTGGATCGAGAAAACCGGGATCCGCTGGGGAATCGATGCGGCGCATCGCGCGGAGCTGGGACTGCCGGAGTTTGGCGAAAATAGCTGGCGCGCCGGGCTCGATCGGCTGCTGCTCGGTTATGCGGCGCCCGCACAGGGCGAGAAGCTTTTCGCCGGCATCCTCGCCTTCGACGATGTGGAGGGAAACCTGGCCGAAACCCTCGGCCATTTCGCCGAGTTCGCCGAGGTGATCTTCGCGACCGCGCGCGCGTTGCAACATCCGCGCACCCTCGCGGAGTGGCAGGAAATGCTGCGCCAGATCGCGGTGCATTTTTTCGCCGAGGACGACGAACGCGAGCCGGAATTGCACCGTCTCCGGCGCGTGATCGATTCGTTAGGCGAAGCGGCCCTGCTTTCCGGCTTCGACCAAACGGTGCCACTCGATGTGCTCCTCGCGCATCTCGAGCAGGCGCTCGCCGAGCTCGCGAGCGGCTCCGGATTTCTCGCCGGACGCATCACCTTCTGCGCCCTCAAGCCGATGCGGACGGTTCCTTTCCGGGTGGTCTGCCTGATCGGAATGAACGACACCGCCTACCCGCGCCACGATCGTCCGCCGGCCTTCGATCTTGTGGCGCAAAAACCGCGCCGCGGCGATCGCAACACCCGCGATGACGATCGCTATCTCTTCCTCGAAGCGCTTCTCTCCGCGCGCGACCTTTGTTACGTCAGCCATGTCGGTCGCTCGATCCGCGACAACAGTCCGATCCCGCCGAGCGTGCTCGTGAGCGAGCTGCGCGAGTACTCCGGCGCGCCCGTGACCGAACACCCGCTGCAGCCGTTCAGTCGGAAATATTTCACCGGCACCGATGGGCTTTTCAGTTACTCGGCCGAGAATTGTCTGGCGAGCGGAACGGCGATCGAGGAACGAAGCGAGCCGGCGCCGTTCCTCAGCGCAAAAATCAGCGAGCCGGAAGCGGAATGGCAGCGCGTCGACAACACCACACTCCGGTCCTTCTTCAGTAATCCGTCTAAATTTTTCATTCGCGAGCGGCTCGGTCTGCGTCTCGCGCGCGAGGATCCACTCCTGGAGGAAGCGGAGCCGCTGGAACCGGGCGGCCTCGCGAAATACAAACTGGAACAAGATCTTCTCGATCGCACGCTGGGCGGCGAGGAAGTTGCGGCGTGGTTCCCGGTGGCGCGCGCCGCCGGGAACCTGCCCCCCGGGAGGGCGGGCGAATCGCACTTGCGCGAGCTGGCCGAGAACGCGCGGCTTTTCGCCGGGGCGGTGAGGGAGAACGCCGGCCGGGAGCGCCGCGAGCCGGAGCAGTTGCAGCTCACGATCGGCCGGTTCGAGCTTCGCGCCCGGATCGACAACCTCTTCGACGACCGGCTGGTGCGTCGCCGCCTAACGACGCGGAAACCAGCCGACCTGCTCGGCGCGTGGATCGATCATTTGCTCATGAATTGTGTTCGCGCGACCGAGTCGATCCTGATCACCGCGACGAAGGAAAAGCAACCGGTGATCGAGCATTTCGCGCCACCGCAGGAGGACGCGCGGACGCTGCTCGCTTCCCTCCTCGAATTCTACTGGCGCGGCCTGCGTGAGCCGCTGCCATTTTTTCCTCGTAGCTCGCTCGCTTTCGCCGACCGAACGCTTCATCCCACCCGCGGATCTTCCCCGCTCGAGAAAGCGCAAAAGACCTGGGGCGATTCGCCGCTCCCGCGCGATAACGAGTTTGGGCAGGGACCGGAGCGGGAAGATGACTACTTCGATCTCGCGTTCCGCAATGTGCCCGATCCGCTCGGGCAGGTATTTCGAGAAATCGCCCTGCAGATTTTCGAGCCGGCGCTCAAGACCGTGACGACAGAGAAATGAACGACTTCCTCCTCCTCGAAACCGAGATCGGCAGCGGGCCGCTCTTGATTGAAGCCAGCGCCGGCACCGGGAAAACATTCACCATCGCCGGCCTCGTTCTCCGTCTGCTCCTGGAGCGAGCTGGCCTGACGATTGATCAAATCCTGGTTACCACCTTCACCGAGCTGGCGACAGCGGAACTGCGCGGCCGGATTCGCGATCTTTTACACGATGCGCTGCTCGGCTTTCAGAAAGGAAAATCCGAGCATGATTTAGTCGGCGATATCTTGCGCAAATATCCTGACCACCGCACCGCGATCGCACGGCTCGAGGATGCGCTGGCCAATTTCGATCAGGCCTCGATCTACACCATTCACGGTTTCTGCCAGCGCGTCCTGGCGGAACAGGCTTTCGAGACCGGCACGCTTTTCGACGCGGAGCTGGTGACGGACGAGCGCGACCTGCTGCGGGAGGTGACGCGGGATTTTTGGCGGCGAAATTTTTACATCAACGATTCGTTAGGCGTACTGCTCGCAATCCAGGGGAAGATCACGCCCAGGAAGCTCCTCAAGGACCTGGAGGAGTTGGAGAAAAATCCGACCTTGACCATTTTGCCGAAAGACCTGCGCAGCTCGGCGGAAGCCGCCACGCACGTGGAGCAGGCGCTGACGGAGGTGCGTGATCTCTGGCCGGAATGTGCGAGCGGCATCCGGGATTTTTTTGCCAATCCCAAATGGGCCAAAAGCACCTATGGCAAAGCGCTCCTGGCGCGGATCGTGCAAGACTTGGAGCAGGTCGCTTCCGGCGAACCGGCTTCGGCGCGCCAATTCGAGAGCATCGAGCTGCTGGCTGCCGAGGTCATCGCGACCGGATTGAGAAAAGGATTTTCGCTGCCCGAAAACCCGATCTTCGGCACCTGCCAAAACTTCGCCGATCGCGCGGCGGATGTTTGCACCGCCTTGCGCGCCGAGTTCCACGCCTGGGCGCCTGACGAATTGCGACGTCGCAAAGAGGCGCAGAATGT
>DATBDG010000017.1:0-10935 GCA_036270055.1 Chthoniobacterales bacterium
GCGGGCCAGGAGCGGGTCGAAAGCCTGCTGCCAGGCGACAAAGGGCTGCACGCCGACGTGCTCGCCGAGGACCGTGCCGAACTTTCGCAACGGCTCGATGAGCTTCTCGCCCATCGCGGGTTCGCCCGCATGGCAAAGCGCGAGCACGACGATCTCCTTCCCGTGCACCTCCGCCGGCAGGAAAGGGAGGGGAGGCGCCTTGCGCGTCACCATCCAGACGTTGAGTTCCTCCGGCATCGTCTCGGTGAAACGGGCGAATTGCGTGATGACCGATTTGGCCTCGCTGAACGGGAAAGTAATCAGACCGCTCAAGAGGTCAGGCCCCACCGGATGGAGCTGGAATTCGAAGTTCGTCACGATTCCAAAGTTTCCACCGCCGCCTCGCAATCCCCAGAAGAGATCGGCATTTTGCGTGTCGTTCGCGTGCAGTTGCGTTCCGTCCGCCGTCACGACGTTCGCGGAAAGGAGGTTGTCGATCGTCATGCCGAACTTGCGGCTCAACCAGCCAAAGCCGCCACCAAGCGTGAGGCCGGCGATGCCGGTAGTCGAGTTAATGCCGGTCGGCGTCGCGAGCCCATGCGCCTGGGTGGCTGCGTCCACATCGCCAAGGGTGCAGCCCGGTTCGACCATCGCGCGCCGGGCCTGGGGGTCGACCTCGACCTTTTTCATGAGCGAGAGATCGATCATGAGACCGTCGTCGCAAACCGCGTTGCCCGCGATGTTGTGGCCGCCGCCTCGGATCGAGACGAGCAGATCCTGTTCGCGTCCGAACTTCACCGCCTGCACGACATCATCCGCCGTTTTGCAGCGGGCGATCAGCGCCGGCTTGCGATCAATCATCGCGTTCCAGATCTCTCGCACCTCGTCGTAATTGGCATCACCCGGAAGAACAACATCTCCCTGGAAACCTGTTTTGAACTCGTCCGTCGTCGCTTGCGATAACTTCATGGCAAATCCTTTCCTTTGCGTGTGACTGTAAACCTTCAGTAGACGGTATTGTTGCACCCATAATCGCTCAGCGTCGAGCAGCTTGTCTCGCGGAAAATCGGGCCGGCGGTTCCGCCTTTCCCTTCGCTTCCAACCCTGCCGGGAGGAGCTTGAATCGAGCTACCAGATTAGCGGAAGGATGCGCGACGTTCGTGCGGCATAGGCTTCGTAGGCGCGGCCGAAGGCCTGATAAAGCGCCTCTTCCTCGACGTGCATTCGCCAGAGAAACGCGGTCGAAATCGGCAGAAAAAGCGCCGCGAGCGAGAAGATGTTGAGCATGCAAAGCCCGAAGCCGAGAAAGATGAGAAGCGTGCCGGTGTAAGAGGGATGGCGAACGTAACCGTAGAGCCCGGCCGTGATGAGTTCATGATCTTCGGCGATCGCAACATTGATGGTGAAGAAGCGGCCGAGTTGGATGATCGCGGTCCAGCGGATGCCCAGACCGACGATAAAGAGGATGAGGCCGATGATGTAAAAGGTGCGCGGATGCCGCAATCTTCCTTCTGGCAATGCCTCGCGGAGAAGGAGGCCGGCGAAAATGCTCAGGCCGATCACCGTCCAAAGGAGCGGGAGAGTGCGGCGATCGTTGCCTGTGGCGCGGGACTTGGAACGTTTGGTGACCGCGAGTGCGACTTCCGAAGCTACCAGGAGCGCGCTCAGGGTGTTGAAGCTCGGTAGGCTCATCGGATGCGGCCGGGATCGACCATCCCGGCTACAACGATGAAACCGGGCGCGGCTCTTCGGGAGCGCGCTTCGAGCGGAGGGCGTGACGGACGAAATTGTTCCCGATCTCCCACATCGGGCCGGGGAATTTGCGGCATTCTGTGAGGGTGGCGTCGAGCGCGTTGACGAACATGTCGACTTCCTTTTCGCCGATGATGAGGGGCGGGAGAATCTTGACCACGTCCATGGCGTGGCCCGCGACTTGGGTGAGGATGCGATGCTGGGCCAGCATCTGGGTCACGACCATTTGCGCGAAGAGAACCTTGTCGACTTTGTGCAGGAGTTTCCATGCCATTTTGAGCTTAAACTCGTTAGGCTCGTGGAACTCGATCGCGATCATGAGTCCTTTGCCGCGCACTTCCTTGATGAAGGAATGCCGGTCGCGCAGGGCGTCGAGGCGCTCGATCAGGAGTTGCCCCATCCGGGCGGAGTTCTCGATCAGTTTCTCGTCCTCCAGCACTTCGAGAACGGCGAGGCCGCAGGCCATCGCGAGGTTGTTGCGGCCAAAGGTCGTCGAATGCACGACGCAACGGTCCATCCGGCTGAAGGTCTTCTGGTATATCTCGCGGCGGGCCACAATCGCGCCGCAGGGGACGTAGCCGCCGCTCAGAGTCTTGGCCAGAGTGATGATGTCCGGCTCGAGGTTCCAATGCTCGAAGCCAAACATCTTTCCGGTCCGGCCGAGGCCGGTCTGGATTTCATCGCAAATGAAAAGGGTGCCGTATTTCCGGCAAAGTTCCTGCGCCCTGACGAAGAAGTCGCCTCGCGGATAATTCACGCCCTTGCCCTGGACCGGTTCGGTGACAAAGGCCGCGACATCCTTTTTCGCCAGCTCGCATTCCAGCGTTTCCAGATCGTCGAGCGCGATGCGGCCATCGAATCCCTGCATCAGCGGGCCGAAACCTTCCGTAAAACTTTCGCAGCCCATGAGGGAGAGCGATCCGAGGCTGAGCCCATGAAAAGCTCCGCCTAACGAAAAGACACGCGGCCTTTGGGTGGCGGCGCGGGCAAACTTGAGCGCGCCTTCCATCGCTTCCGTGCCGGAGTTGCAGAAGAAAACCGCGTCGAGATGTTTCGGCGTTCGCTTCGTCAGGGCCTCGGCCAGCAAACCGCTGAGGAGCGAACAATCCATCTGCACCATGTTGGGCAGATCGAGATCGAGCACGTCGCGGATCGCTTTCTGCACAACCGGGTGGTTGCGTCCGATGTTGAAAACGCTGTAGCCGCTCAGGAAATCGAGGTAGGCGGCATTATCCATGTCGTAGAGGTAAGCGCCCTCCGCTCGGGCGTAGACCTTGTCGAAGCCGATCACCCGCTGTGCTGCCACAAGCGTGCGGTTGAGGTGCCGCTCGTGCAGTTGGTAATTTTCGCCGAGACGAGCCGCGACGATTTCCTTCAGGTCAAGGGGCATGGCGAATGTTCTGCGAGGAGCGCGCGGAACGCAAACCTACGGTTTCCAGTCGCGGTAGGCGACAAAGGCGCCCGTGCGGAGATTGGTGCGGCTGGCGCCGTGCCGTTCGAGTTGTTCCGCCAGCCATTGGAACCATTCCCAGCTTTTCTGGGTCCCGGTGCGTTCTCGTTCGTCGAGCACGAAGGGCTGAAACTTGCGCCATGCGATCCGCGCCATTCCCCCGATGAGATCATCCGCCACCGCCAGCGGCACGATGCGAGCGAAGACGGAATAACCGATCCCTTCCATAATCGTGGCGATCTTGAGCATCGCTTCCAGGCGCCGCTGATCGTTTTCCAGCTCGGCCGCGCTTGTTCCATCTGGAATCGCCGCCACAATCATGGAGGAACTCATCCATTCCGGCGTCATGAGCGCCTGGACGGCGGCGAAGGCGGCGCGCTCCTCCCGTTCGCGACGGGCTCGGCGCATCTCGATCAGGCCGAAGGCAACGCCAGTGATGACGGTGAGCGCGGTGGCGACGTTGGCGAGGGTGGAGAGATCCATGACTTGGAATCTAGCAATTTGCCGATTCAGGAGAACGAGATTCCTCCTTGGAATGCCGGCCGCCCTTTTGCCAAACGCGAGCGATCGTCATCCTGGCGGAGTCGGTCGCGCGTTCTCGCGGATGACCAGGAACGCAATTGTCGCACTGCCAAGCGCAAGCCCGGCGCCGATTAGCATGACGACTCGAAAGCCCTGGACGAAGGCTGTGTCCACCGCCTGTTTCATTCGCTGGCGGGTCGCGGGGTCCATCGCGGGTGGAAAGTGCACCGCGGCGAGATTGGAGCGTTGGGTGTTGAGGATTTGCGCCTCGCTGGCCGACAGTTGCGTCCGGTCGATCTGCCGAGTGAGGCTGCGATCAAAAGTGTGGACCATGACGATACCTAAGATGGCGATCGCGAGCAGGCTGGCGGCGCGCGCCACCATGTTGTTAATCCCTGATGCGAGGCCGACCCGGTTGGCCGCGGCCGCATTCATGACCGTCGTGGTGAGCGGAGCGACGCTCGTCGCCATCCCGATGCCGAGCACCACGACGGCCGGGAAGAATGTCGCCCAGTAGGTTCCCCCGATCCCGGGCCGGACAAAGAGCGCGAAGCCAAGACCGGCAATGAACGGGCCGATAACGAGCGGCCATTTCGCGCCGTAGCGTTCGACCAGACTGCCGCCCCAGCGCGAGAGAAGAAACATTAGCAGGATGAAGGGGAGGAGCGCGGCCCCGGCCGCCGTCGCGCTGTAGCCTTGCACCTGGATGAGGTTGAGCGGAAGGAAGAAGAGCGTTCCGCCGAGGGCGGCGTAAAGGAGCAAGGTAAGCAAATTCGCACCGCTAAAATTGCGGGAGCGGAACAACGAAAAGGGCAGCATGGGAGCAGGCGCATGCGCTTCCCAGGCGATGAAACAACCCGCCAGCAGCAGGCCGCCACCGAGCGCGCTCTCCACCGCCGGATGCGCAAAGCCGAGGCGCGACGATTCGATCAGCCCGAAAATAATTCCGCCTAACGACAAGACGGTCAGGAATGCCCCCAGCCAATCGAGCTGGCCCTGCCCGCGCTCATCCCGGCTCTCCGGAAGATGACGGAGCGAAAGCCAGATGACGACGAGCGCGAGCGGAAGGTTGAGGAAGAAGATTGCCCGCCAGGAGAATTGTTCGATGAGCCATCCGCCTAACAATGGCCCGATCGCCGCCGTGATGGCGGTGAAGCCCGACCAGGTGCCGATGGCGCGGCCGCGCTTTGCTTCCGAAAACGAAGCGCTAATGATCGCAAGACTGCCCGGCACAAGCAGGGCCGCCCCCACGCCCTGGCCAGCACGCGCCAGGATAAGGGCCACGATGCCCGGGGCCACGCCGCAGCCGGCGGACCCGAGGGTGAAGAGCCCGACGCCGAGGAGAAAAAGCCGGCGCCTTCCGTAGTGGTCGCCTAACGAGCCGCCGAGCAGGAGGAAGGCGGAGAGAAAAAGCGCATACGCTTCCACCACCCACTGCACTTGGGTGACGCTGGCGTGGAGATCGGATTGGAGCGCCGGGAGCGCCACGTTCACGACCGTGCCGTCGATGAAGGCCATGCTGGAGGCGAGAATGGTCGCGGCAAGAATCCATTTTCCGGCGTCCGGCCGGCCCGGACCGGAGAGCGGTTGGGCGCGCAGGAACGCTTCGTCGGAGGGTGGTCGGAATGAGATCGACATCAGGAAAACGCCGGGCGCGCCGGCTGATGCCTCCCAGCTTCCGCGGCAAAATTGTGCAAAGCAATCGGCTCGTTTAACGTGCCGCTCTCGATGGTTGTTTCCGAACCGCAAGTCACGCCCCAAGTCGTCGCGCAGCACGGCCTCACCCCCGAGGAATACGAGCGAATCAAGAAGATCCTCGGACGCGAACCGAACTTCACCGAGCTCGGAATTTTTTCCGTCATGTGGAGCGAGCATTGCTCCTACAAAAACTCGCGTAAAGAGCTGAAGAAATTCCCGACAAGTGGACCGAACATTCTCGTTAGGGCGGGGGAAGAAAACGCCGGCGTGGTCGATATCGGCGACGGCTGGGCGGTCGCGTTCAAGATCGAGAGCCACAATCACCCGAGCGCGATCGAGCCGTTCCAGGGCGCGGCCACCGGGGTGGGCGGGATCATCCGCGACATCTTCACCATGGGGGCGCGGCCGGAGTTTTTGCTCAACTCGCTCCGCTTCGGACCGATCACGGCGCCGCCTAACCCTACGAAAGAGAAGCCCGCGGACGGAAAGCAGCTCGCGGCCAATCGCCGGCTCTTCGCTGGCGTCATCGCCGGCATCGCCCATTACGGGAACTGCATCGGCGTCCCAACGATCGGGGGCGAAATTTATTTCGACGAAAGCTTCGAGGGCAACCCGCTGGTGAACGTCTTCTGCCTCGGCGTCCTGCGGCACGAGCAGCTGGCGCGCGGCGCGGCCAGTGGGGTCGGCAATCCGGTCTTCTACGTCGGCGCGGAAACCGGCCGCGACGGACTGGCGGGCGCGGCTTTCGCGTCGCGCGAGCTGACGGAGGAATCGAAGGAAGACCGTCCGGCGGTGCAGGTCGGCGATCCATTCAAAGAGAAACTGCTCCTCGAAGCCTGCCTCGAATTGCTCGCGACCGACGCCGTGGCCGGCATCCAGGATATGGGCGCGGCCGGGCTGACCTGCTCGACCTGTGAGACCGCGAGCCGCGGTGGCACCGGGGTGGAGATCGATCTCGCCAAAGTGCCGAAACGTGAAACCGGCATGACCCCTTACGAAACGCTCCTGAGCGAGTCGCAGGAGCGAATGCTGATCATCGCGCGCAAGGGCAGGGAAGATGTCGTTAGGCGAATTTTCGAGAAATGGGACGTGCCCTGCGCCGAGATCGGCCGGGTGACGGACGACGGCATGATGCGCGTGCTGGATGACGGCTCAACCGCGGCCGAGATTCCGGCGAAGCCGCTGGCGGACGAAGCGCCGCTTTATTCGCGGGAAGCGCAGCCGCCCGGAGGCGGCATCACGCAGCCCGGTGACCTCCCGGAGGTGGATCCACGTGCTGCCCTCCGGCTGTTGCTGCGCGATCCGTCGATTGCTTCCAAGAACTGGGTTTATCGCCAGTACGACCACATGGTCCGGACCGGCACCGTCGTTAGGCCGGGATCGGATGCGGCGGTTTTTCATGTCCGCGAGGCGAATAAATTTCTCGCCGCCACGACCGACTGCAATTCGCTCTATTGCCGGCTCGACCCGCGGGAAGGCGGGCGCATCGCGGTCGCGGAGGCGGCCCGCAACCTCGCCTGTTCCGGCGCCGTTCCGCTTGCCGTGACCGACAACCTTAATTTCGGCAACCCCTACAAGCCGGAGAATTTCTGGCAACTGCGCGAGGCGGTCGAAGGATTGGCGGAAGCCTGCCGCGCCTTCGAGACGCCGGTCATCGGGGGCAATGTCTCGCTCTACAACGAGAGCCCGGCTGGCGTCGTCGATCCGACCCCGACGGTCGCGATGGTCGGACTCATCGAGCGCGAGGACTGGATCACGACGCAATATTTCAAAGCGGAGGGCGATCTCGTCATCTTGCTGGGCGATTTCGGCGACGAAATGGGTGGCTCGCACTTTGTGAAAGTGATCCACGGCCGCAAAGCCGGTCGGCCGCCGCGGCTCGACTTTGCGCGGGAGATCGCCATCCAGCGGGCGTTGCGCGATCTGATCCGCGCCCGGTGGGTGCGGAGCGCGCACGATTGCAGCGAAGGCGGCCTGGCGGCGGCGCTCGCCGAGTGCTGCTTCAATCCTGCCGGTTCGTTAGGCGCGCGGATCGATCTGCAGGCGGCAGGCAAACCGCGGCTCGAGCAAATCCTCTTCAACGAAACGCAATCGCGGATTGTCATTTCTACGATGCCGGAGAACGTCGTGGCGGTCTTGCAATTCATCCAGAGCCGAAACCTGCCTGCCCATCGCCTCGGCACCGTCGGTGGCGATGAACTTCGGATCGTCGGGGCCAGCGAAACGCTGCGCTGGCCCCTCGCGGAAATTCACGACGACTGGTATAACGCCATCGCCAACGCCGTCGGCGGAGAGCTGACCACATCATGAAAATGGAGAAACAGCACGCCTACGAGAAGATCATCCTGGGCCTCGAGCTGATTGGTTTCGCTGCCGTCATCCTCGTCCTCTGGCTCGACGAATACATCGACGTACCGCATCGCTTTTTCGGCGCCCTGAAAACGCCGTTGCGTCCGGAGGAATTCTGGTTCGAGGCGCTCACTGTCCTCGTCGTGTCGACCGGGGTGGTGGTGGCGACGCTCTGGGCCTTTCGCCGCTTGCGTATTCTCGAGGGGTTCATTCAGGTCTGTGCCTGGTGCCGCAAGGTGAAGGCGGAGGACGAATGGGTTTCGTTTGAGCAATACCTGAAGCGGGAGCATGATATGGACTCGACCCACGGCATCTGCCCCCAATGCCGGGCGGCGGCGAGCACCCATCGGCGGCCCCCTGTCACGGCCGGAACGAACTCTGCCTAACGAATCGCGACAATCGCGCTCGATGGAATCTTTCCTGGCCCGAAGTTAAGAGGCGGGCACCTGCGTCTGCGCAGCTGGTAGCGACGAGCGCGCCCGATCGATCGGCGCGGCGACAGGGCGAATGCTCGTCCTGCGGGACGGTCGGTCAGTCGCGTTTGGATTAACCCTGGCCAGAAATCCGTGCTCAATTCCCGCCGCATCCAGATAGCGGCCGCAAATGAATCCTCGTCGATTGATCCCGTTCAGTGAGGTAAAGGTTGAACCTGGAAAATCGAAGGTTACGAAATGGCCCGGCGCGAAGAAGAACAATCCATGAGTCACGCCCGCGCTGTCCGAGTACCTGCCCACGACCCAATTTTGATCGTTATTTCCAAACAGAATCGTTCCGGTCGAGCCGAAAGGATCGATCGGAAATACCAATGTGCCGTCACGATTCCGAAAGAAGCCGTGCAGGATCGCGGCACTGTCAGCGTAGTAACCAACTATTTGATTAGAGGCATTGAGCTGGTAAGCAACGTTCGCGGTCGATCCCGGCACGGCGAACGCCGTTACGCTCCCGCCCAGGCTGACAAAGGACTGCGGCGTCCCGTCACCGGCGATGAAGCTGCCGGCGAAGTCGCCGGCATTGTTTATTCCCAGGACGGCCGTGTCCAGAGCGCCGGCGACGTCGAACTCGGTAAACGCGTCACCCGATAGAAAATAGCCATGAAAGGTGCCATCGGAGATTAGGTAGTCGCCGCAGATCGTGAGCGAATTTTGATTCCACGACCCTGGGTAGAATTTCCCGTGTCGTTAGGCTCGACAATCGGCGCGCTGAAGTCGCCGTTGCGCGACCGCACGAAGCCGCGCACGACTCCGCTCGAGTCGACAAAAGAGCCGGCAATATCGCCGTTGTCGTTAATCTTTTGCGGCCGGGTCAGGTTTCCCGTTCCGGGATAATCGAAAATCTGAATCACTTCAATCGTTGCCGCCCGGGCAGAGGCTCCGACGAGCGGCAGCGCGAGCAAAACAGCCAGGATGGATGCAGAGAGATGTCTTGTTTTCATAGCGTAGTTCTTCTTTCTAACTGAGTCCCTCCGGACTATTGAGATCGCTCCGCCGAGTCAAGCTTTTTCAAAATCTGCCTGACGAAGAAGCGCCCTCTTAGACGGTGGTGATGGCCGTCGCGCCCCCGTTAGGCGTCCGATTCGCCTAACGAAGGCGGTCCATATCGTACCGGTTAGCAGGGCGGGTTCGTTTCGAACCCAATCACAACTAAAAATGACGGGCGCGATTCGGTTGAACGTGGAATTCTTCCCTCGTTTAATTGTTTGTAGTCTGCGCGGCGGGAGGAAAAGAAAATCAAGCCGAAATGGGTCCGCAGATGCAGGTCCGCCGGGAATGAGTATGTTCGGACTCCCGATGGTCCAGGAAGAGATGTTTCTGCCACCGCCGCCGCCTTACCCGATGCACGAGTGTGGCATCTTCGGCGTGTTCGGGCATCCGAACGCGGCCGTGCTCACGTACTACGGTCTCTTCGCTCTCCAGCATCGCGGGCAGGAGAGCGCCGGCATTGTGACTTCGAACGGACCGGGCTCGAATTTCGCGCTCCATCGCGACATGGGTCTGGTCTCGCAGGTCTTCGGCCAGGAAGAACTGGCCCGGCTCGCCGGGACGCGCGCGGTCGGGCACACCCGCTATTCCACGACCGGCTCGAGCACGGTGAAAAATGCGCAACCTTTCGTGGTCGATTGTTTCCGGGGCCAGCTCGCCATCGCGCACAATGGCAACCTGATCAACGCCGACGTCCTGCGTGACGAGCTGGAACGCAAAGGCTCCATTTTCCAGACCACCGCCGACAGCGAAATCATTCTCCATCTCCTCGCTCAGCCCTCGAACAACGGCGGCAGCATCCTGACCGCGCTGCGCCGGATCGAGGGCGCGTTCTCGCTCGTCCTCATGAGCGAGCGCGAGATTATCGCGGTGCGCGATCCATTTGGCTTCCGCCCCCTGTCGTTAGGCAAACTCGACGGCGCCTACATCCTCGCTTCCGAGACCTGCGCCTTCGATCTCGTCCATGCCGAGTTCATCCGCGAAGTGGAGCCGGGCGAAGTCCTCATCATCAGCGAAGACGGGATTCGCTCCGAGTGGCCGTTCAAGGAGGAAAAACCGGCTTTCTGCATGTTCGAGTACGTTTATTTTTCGCGACCCGACAGCATCATCGGGGGGGTGAACGTTGCAAAAGTGCGGACCGAGATGGGGCGCGAACTGGCGCGAAAGTTTCCGGTCGAAGCCGATCTCGTGGTGCCGGTGCCCGACTCGGGCAACTACGCCGCGCTCGGTTTTGCGCACGAGCTCAACATTCCCTACGAGCACGCCTTCGTCCGCAACCACTACATCGGGCGGACCTTCCTCCAGCCGAGCCAGCTCATCCGCGACTTCGATGTGCGGGTGAAACTGAACCTGATCAAGGAAGCAGTGGAAGGAAAACGGGTCGTGGTCGTAGACGACTCAATCGTGAGGGGAACCACCGCCCGGGCCCGGGTCGTCAACCTACGGGAAGCGGGCGCGAAGGAGGTGCACATGCGGGTGAGCTGTCCGCCGCATCGTTTCGCCTGTCACTATGGGATAGATTTTCCCGATCCGGAAAAGTTGATCGCGAACCAGAAAACGATGCCAGAGATCTGCGAATATCTCGGAGTCGACAGCCTCGGCTACCTCGATCTCGAAGGGATGATCCGGGCCACCGGGAAAGAGCCTAACGAATTTTGTCTTGCCTGCTTCAGCGGCAACTACCCGCTCCCGGTCAACCCAGAGCTC
>DATBDG010000018.1:0-7214 GCA_036270055.1 Chthoniobacterales bacterium
CGTACCCGTGGCTGGCGTACCAATCGACGTCCTTGATCGCTTCGGCGGCGGTGTCGGCCCGCATCTTGGTCGGGCCGGCAAACTCGCCGGTGCCGTCGATGATGCCGGCTTTCAAGACGCGCGGTCCGAGCTCGGTCCCCGCGTCGTAGCGCGCGACGCGCGCGAGGAAAGTATCGGTGTCGTTCGCCATGTCGCGGGCGCTGGTCACGCCGTTGGCGAGATCGAGCGCGCCGTCCTGCGGGCCGCTGAAGTGCTGATGATTGTCCCACAGACCGGGCATGAGGAAACGGCCGCGTGCATCGATGATCTCGGCGTCGGCCGCTGGCTTCAAATCCGCGTCGGCGGCGATGCGGATGATGCGCTCGCCGCGCACCAGCACGCTCCGGCCGGAGGTCACGCTCAGATCGCGCGGGTCGAAAAGGCGCGCATTGCGGATGACGAGATCGCCCTTTGGCGTGTGAGTCATTTCTTCCGCGAGATGCCGCGACCAGGCGGCGTCGGTCTTCTCCTGGGCAGCCCGCAGTTGGGCGAGCGCCGTTTCGTAGGGAGCGGCGACGACAGAAAACCAACCGACTGAGGCCGCAGTTCCGCCGTCGGCCTGGAGCCAGATCGATTCCGGAGTGAAGCCAAGGCCGGTGATGCGGTACTCGGTCAACTCGCCCTTGTCAGTCGTTAGTCTTCCGCCGGCCTCGATGCTGGCCTCGCCCGCTGGGAGGAGCGCGAGCTTGTGGGCGGGCGCCCGGAGAAGCGCGCGCGCCAGCACGGCCATGAATTCGGGCGGCGCATCCATCGGGAGGTAGAACGCCTTGCCGTTTAGCGGCTGGTCGCCTTGCTCGCCTTTTTCGCTCCGATTCTTCCAGGTCGCCCGGCCATTTTTGAGCGCGAAATGTTCGTCGACCGGCGCCTTCATGTAATCGTGGCCGTGCCCTTCGTATTCGATCGGAAATCCGCCGGCATCGAGCTTCCAGGTGGCGACGATGTGATCGCCCCGGCCGCGATCGGCGTAGGAATATTCCACGCGGGTGGTGTCGTTAGGCTGGGCTTGTACGGTTTGGGTCCCGGCCGCGGTCCCCTGGAGGAAAATCTTGTCCGTCCGCTCCGCGGCGGTCGCGGCGTGGACGAGTCCGGCAACCGCGATGGTGGAGAGAAGGAATCGGCGCGTGCTCATGGCTCTGTTATTCTGCGATTGCGTCCTTTTTCGCCAGCGCAATGTCTTCTGACCTTGTAGCCGGGGGTGGCGACCCCGCCGGCGCCAGACTCCGCCCCGCGCCAAACCGGCCGGGGTCAACGCCCCGGCTACAACGAAGGGTGGAGAGGGCGCACGAAGTGACGAATCAGCTTGTCACCTGCGGTCATGCTCCCTAAAGGAAGGAAGGAGGTGCTCAATGGCGGACGATCCAGAGGCGGTGGCCCAACCCAAATCCCTCGCCGACATTTTGGCGGAGGAACTCGACGGGAAGCTTGGTCCCGAGCAGACCCAGGAGCTGCCGGTCGAGCAAAAGCAGGAACGCCTCCGCGCCATCTACGAGCGAATTCACGCCGAGCAACCGGAACGCTCCGCGCTTTGTCTCTCGGGCGGCGGAATCCGGAGCGGGATATTTAGCCTTGGGATTCTCCAGGGGCTGGCGCGTCAGGGTCTGCTGCGCGGATTCGATTATCTCTCCACGGTTTCGGGCGGGGGTTTTGTCGGTGGCTGGTTCTCAGCCTGGATCAGAAATCATCCCGAGGGGGTGGGGGGAGTGGTGGAAGAACTGGGCAGTCGCCCGGACCTCACCCTCAATCCCGAAGCGCAGCCGATCCGGCATTTGCGCGCTTTTAGCAATTATCTCACCCCGCGGACTGGCTTCAGTTCCGTCGATGCCTGGACGCTGATCGCGATCTACATCCGCAACGTGTTTTTGAACTGGCTCGTGATCATTTCCTGGTTGGCCGCGGCCATGATGGTGCCGCGCCTTTATCTCGGGGCAATCCTTCTCCCGCCTAACGGCTGGCAGGGTTGGGATAACTATCCGCAGATTCGCGCGGTCTACGAGGTCGTGCTCTGGGTCCTGCTGATCGGGAGTTTTATCCTCGTCGCGGTCGCCATGGCTTACGCAATCGTCGATGTCCCTTCAACCGGCAACGCCGGTCTGCCGCAACGCCGTTTCCTGCAATGGCGACAGCTTCCATTGCTCGTCGCGGCGGCCGCCCTGGCCGAATGGTGGGCCTTGTATTGCAATATCCACAGCAGCTCTGCCCTGCGATCGCGGACCGGGCTGCTCTGGTTCGTGGGCTATTCAGTGGCCGCTTATCTCCTGGGCGGAATTCTCGGGAGCTTTGTTCTGTGGTTCCGGCGCCGGACCACTCCGCGCCTCAGTCATCCGGTCTCGTCGCTCCTGCGTCTCGGCACGATTCTCGTTACGACCGCCTTCGGCGGACTCTGCATCTACACCCTGGCGATACGCGTTTTTTTCGATCCGGGGAAAAACGCGATCAATTACGTCTGCTTCGCGCCCGCGCTCATCATGGGGATCCTCCTGCTCGTGAACTTTCTCTTCACCGGGCTCGCCAGTTGGGTCTCGGAAGATCAGGACCGGGAATGGTGGGCGCGATCGGCTGCCTGGATTCTCATCACGGTTTGCGGCTGGATCGCGATCAATGTCGTCGTCCTCTGGGGGGCGCAGCTTCTGACTCCGCAGGCGGACGGGGAAAACCGGCTCGTGGTTTTCCTCGGCGACGTGCAGGCCAACGCGGCTGTGAAAGCGATTCTCGGCGCCTTCGGCGGGGTGACGGGACTGGTGGGCATCTGGTTCGCGGTGCGCTCGAAGTTCGTCCGCAAATCTGGTCCAAAAGGAGGCGGGCATGGCATCATGACGGTGGTGGCGGTGGCCTTCTTTGTTCTTCTCTCGTTGATCATCTCATGGCTGCTGCTTTTCCTCGGTGCCCAGCCTTGGGCGATCAAGGCCGGCCGTTGGCTCTTCGGCCAGGACGAGACGTATGAGAGTCAGCTTTTCGTCGTCTTTTTTCTGACCGCCGCCTGCCTGCTTTTTGGGATCCTGATGGGTTACTTCATCAACGTGAATAAATTTTCCCTCCACGCGACCTACCGGACGCGGTTGATTCGCGCCTTCCTCGCCGCCTCGCGCACGGAAAAGGCGCGCCGGCCGCACCTCTTCACGGGGTTTGATCCTAACGACAACATCGCGATGTGCGATTTGCGGGCGGGCAAGCCGTTTCATCTCGTCAACGCCGCGCTCAACCTCGTCAAAGGCCGGCAGCTAGCCTGGCAGGAACGCAAAGCCGAATCCTTTACCATCAGCCGGCTCCATTGCGGCTCGTGGCATCTCGGCTACCGGCCGTCGGTGAAATACGGCGACGGGATCAGCCTCGGGACCGCCCTTACCATCTCGGGCGCGGCGGCCAGTCCCAACATGGGGTATCACTCCTCGCCCATCGTCGGTTTTCTCATGACGCTTTTCAATGTGCGTCTCGGTTGGTGGCTCGGAAATCCCGGCACCCCCGGAGCCAAAACCTGGCAACGCGGCGGACCGAGCTATGCGGTCGGGCCGCTCTTTTCCGAGGCAGTCGGGAACACGACGGATTCCTATCCCTACGTCAATCTCTCCGACGGCGGGCACTTCGATAACCTCGGGCTTTACGAGATGGTCTTGCGGCGTTCCAAGTTCATCCTGTTGGTTGATGCCGGGCAGGATTTCGATTACGTCTTCGAAGATCTGGGCAATGCCATTCGCAAGATCCGGATCGATCTCGGCATCCCGATCGAAATCAAAGTCGTCTCGCCGCGCAAATCGGAGGGCACGGTCAACCATTGCGCGTTTGGGACGATCCGTTATTCCGAGGTCGATGACTCCAAGCCGGACGGCGCGCTCATCTACATCAAACCGTTGATCTCGGGCGACGAGCCGCCCGATGTTGCGAACTACGCCGCGGCGCACCCGGAATTTCCGCATGAACCAACGAGCGACCAGTGGTTCAGCGAATCGCAGTTGGAAAGTTATCGCCTGCTCGGGCTACATGCGGTCGAGTCGATTTGCGGCGAGAAGTGGGAGACGAAGACGTTGCCGGAATTTTTCGCCCAGGTGAAAAGCGATCTGGCGCGCGCAAAACCCGCCGCAGTCGAGAGCAGCGCGCGGACTAGAGAAACCTAGAAAAAATTCTTGCCCCACTTCGCGCAACCGGAATAAAACAGCGGTTGTGAAACCGCTCGCGCTGGAATGCGGTTGGGCGACGCGTCATGGCATCGCATCGCTTGGGGCGTGCGCCCTCACGCTTCTCGCGCTTTTTCTCGGCGGCTGCGGCCGCAAAATTTACGAGGACGAGGCGAAAAAGGAGGGACTCTCGCCTAACGATTTCCCGCAGATCGCGGCCGACATTTTCAAACCGATGGACGGGGGGATCGAACTCTCGCCGGAGGAGATCATGGGTCGCAACACCTGGAATCTTTGGAGCGGCGGCAACCAGCGTTTCTGGGATCACACCGCGCAGGACAGCTTTGGCCTGATGGATCTGCTCAAGATGCTTGACAACCGCAAGTATCCGCGCGGCGACCGTTTCAAGACCCTCGGCCTCGTCAACGAACCCGGTTTCCGCGCCGCGACCAAGCCCGATGCATATGGCCTCTGGCTCGACGAACAGGTCGAACCGGAACCGGCCGGGATCGATGAAAAGGTCTACGGCAAACCATCCGGCGTTCTCGGCTTCCGTCTTTTCCCCAACCCGGAGTTCGACGAGGAGGCGCGCAAGAAATGGGACGGCGCGAAGTTCATGGACGACCCCCATTATTTCAGCAATAACCAGCTCGTTAGGCCATACCGGGTCGGGGTCGCCTGCGGCGCCTGCCATATCTCGCCCCATCCCTCCAATCCGCCGGCCGATCCGGAAAATCCGCGCTGGGAAAATCTCGCCTCCGCGATTGGCAACCAATACATCCGGGAAGGCAAAGTCTTCGCGCCTAACGTCGAGCAAGGCGGTTTCTTTTACGAGGAACTGGCCGCCCAGCCGCCCGGCACTTCCGACACCTCGCGGATCGCGACCGATCACATCAACAACCCCAATGCGATCAACCCCATCTTCCTCCTCGGCGAGCGCGAACGCATCGCGACCGAGGAAAAAATGGCCGGCGGCACCCTCGCTTTGCCCGGTGAAAAGCAGGAAATGGCCGTCCCGCACATCCTGAAGGACGGGGCCGATTCGATCGGTGTGCCCGGCGCCACCATCCGCGTTTACATCAACATCGGCATGTTTTCCGAATACTGGCTCAGCCGCCACAACCGTCTCATTGGCCTGACGGATCAAAAACCTTTCGAGATCTCCTATGCCCGCGAGCATTCGGTTTTCTGGCGCGCGACCGAAGAACGTCTCGCCAACGTGGCCGCTTTCTTCCGCCGGCTGCAACCGTTCAAACTGGCCGACGCGCCGGGTGGCGCCGCCCGGATCACGACCGACGAAGCCGTCTTGAACCGCGGGAAGCTCGTCTTTGCCAACAGTTGTGCCTACTGCCATTCGAGCAAACAGCCGCCGGCCGGGATCGACCCACAATCGGGCGATGGCAAGGCCTGGTTCCGGGCCGCGGTCATGCAGCCCGATTTTCTCGAGAACAATTTCCTCTCGACCGACAAACGCTATCCGCTTTCCAAGATCCAGACTAATTCGGCCCGCGCCCTCGGCACCAACGCCATGCCCGGCCATATCTGGGACAACTTTTCCTCCCAGACCTACAAGGACTTGCCGCTGCCCGAGCAGGTCGAGGTCTACAACCCTTTCAACGAAACGCAGCCGATCAAGTTTACCCCGAAAGCGAAGCACACGGGTCCCGGCTTTTATCGGGTGGCCTCACTCGTTAGCGTCTGGAGTTCCGCTCCTTTCCTGCACACCAACGCGCTCGGCAAATTCACCGGCGATCCCTCGGTTGCGGGCCGGCTCGAGGCTTACAACGACGCCGCCGAGAAATTGCTCTGGCCCGAGAAACGCCTCGGCAAAGCCTCCATCTGGCGCACCCAGAACGAGTGCAACCTGCACCTGCGAAAAGAATTCGTGCCGAAAGCGCTCCGGCCCTTTGCCGACAAGGATGGCTGGCTAAAGCTGGGGCCAATCCCGAAAGGCACCCCGGTTAATCTCGTCGCCAATCTCGAGCCGGACTTCAACCAGCTCGCTACCCTGACCGGGGCGCTGAGCAAGGCGCTGATCGCGATTCATGCCAAAAATCTCTCGCCCGAACAGGCGCGCGACGAGCTGGTCAAGACCGTGCCGCAACTCCTCGCGGCCAATAAGTGCCCTGATTTCATCGAGGACGAAGGACACTACTTCGGCACCGATCTGCCCGACGAAGAGAAGCGCGCGCTGGTCGAGTACATGAAAACTTTTTGATGGAGTGAATCAGAAAAACGAGAGCGCCGCAGCAGAACCTGTCACGACCCTCGTCACTTAGCCTAACGAAAGGAACAAATGACTGCCGCCGAAATGCTAAAAATGTCCCAGGGCGAGTTGGACGATCTCTTTACGAAAAGTGCCGCCGGCGAAATCCCAAAGGGCGAAGCGAAGGGCACCGCAATCGTCGCCCCCGGCACCACCTACTCAGAGAACGTGGCCAATTTCGTTAGTCATTTCGCCTGGCAAGGCAAAGTCTTCGATCCCGAGAAAGGGGTCCTGCGCAACAAGATCACGCCCTTCGGACTGAACGCGATCATCGCCAAGGTCTACAAAGGCGAGAGCTGGATGGACGGGAAAGAGTGCATTGTGCTCGATTACTCGGATACATCGCTCCTCGCGCACTGGATCCGGGACGAGATCCGCGAGGTCGCGCCGCGGACCTATCTGGGCAAGGTTTACTGGAGCAAGAAGCGCCTGATCGATTTCGCGCTCGAATTTCCCGCGGCGGCCTAACGGAAAGCTGGCGGCCATGGCTGACGTTCCCGAGGCCACTTCGAACCCGCCAGCAGTTTCCAATTCCAACGCCAGCCGCCCCATGCCCCGGGCCAACACCGGCTCGGTCCTCCGCAACTGGATGAGCGACGCCTCGATGTTCCTCATCCAGATGGAGCGTCGCATCGACCCATTGTTCCGCCCGGCCTTCGACGCCCTTCTGCGCGACCGGATCGCCAGGCTCGTGACCGATCTGATGAATCGCAAACGCCCGAACGAGAGGCTCCGCCTGGCGGAAGAAAAAGCGCTCCCGAATGAAGAAGCCTATCTCGATTCGATCATCGACGCTTTCC
>DATBDG010000019.1:0-15728 GCA_036270055.1 Chthoniobacterales bacterium
ATGGCCGCGACCGGGTCACGCGGCGGCAAAAGTGGGCCAGTCCAGCAGGGTGTTTTCATCTCCCTGATGCTAGAATCTAATGCCAACCGCGTTATTATTCTTGTTCCGCAGATCGAACCGGGCGAAACACCGACGAGAAAAGAAATCGATCTAGCAAAGAGTAGCCATTAATGTCAAGGACATTCAGATACATTGCGGTCTCTTTCTTGCTTAGCTGTTGCGCTGTCGACGCATTGTCGAATAGCAGCGATTGTCTATCTGTTTACGAGGCGCGGAACGCCTATTCAGTCGCTTACGAAAAACTGTGGAAACGCGAATTATTTGTCACGCCGGGAGATATTGCTAGGTTCGTGTCTCTTCCGGGGAATGTGAGTGAAGAATACGCTGTTTCGGTTTACCGTTCCTCTGATGGGTCACATTCGATCACAATAACCCGCGCTTTGAGTCCTCTATACGAGGCTGTCCCTTCCCGCGCACGCAAGCGGACGGTGGATAGTTCGAGAATCAAAATTTTCCGACAGGACTGCTCGCTGCCAAGTCGGACTGCTACCATTCTTCACAGAGTCTGGTTGAGGGCTCTACAACGAACCCAACCAGAAACAATAGATCCAGGCATAATTTGGTTGGATTCTAGTAAGGAGATTTTTTCAACAATCGACGGACGGGGCCGAACGCTGTGGGGGCAAATGCCTCACGAAATCGGCGAACAGGGGAAAATGGCGAAGCTGTTTGAGTTACCAACATTGCTCATCAAGTATTGCGATATTTCCGATCCCGGTAAGAAGAAAGCGCTGGCGGCGGAGATCGAGCGGCGTTGCAATATTCTTTTAGGTCGACTTGAAAAAGAGGGGTGCCACGGTCGCCAGGAGGGACAGAATTAGAGCCTTGGGCCGGTTCAGGGTTGAAATGAACGGGGTCGATCCTTGACACTTGACACGGCGGATCGACCTGGCTTGGGTTGAAATGAACGGGGTCGATTCTTGACACTTGACACTGCGGATCGACCGGGCTTGGTTGTGGGACGATGGCGCGGGCACCACGGATTGAGTTTGAAGGGGCGGTCTATCATGTCACGGCCCGCGGCAATGAACGCCGCCGGATTTATCGCTCGGATGAGGATCGGCGGCTTTTCCTCACCACCCTCGAACAGATGCGCGTCCGATTTGGGATCATCCTGCATTGTTTCTGTCTGATGCCGAATCATTTTCATTTGGTCCTGGAAACGCCGCTGGGCAACCTTGCCCGGGGGATGGCCTGGTTGCAAACCACCTATACGATTCGCTTTAACCACAAGTATCGTCGTTCCGGGCACCTGTTTCAGGGGAGATACAAGGCACATCTGGTGGAAGCCGATGAATATGCGATGGAGTTGGTTCGCTATATTCATCTCAATCCGGTGCGGCCGAGGAAGAAGAGCGAGCCAATCCCGGGTGAAAGAACGAAATTGCTGGAAGCCCATGCGTGGAGCAGCCATTTGGACTATCTCGGCCGGCGCCGGGAGCCGCTGGCGCGGGTCGCGACCGATTGGCTTGGGTTTTGGGCTGGCGAAAAGAGGGAGGCACGCCGGGAATACCGCAAATTCATCCAAGTGGCCTTCGATCAAGCCGTGGAAAGGCCGTGGGACAAACTGAAAGGGGGGCTGGTGCTTGGGAGTGAAAAGCTTTGGGAGAAGGCGAAGGAAATGGTGGGAAGAAATGCCGCCCAAGGAAGCGTGCGCTGGGTCAACCAGGCCGGATTGAAGGCCAAGAGAGAGAAAGTAGCAAAGCTGGCGGCGGAGGAAACCGACGAACGGATGAAGATTTGGATGAGGGTGGAGCTGGGCGGCGAAAAGATGGCGGCGCTCGGGCGGGAACTGGGTTACAGGGACGGGAGCGGAGTGCATCGGGTGGTGCAGCGCCTGAACCAGCGGGCAACGCGGGACAAGAAACTTCAGAACCGAATGTTGCAATTACGCCGGGAAACGACTTTGGCCTGAGTTTGGATCAATGTGTCAAGTATCAAGGATCGACCCCGACGGTTTCGAACTGACCGGCGCGATGTCGAAGGAGACGGAGCTTCGGGAAGGGGATTTCCGGAAACGCTGCCGCGCTTCACACCGGAAGCGATGGAGAAAAACCAGGCGCTGGTCGACTTGCTCAAGCGCATCGCGGGCGAGGAGAAAGCGACGCCGGCGCAGATCACGCTCGCGTGGTTGCTGGCGCAGAAGCCTTAGATCGTGCCGATCCCCGGGACGACGAAGTTGCATCGTCTGGAGGAAAACATCGCCGCAGCCGAGGTGGAGTTAACGGTGCGCGATCTGGAAGAGATCGAACGCGCGGCTGCGGAAATCGAGGTGGAAGGCGAACGCTATCCCGCGCACCTGCTGGCGACAACGGGACGGTAGTTGACACCGACGGGCTCGCGCGCAATCTGCGCGACTCGCTCCCGCGCGCGTCATTCATCGGCTTTACCGGGACGCCGATCGAGAAGACCGACGCCAATACGCGCGCGGCCTTCGGCGATGGCGGAAGCTGCCGTCTAGCACCGTGGCTCGGCCCGCCTCGGGCCCGACGCCTCGAATCCTTCACGAGCCCTCGCGTGGCGAGCGAAAGCACACAGCTGCTCTATGGCGGCGCTATCCTTGTCGGCTAATCAGCCAGGGCTGCTCTCATTGACCACCCTGCGGCGTGCCCGCATAGTGGCCCCTCCATGGCGATCGAGCTGACCCGCAACTTCTGCATCATCGCGCACATCGATCACGGCAAAACCACTTTGTCGGATCGTTTGCTCGAGACCACGGGCACGATCCACGAGCGCGAAAAGCAGGACCAGCTCCTCGATTCGATGGACCTCGAGCGCGAGCGCGGGATCACGATCAAAGCCCACCCCGTGGCGATGAAATACGACGCCCAGGACGGAAACACCTACCATCTCAACCTTCTCGACACTCCCGGGCACGTCGATTTCGCCTATGAAGTCTCGCGATCGCTCGCCGCCTGCGAAGGCGCGCTCCTGATCGTCGATGCGGCGCAGGGGGTGGAAGCGCAGACCGTGGCCAACGTTCACCTCGCGCACAAGCAGGGCCTGACGATCGTGCCGGTGATCAACAAGATCGATTTGCCTAACGCCGACCTGCCCGCAGTCCGCAAGCAACTGGAGGATATCCTCGCCATCCCGGCCGAAGAAGCGATCGAAGCGAGCGCGAAGATGGGCATCGGGATCGATGCCATTCTCGAAGCAATCGTTAGGCGGATCCCGTCTCCAGTCCAGCCCAGGGACGAAGTTCTTCGCGCTCTCGTCTTCGATTGTGTCTTCGACATTTATCGCGGCGTCGTCGCCTACGTCCGGGTCGTCTCGGGAAAGCTGGAGGCTGGCCAGCAGATCAAGCTCATGAGCGCCGACTCGCGCTATGAAGTGAAAGAGGTCGGCGTTTTCACCCCCAAGATGTTTGCCCAGCCGGTCCTGCATGCCGGCGACGTCGGCTACGTGATCGCGAACATGAAAACGACGGCCGAGATCAAGATCGGCGACACCATCACCGACCTGCGCCATTCCGCGCGCCAGCCGCTCCCGGGATTCCAGGAGATTCATCCGATGGTCTTCAGCGGCATCTACCCGATCAACACGGCCGATTTCGAGCATCTCAAAACCGCCATCGGCAAACTGCGCCTGAACGACTCCGCCTTCGTTTATCAGCCGGAAAGCTCGGTCGCGCTCGGCTTTGGTTTTCGCTGTGGTTTCCTCGGGCTCCTCCACATGGAGATCATCCAGGAACGGCTTCGGCGCGAGTACAACATGGATATCATCGCGACCTCGCCGAGCGTGATCTACGAAGTCCTGACGACCCGCGGTGAGACGATCCTGGTCGATAACCCCGCCCACCTCCCCGACCCGAGCGTGATGGAGGAGATCCGCGAGCCGATGGTGAAAGCCTACGTCCTTTGCCCTAACGAAAACATCGGCGACCTCCTCCAATTGATCATGGAGAAACGTGGCACGATGGATCACACCGAATCGCTCGATACCCGCCGCGTCATGCTTCATTGCGAGCTGCCGCTGAACGAGATCCTGGTCGATTTCAACGACAAGATAAAATCGATCACGCGCGGCTACGGCTCGATGGATTACGAGCACATCGGCCATCGCGCGGCCCGGCTGGTCAAGCTCGACCTGCTCGTGAACGGCGAACCGGTCGATGCGTTCTCCACCATCGTGCATCGCGATCGGGCGGAAGCGCGCGGCCGCCAGCTCGCGGCGAAGTTAAAGGAAGTGATCCCGCGCCAGCTTTACCAGGTGGCGATCCAGGCCGCGATCGGCGGCAAGATCATCGCGCGCGAGAGCGTCTCGGCCTTGCGCAAAAACGTGACCGCGAAATGCTATGGCGGCGACATCACCCGCAAGCGCAAGCTGCTCGAGAAACAGAAGGAAGGGAAAAAGCGGATGAAGAGCATCGGGAAAATCAACATCCCCCAGGAAGCCTTCATCGAGGTGCTGAAATCCTCGCAGTGAAGGCGGGATGCGGGATGGGGGATGCGGGATGCGACATTGGCCTGACGGGCTGACCGGCACGAGATTCATCATTCCCGCATCCCGGATCGCGTATCCCGGATCACGATCTCCTTTGCAAACCACATTCCTCGGCTAGCGTTTCGCCCAATGTTTCAGCCGCGCTACATCCAGCATAGCCACCTCCTCATCCGCCATGCGGAAAAATTGATTCGTTACCGGCGCGATCGCCTGAGCGAAGCGACGATCGCGGAGCTGCGGGGCCAGATCGAGAAGGTGCGCGTGGCGATGAAGGCGCGCGACCGGCGCGCCACCCACGAAGAATCGGAGCGGCTCGATGCTCTCCTCACGACCCACACTCCGCCGCACAAACATGCGGTCTGGCGCGAGAATGTCGAAGTCATTCTGGTCGCCATCGTGGTCGCGGTCGGCATTCGTTCCTACTTCATTCAGCCCTTTAAGATCCCGACCGGTTCGATGCAGCCGACGCTCAACGGCATCATCGGTCATCCCATGAAGACGCCCGCGCCTAACTTTCTCAAGCAGATCGTCGATTTCGTTGTCCTGGGCCGGAATTACATCAATGTCGTCTCCGGCGCCGAGAACACCGTGCAAAACGTCCTGCCGCAAAAGTTCCTCTTCTTTTTCACTTTCTCCCACATCATCTGCAGCGAAGAGAGTTTCACCGTCTACGCGTCGCCGGAGATTCTGCGCCAGGATTTCCAGGTCTATCCGGGGAACGTTTATCATCGTGGCCAGGTGATCGCGCGCGGGGCAATCGATACTGGTGATCAGGTCTTTGTCGATAAGTTCAGCTACAACTTTATTCATCCGCGACGCGGCGATGTCTTCGTCTTTCGCACCAATCATATTCTCGGTATCCGCGAGGACCCGGAAGCGGGCGCGCCATTTTACATCAAGCGCCTGACCGGCACACCGGGCGATGAACTGCGGATCGATCCGCCCAGGCTCTACGTGAATGGGGAACTAGCGAAAAACTTCGGCATCCGGCGGGTGATGGAGGCGAAGGGACCGTATCGCGGTTACTCGCAGGGGCAGGCACTGCTCGGGGCGCCCGACCGCACTTTCGTCGTTCCGCCGCACAGCTATTTTGCGATGGGCGACAACAGCTACAACAGCTACGACAGCCGCTACTGGGGGCCGGTCCCGGAGGAAAACGTGGTCGGGCGCGGGCTCTTTGTCTACTGGCCGTTTGGCCGGCACTGGGGTTTCATTCGTTAGGGCGGCGCCGCGATGGAATAGTGGAGTGATGGAATCGCTCGCTGTTCCATTAGTCCATTACCCCATCACTCCATCACTCTACCCGCTGCTCGGGATGCTTGTCGGCTACGTTGTCGTCATGCTGGCCAACCCGGTGCGGGTCGCGCTCCGCGATGGGTTTCGCTGCGTCGTGCGCTTCAAGCGGCTTTGGCTTGTCTTTGCGCTCTTTGCGCTCGCTTATTCCATCTTTCAGTTGGTTGTTTTCACGCCCATTCAATCGACCGCCGATTTGCGCCTGGCGCAGTTCAGGTTTTGGGATTCATGGCACTGGCCGCTCTTTTCCGAAGTTTGGCGTGCCGCCCTGCTCCACACCCTCGAGTCGGTCGCCGGAATTTTCGACGCGGCCGCCACGACTTATCCGCTCTCCGTCCTGGCCGCGCTTTTCCTCATCCTCAACTGGCGCGGGTTGCACCGCAGTCTGGTGCGCGCCTTGCGCAAACAGTTCGGCTTCGGCGGCTGGTTCATTTATCTCGGCGTCCTGCTTGGCGCGCTCGCTTCCCTCCTCAAGCCGCTCATTTATTGGCTCCTGCCGAATCGCGTCAGTTTTCTCGCCCCGGCTCATTTTCTCCAGACTTCCGCGGCCGTCGATTCGGTGGCGTTTATCTTCGAATACCTCTGCGCCGTTTATTTGCAGGTCTACCTCATCACGGTTTGCCTGGCCTGGATCAAGGGGCTCCATTTCCGGGAAGGAGAAATCCTTCGCTTTGCCATGCGTCGCTTCAGCTTCGTCCTGAAATGGCTCGGGTTCGTCGTGCTCGCGAGCACGCTCTTGCTCCGCCTTCCGCTCCTCGTGGCGTATTTTCGCGATCTGCCTGGAGTGCTCGATTATCTCCCCGTCGGCCGGGCGCTCCTGGCCCTGCTTATTCTCGCTTTCGCAACGATGCAGGTCTCACTTGTTTTGCATAACGAGAGCCTGCGCGAAGCCTTTGAGGCGCATTTCATTTTCCTCCGACATCACGCTCTTCGTTTCGTCTGGTTTCTTCTTATCAGCGGGTTGCATTTTTGGTTTCTCGCCCTGGCCGACGAAATCATCCGGGCCGCCGCCACCGGGCGCCCCCTCGCTCTCATCCTCTGGAAAGTGGGTTACATCCTGGCGCGCGCTCTCGTCACGGGCTGGCTGCTGGCGAGCTGGGTTTGTCTTTTCCGCCAATGCGAGATCGGGCGGATGGATCGCGAAAACTGGATTCGTTATTGATCCAATGCCGGCAGAAACGTCCAACCCCGAGGAGATCACGCGCGCGAGCCAGTCGAATCTGGCCTTTGCTTTTCTTTCGTTAGGCGCGGAGCGGCGGCGCGATATCACGATCTTCTATGCCTTTTGCCGATTGATCGATGACATTGCGGACGCTCCCGAATTGTCCGCGGCGGAAAAAGAGCGCCGGCTCGAGGCCTGGCGGGCGGCGCTCCATGTGCCGAAAAAGGACGAGCCTCCGCTTTCGCCCGCCGTCCGCGGTTTGCTTGCCCAATACGCGATCACACCTGCCATGCTGGAGGAGATCATCGACGGGGTGGAGATGGATCTGACGATCGCGCGCTACGAAACTTTCGCGTCCCTGCGCGAATATTGTTACCGGGTGGCGAGCGCGGTCGGGCTCGTCAGCATCGAAATTTTTGGCTACACGAATCCGGCCTGCCGCCAGTACGCGATCGAGCTGGGCCTCGCCCTGCAGCTGACCAATATCCTGCGCGACGTGCGCAAAGATCTGGAGAACGGCCGGATCTACCTGCCGCAGGAGGACCTGGCTCGTTTCGATTATTCCGAGATGGACCTGGCAGCGCGAGTTTACGACGAGCGGTTCGTTAGGCTGATGCAATTCGAGGCGGAACGGGCCCATGAATATTTCGAGAAAGCGGCGGCGCTTCTCCCGCGCGCAGACCGGCGGTCGATGGTCAGCGCCGAGATCATGGGCTCGATCTATCGCGCGCTCCTGCGGCAAATGGAGCGGGACCGGTTTCGGGTCTTCGCGCGCGATTACGGACTGAGCAAACTGGCCAAGGTCGGTCACGCTGCCCGGCAGTTGCTGAAGGTTCTTTGAATAGCGAGCTTGCAACATCCGTCTGACGATTAACCTTCGATTCTAAAGAGTGATGAAAAAATATTTTATGCCGGCGGTCGCGGCCGCCATCCTTCTGTCCATGGGGCTGACCTCGTGTGGAACCTATCCGGGGTATGCCACCGGCACGGGCGCAGCCATTGGCGGGGCCAGTGGAGCGCTCATCGGTGCGGGTGCGGGAGGCGGTCGCGGTGCGGCGATCGGCCTCGGTGCCGGATTGCTTGCCGGGGCGCTCGTTGGGGCTGCGATCGATTCGGAGAACGCCCACAACTATCACGCGCCTCCCGGTGGCTATCCCTATGCGCAACCCACCGGCACACCCGGCTACGTTTACAGCCCGTACGGGAACCACAACGTCATTGACGTGCGCGGTGTCCCGCCGGGAGCGATGGTGCGCGATCCCTCGACCGGCGGAATTTTCCGCAAGCCCTGACGCGGAAAACAAGCTGCAGCGGCGGTCTATGACCGCCGAAAAGCGTCGCCACCCGAGAGGGCCCGCCTGACGAGAGGGCGTCGGCGGTCGCGGACCGCCACTACGACGAGCGTAGTTCGTCGACGAGTTTGCGCGTTTTCTCATCCATCCGCACCAGCTCGGGCCAGCCGCGGGTGTAGCCTTCGCCGGGCAGTTTGCGGGTGGCGTCGAGGCCCATGTGGGAGCCGACATTCTGCACGGTGGGCGCATGATCGAGTGAGTCGCTCGGGTTCGTGATAATGGTGCTATCCCGCTGCGGGTCCGTGTTGGCGCACATCCGGAAGAGCACTTCGCTCGTGTTGTGCACGTCACAGTCGTCATCCAGCACGACGATATATTTGCTGAACATCATCTGCCCCAGTCCCCAGAGCCCGTGCATCACCTTAAAGGCCTGATACGGATAATGTTTGCGGATGCTGACAAAGACGAGGTTGTGAAAGACCCCTTCGGCCGGCAGCGCCATGTCGACAATCTCGGGGAAATTCATTTTGAAGACGGGCAGGAAAATCCGCACGCTGGCCGAGCCGAGATAAAAATCCTCCATCGGCGGCACGCCCACAATCGTGCTCGGATAAAACGCTTCACTCCGATGGGTGATGGCGGTGAGACGAAAGACCGGGTAATCCTCGACCGCGGTATAGAATCCGGTGTGATCGCCAAACGGTCCTTCCGGCCGCATCTCCCCTGGTTGCACATAACCTTCGAGAACGAAATCCACATCCGCCGGCACCTCGAGATCGTTCGTCAGGCATTTCACCAGCTCGACCGATTTCTTGCGCACGAACCCGGCGAAAAGAATTTCATCGAGCCCATCGGGCAGGGGCGCCGTGGCCGCGAAAGTGTAAGCAGGATCACCCCCGATCGTGACCGCGACCGGCATCCGCTGATTGCGTTCATAGTAAACTTTGCCGTGGCGCGCCCCGACCTTGTGCACCTGCCAATGCATCCCGGTCGTTAGGTCATCGTAAACCTGCATCCGATACATCCCAAGATTGCGCGCCCCCGTCTCGGGATCGCGCGTGTGCACGTTAGGCAAAGTAATAAAGCGCCCGCCATCCTTCGGCCAGCACTTCAGGATGGGGAGATCGTGAATTGTGAATCGTGAATCGTGCATCGATTCATCAAAGCGATGCACCACCTCCTGGCAGGCTCCGCTCTTCACCTGCTTCGGCCGGGCATGAAGCAGATTCATTCCCTGCTTTAAAAGCGTCCATCCTTCCCGCAGATCGGTCGGCGGTTTCGCCTTCAGAATGAGCGAAATCTCCTGCGCCAGATCGCCGACATTCTCGACCTGTAACGCCAGCGCCATTCGTCTCTCCGACCCCATGGTGTTGATCGCGACCGGAAATTTCGAAACCTTTCTCTCGACCAGCGGCTGCTCGAACAAGAGCGCCTTGCCGCCCCCGTGCGATTTCATTTCGCGGTCGGCCCATTCCGCGATCACCAGGTCCGTCTCGACCGGAATGCTAATGCGCTTCAGTTCGCCGGCCTTCTCGAGCGCCGCGATAAACTGAGAAAAGGAGGCGTAAGCCATGGTCGTTTTGCCTGACGCATCTCTACCCTCGTTTCCACCTCGCCGCCACCCGCCACAGAGCTGCGCCGCGCTCGCTGGCACCGCCCGGCGGGCTCAGTAACCCAATTCCGCTTTTCTTTGCGCGGCGGTCGGCAAGGGATCCTTTTTCGTCTCGATCGCCCCCTGGCCCGCCTCCTGCACCTTTCTGGCCTCGGTGGCGTTGAGGTCGATGTCCGCCTGAAACTCCGGCGGAACGTCTTCCTCGGCGTAGATGGCGTGGACCGGGCATTCATCCACGCAAGCCATGCAATCTATGCACTCCTCCGGATGAATGACGAGCTGAGCCTCCAACTCATAAAAGCAGGCCACGGGGCAGACCACGACACAGTCGGTGAACTTGCACGCGACACATTTATTGGTAACGACATGCGGCATATTTGACTTTTCCTTACGCGCACATGGTCCACGACCGGTGCGCGTTTGCCAACGCGTTTTTGGGAAAAAATACTCAAACGAACTGAGCTTCGCGTCGCCGAGTGGATTGTTTAGGACTCAGGAAAGGAGCATCTCGACTTTATCGCCGCCTACTTCGTAGGCAGGGTGACGTGGCGAAATGGCCGGAGCGACCAGAAGGCGTAGTTCTCCGGCATCTTCGGCCGTTTACCCGCGAAGTGCAGACGCCAGTAGATCGAGACGAGATGCTGTTTGTCCCCGCGGAAGCGGCTGAAGCTGGCGCTGATGGGCGCAAGCTTTTTGTAAGTAGCATCGGCGCGCTCGACGGTGTCGTGATGGGCAAGGATAAGCATTCCGCCGATCGCAATCATGACGGCGATCAGCAAAGTCAAAATGAGTTTCATAAAGTGTGGGAGAAGCTAATCCAGAACCTCTGGCGCGCCATGACGAGGTGACTGAGCGAGTCGGAACCGTTCCATTTGGCAGGCCGGCGACCTTAGCGGCGACGCGACCCGCCGCCCAGCCAGCCAGCCAGGGCTCCCGTCAGCAGCGCGCCGGCTGCGAGCAAGGCGAGCGTCATTCCTTTCGATGGAATCGGCGGTTCGGGCTGGATGTAGCGTTGCTCGGGCAGATTCCCGGCCGGGCCGCGCGGGCCGTGGTCGAGCCCCATTTTCAAGACCTGCGCAATGTGCAGCGCATGGCGGCTGGTCGTTTCCTGCACCTGGGTGCGGCAACTGAATCCGTTCGCGATAATGAGCGTGTCCTTCGCCGCCTTCCGCACCGCCGGCAGGAGAACGCGTTCGCCGACCGCGATTGAGACATCGTATTTGTCCGCCTCGAAGCCAAAGGCGCCCGCCATTCCGCAACAACCCGAATCGGGCACTTCGTAATCGAGCTCCATCCGTTCGAGCAGCTTCTTTTCGCAATCGAGATGCATGACGGCTTTGTGATGGCAATGGCCGTGCACGAGCGCCTTGCGATGGAGCTTCGGGACCCGGTAATCCGGCGCGTGTTTCTCGAGAAATTCCGCCAGGGTGAAGGTCTGCTTGCGCAGACGCCGCGCGTTTTCGTGATGCGGAAACATCTCGAAAACTTCATCCCGGAAAACGGCCGTGCAGCTCGGCTCGAGGCCGACGAGCGGGGTCCCGGCCTCGATTTCGTCGGCTAACGAGTGGAGGATTTGTAGCAGCCAGCGTTTGGCGGTGTCGAGCATTCCGTAATCGTAGAGCGGTCGCCCACAGCAGAGATCCCGCTGCGGGAGCACGACCTGGAAGCCAGCGTCTTCCAGCACCTCGACCGCCGCCTTCGCGACTGCCGGATGGAAGTAATTATTGAAGGTGTCGGGCCAGAGCATGACCCGCGTCTTGCCCCGATTTCGCGGTGTGCGCCGGACGAACCAGCTTTTGAAAGATTCCGGCGCGAAAGCCGGCATCGTCCGCTCCTGCGCGACCCGGATGACGGCTTTTACGATGTTGCTGAGGAAGGGCGCGCGATTGATGAAGTTGACTAACGACGGCGCAACCTGCGCGAGGCGCGCCCAGACGTGGATCAACCCAAAAGCGTAGGCGTAGATCGGACGGAGGCGGCCTTTGTAATAATGGGCGAGGAACTCGGCCTTGTAAGTCGCCATGTCGACACTCACCGGGCAATCGTGCTTGCAACCTTTGCAGGCGAGACAGAGATCGAGCGCTTCCTTCACGCTCTCTTCTTTCCAGCCGTTCTTCCCGATCACTTCACCGCGCAGCATCTCAAAAAGCAAATGGGCGCGGCCACGGGTCGTATCCTTCTCCTCCCGCGTGACCATGAAACTCGGGCACATCGTGCCGCCTTCGAGTCGCCGGCATTTCCCGACCCCGACGCAACGAAGCGCGGCCCGGGCAAAGCTTCCATGATCGTGCGGATAGGCGAAGTAGGTCTCCGGCTCCCGCGGATTGTAATCGCTCCCGAGACGAAGATTCGCCGTGATCGGATAAGCCTCGATGACTTTGCCTGGATTCATCTTCCACTCCGGGTCCCAGATGGATTTGAACTCGTGAAAAGCCTGCATGATTTCCGGGCCATACATCTTGGGAAGTAACTCGCCACGAGACTGTCCATCGCCATGCTCGCCCGAGAGCGAGCCGCCGTAACTCAGGACAAGATCGGACGCTTCCTCGACAAAGGACCGATAGGTCTCGACCCCTTTCGCGGTGTAAAGGTCGAACGGGATCCGGCAATGGATGCAGCCCTGCCCGAAGTGGCCGTAAAGCGAGGCGTCGTAGTCATACTTGTGGAAAAGTTTGCGCAGGTCGCGCAGATACGGACCGACCTTGTCCGGCGGAACGGCGGAATCTTCCCAGCCCGGCCAGGTGTCCTTCAGGTTGGGCACGAACGCGGTCGCGCCGAGGCCCGATTCGCGCACTTCCCAAACTTTCGATTCTTCGGCCCGATCGTCGAAGAGCTTCATGTTCGGCGCATCGCCGTTTTTCTTCAGCGCCTCCATCACCTCGCGCGCCTGGTTATCGGCGTCCTCCTTTGAATCGCCGCCGAACTCCACAAGGAGAAAACCTTTCCCGTCAGGCAGGAGCTGAATGTCGTCGGGATGAAGCCCCGTCTTCTTCATATAACCGATGAGGCGATGATCGATCCCTTCGAGGCCGATCGGCCTGTGCTCCATGATCTCGGGCGCGTGATCGCCGGCGCTGTAAACGTCCGGATAACCGAGGACGAGCAGGCTGCGCGCTTTCGGGTTGTCGATAAGGTGAAGCGTTGCTTCGAGAATCGTGACGCAGGTGCTCTCGCTCCCGACGAGCGCGCGCGCGACGTTGAAGCCTTTTTCGGGCAGCAGTTCGGGGAGGTTGTAACCGGAGACGCGGCGCGGGATATCGGGAAACTTTTCGCGAATCAGATCCGCGTATTTGTCGCGCAGGTCGCGTAGCCGGCGATAGATTTCGCCGCGGCGGCCGCCCTGCCTGACGATCGCCTCCAGCTCCTCCTCGCTCGTCGGGCCGACCTGCATCCGTTCGCCGTCATAGGTCAGGATTTCCAGCTCATGGGTGTTATCGGAGGTGCGCGCGCCGGTGCCGTGCCAGGCGGCCATCACGGAATGAATCCCGCAGGAGTTGTTGCCGAGCATTCCGCCTAACGTGCAATGATTGTGCGTTGCCGGGTCGGGCCCGAAGGTGAGTTGGTGCTTCTCCGCCGCATGGCGGAGATCGTCGAGGATCGTGCCCGGCTGGACGCGAGCGAGCTTGCGCTCGACGTCGATCTCGAGGACGCGATTGAGGAATTTCGACATGTCGATGATGATCGACGTGTTGCAACACTGGCCGGCGAGGCTCGTCCCGCAGCCGCGCCCTGTGATGGGCGCGCCGTACTCGCGCGCGACCGCGACGGTTTTCACGACATCGGAAATGCTGCGCGGGATGACGACGCCGATCGGCGGGTGGCGGTAATTTGAGCCGTCGGTCGCGTACAGGGCGCGGCTGCCATCGTCGAAGCGGATTTCACCGCTGATTTGAGATTTCAATTTTTCCGCGAGCGTCGCGCGCTGGGTCTCGGACGGATGCGCCGCGCCCGGCGGCGGATCGCTCACGTTTTGTTCCAATACTTTTGTCATAAATTCGTTAGGGGAATGAGCCCTTGCCGCGATGTCATATTGCGAATTTCTGCGCCTCCTTGCGCTTTAGCTCGAGGCCGTTGCCGGGGCGGGAGAGATCGGGCCGAAGCGTGCCGTCGTGAGGCTGGGGAATCCCATCGAAGAGCATGTGCTCGATTCGCACGTGATCGTGGAAATACTCGGCGTGGCGGAAAGGGCCGGCGGCGCAGCCCGCGTGGAGATGCAGAGCCGGCGCGCAATGGGCCGAGAGCGGAAGATGATGCGCCTCGCAGAGGGTGGCCGCCTGGAAAAATCCGGTGTAACCGCCGCAGCGGGTCGCGTCGGCCTGCAGGACATCGACCGCCCCGGTGGCAAGCATGCGCTCGAAGTAGCCGATGTCGTATCCGTATTCCCCGGCCGCGATCTCCATCCCGGGCGGGCCCTCGTCGCGCATCAGGCGGAGACCAGCGAGGTCATCGGAGGAAACCGGCTCTTCGAACCAACTGACATCGAGCTCGGAAAAAGCATAGGCCAACTCGAGGGCCTGCTTGCGCGAATACGCTCCATTGGCATCGACGAAGAGTTGCGCTTCGTCGCCGATCGCCGCGCGCGCGGCCGCGACCCGTTTCGGATCGGCGGCGGCATCGCGACCGATTTTCATTTTCACCCGCGGAATGCCCTGCTCGACCCAGCGGCCGAGTTGTTCCTGCAATTTTTTGTTGCTGTAGGAGGTGAATCCGCCGCTCCCGTAAATCGGCATCGCCTCGCGCATCTGGCCGAAGAGCCTGACGAGTGGCAGACCAAGGAGGCGCGCCTTCAGATCCCAGAGCGAAGTATCGACGGCCGAGATCGCCATCGAGCAGATGCCGGGGCGGCCGAGGTTGCGCATCGCCTCCGTCATGGCGACAAAAGCGCCGTTAGGCGAGAGCGCGTCGCGGCCGAGGACGACATCTTTCAGTTTCGACTCGATCAGTGTCGCGGTCGCTTTATCCGCATAAGAATAGCCTAACCCCAAATGTTTTTGGGATTGATCTCCCGCCTCGGCTTCCACGATCACGATCGTGGTGCTGTCCCATTCGTAGGTGCCGTCCGATTCCGGCTGATCGGTCGGGACTTGGAAAGCCCAGACTTCGACCTTTTCGATGGGCGTGGAGTTCATCGTCTGGAGAGGGCGGCGGCCCCGTCCGCTGTGTCACACGCCACGCGGGACATGACGCAGGAAGAGAAAGTTCGCGATGGCGAGGAGGCCATCGCCAGCAGGCGGGGCGCCCGCGCTCCCCGGCATCTGTCGACCGCGCTCACTATTCCTTGTGCGGGATGAAGCTTTCGATCGCGTCTTTGAAGGCGCCGCGGATCATGGCCGGCGCATCCGAATCGCCTTTCAGCATCGATGCGGTGAAGTTCCTGGCTTGTTTGAACGTGATGTGTGGCGGCAGGGTCGGCACTTCCGGATCGGTGACGGCTTCGTAAACGACCGGCCGATCGGAGGCCAGCGCCCGGTCCCAGGCCGGCCCGACGTCCTCCGGATCCTCGACATGAATCCCGCGCAGACCGAGCATTTCGGCATAGTTGGCGAAAGCGAATTTCGGGACGGTTTGGGAGGCCTCGTATTTCGGATCGCCTGCCATGATGCGCTGTTCCCACGTCACCTGGTTGAGGTCGCGATTGGCCAGGACCATGACGATGAGGCGCGGGTCGCTCCATTCTTTCCAGTAATTGGCGATCGTGATGAGGCAGTTGATGCCGTTCATGAGCATGGCGCCGTCACCGACGAGTGCGATCACCGGCCGATCGGGCCAGGCGAACTTGGCCGCGACGGAGTAGGGGACGCCCGGCCCCATCGTGGCGAGATTGCCGGAGAGCGAGGCCATCATTCCGCGGCGCACTTTGAGA
>DATBDG010000020.1:0-4571 GCA_036270055.1 Chthoniobacterales bacterium
ATCATTTTCCGACCCTCTGCCGGGAACTCGCGAAAGCGCTACGCCGCTCGGTGGAAGCGCAGCCTGCGCCCGGCGCGGAGGCTGCGGCGACTGCTCATGCTCACAGTCGTTGGCAACAGGGCTACCAACTCGACGATCTGATCCGGGAGATTTCGATCATCCGCCGCGAATTTACCGTGCGCTGGTTCGATCTTTTTGCCAACAGCCAGGCCCAGTTCGACGAGCGCGAGGCGCGCCGGGCCGGGGCGATCGTTCACCAGTTTTTCGATGAGATGATCCTTCGTTCGGTGACGCAGTTTGTGGAGGAAGACCAGCTGCCGCGAGAGGCGGCGCGGGAAGAGCTGCGGCTCGCCCAAGAGAAATCGGCGGCCGCGAGCCGCGCACAGACGGAGATCGTCTCGCTGCTCGGCCATGAGCTGCGCACGCCCCTCACGCCCATCCTGCTCGCCGCCTCCGCCCTGGCGGGCGACGAATCACTTTCCACGGAGTTGCGGGAGTTTGTCGCGCTCGTCCAACATAACGCGCAAATCGAAGCGGCCTTGATCGACGACCTGCTGGAGGCCGCCCGCCTCACCAGCACGACGTTGCGCTTGAACCTGCAGATGGTGAATCTCCATTCCTGCCTGGGACACGCCTGGGACGCTTGTGTTCCCGATTTCGCCTCCAAGCGGATCACTCCGATTGTGCAGTTATCAGCCTCGGAGTTCCAGGTGAGAGGCGACAAACGCCGGCTGAATCGAGTTTTTATGAGCCTGCTTCGGAACGCGATCCAGGTCACGCCGCCCGGAGGGGAAATCGGGGTCACGAGCCGAAATGCGGCGGAGTATGTTGAGATCGCCGTGGCCGATTCCGGCGCGGCGCTGGACGAAGAAGCTTTGCGCAAACTTTTTCAACCATTTGAAGAAGGGCGTCGGGCTGCGCCTTTCGGAATGGGCGGGATCGGTGTCAGCCGCCATGTGGCGCGAGTGGTCATCGAGGCACACGGCGGAGAGATCACGGCCGAGCCGCGGCACCCGCATGGTGGGATTCTGACGGTGAGGCTAAAGTCAGCCCGTTGATGAGACCGCGTACGCTTCGTCTCTTTGTAGTGGAAGATCATCCCGCCACGGCACGGGCACTAAAGGGCTTCCTCGGCGGTGCCGGCTTTGAGGTGCAGGTAGCAACGGACGTGGCCTCGGCGCTGGAGTTAGCCGGAAGAATCGAATTCGATTTGTTGCTCTGCGATCTAAACCTGCCCGACGGGACCGGCTGGGATCTGCTGGCGCGATTGAGCGAAAAAGGCCCGGTGCGGGCAATTGCGTTCTCGGCTTTTGATGAGCCGGAACATATCGCTCGGAGCGAGGCGGCGGGATTTCTCGAACACTTCGTGAAGGGAAGGCCGGCGGAGGACCTGCTGGCGGCGATCAGGAAGGCGGCGGCGGCCGCGCCCCCGGCAGCCAGAACCCGGCGGCAGCCTGCCTGATCGCGCGACGGTTGCAATGCGGAGCATGTCGCGGGACCTCGGAGGGACAGAAGATTTCGGTGAGCGGAGGGAGATCGACAGAAGCAGTCGAGTGCAGACGTCAGGAAGATGAAGAAAGAGGGAGGAGGTCAGGAAGTGGAGATCAAGAGATGTGGTTCACAACCATCAGGCAAGGGGCCGGCCAACTGGTTCACCGGCACGGTGCGGATCGATCCGCTCTTCGAGGCGCCCGCTCCGGCCAGGACGCGTGGCGCGAGCGTCACGTTTGAGCCGGGGGCGCGGACCGCGTGGCACACGCATCCGCTGGGCCAGACGCTGATCATTACGGCAGGCGCGGGTCGAGTGCAGTGCGAGGGCGGCGCGGTCGAAGAGGTTCGTCCCGGCGATGTGGTCTGGTTTCCGCCTAACGAGAAGCATTGGCACGGTGCGGCGCCGACCACGGCCATGTCGCATATCGCCATTCAGGAAGCGCTCGAGGGCAAGGTGGTCGAATGGATGGAGCACGTCAGCGACGAGCAATACGGAAAGAAAAACTGAAAGCGAAAAGCTGAAAGCTGCACTGCCGAAACGCAGGGCTAGGAAAGAATGGCGGCAACTTTCGCGATCGTGCTCCAATTGCGAGTGGTGAGCGCTACTCCAAGCTGTTTTTCGATCCTGCCGAGGTAGCTGATCGCCTTCATCTGCCGGCGATAGAGGCCGAGGACGAAGCGGCCTTGGATCGCGATGATCTTCAGGAGCCAGTCATCTTCCGAGGGAAGAGTGAGTGGCAAAGGAGGCGGCGGCCTGAGTCGTCTGGCGGCAACGCTCACGAATCGGACGATGTCCGGGCCTGAAGGTTCTGGCGGGAACGGATCCGTCGCGGTCAGCTTCACGAGGTCGCGCGCGGGACAAATCATGATCTCGCATCGGAACGGCAACCGCCGAGCGATCGCCGCGCGCAGCGCCGATTCGCTCACATTTTCGCGCACCACGAACGTGCCGACGGCGCCGATGTTAACGACGCCGAATTCCGCCAACTGCTTCGCAATTTCTGCCGGCCGGCAGCGATTCGCCCCGCCGACGTTGACCGCTCGAAGAAAGACGACCCAGCGCACGACGAAAGTAGGAGGCGAGAAGTGAAAATTGGAAAGTCCGAAATTTGTTCGGAACGAGGCAAGCCGCCGCCGAAGTTTGAGCTCCCTGACTGGGGCGGAACGAGCACGATCTTGTTTTCAATCACCACCAGCGTAGAGCTTCCCGCATGCATCAACCGGCTGGGACCTCTCCGCGCGCTGCGCGCCGGCTCAGCGGCGGAGTGGGGAACATGCTCCTCGCGACCCTTGCATTTGCGACGATGAACGTCTTCGTGAAGCAGCTCGATCGCATCCCGGCGATGGAGATCGTCTTCTTCCGCTGCCTCATCTCGGGCCTGATCTGCGGGATCGAGGTCGCGCGGCGGCGGCTCGATTGGAAAGGCAACAATCACATCCTTCTGATTGCCCGCGGCACGTTCGGCACGCTCGCCCTCTTCGCCTTCTTCGTCACCCTGCAACACATGCATCTCGCGACCGCGGTCACGATCCAATATTTGTCACCGATCTTCACCGCGCTCATCGGCGTCTTTGTTTTGCACGAGATGGTGCCGGCGCGGCAATGGCTCTTCTACGCGATCGCTTTCGCGGGCGTGTTCGTGATCAAGGGCTTCGATGCGCGGGTCTCCATGCTTTACCTGCTCATTGGCATCGCCTCGGCCATCTGCTCGGGCATGGCCTACAATCTGGTGCGCCGGCTCCGCGAGCGCGAAGAGCCGATCGTCGTCGTGCTTCATTTCCAGCTCGTCGGGATCGCGGCCGGGCTCGTCTTCATCTTCTTCAGCTGGAGAACGCCGGTGCCGTGGGAATGGTTTTGCCTCCTCATGTGTGGCGTCCTCACCCAGATCGGCCAGATCTGCCTGACGAAATCGCTCCAGTCCGAACGAATCGCGAAAGTCGCGGTCCTGAACTACATCGGCCTCGTCTACGCCCTCATCTTCGGCGTCACGATCTTCGGCGAACACTACAGCGCGCAGACCGTGCTCGGCATTTCGTTAGTCGTGGCCGGCGTGCTCCTCGCCGTTCTTTTCGGGAAACCGAAGCCGCCTGAAGTGATCGAGGAGACCGAGACAGCAGTCGTGTAGCTGGAGAGGTTGACTTCGCGGTGCCGGGCCGCGGTCGACAAGGTCCAGGATGTCGGCTTGAACGCGAGGCGGCCCGCGTGGACGCCGTCGCGCCGTCGGCTCGTCCTTGTGCGCAAAACGACGATCGGGGCGGGAGACCGGGCCGGGGAGAAATCGATCCGGGCAAGTTCCCCGCCGTTGCCCGCGGGCGCTTTTCTACCGGCCAGCCGCCCCGGCCCAAACGTTTCCTTCACATGAGCTCGATATCTGAAATTCCCTATCGCGATCTGGGCCGGACCGGCGAGCGCGTCTCATGCATTGGGGTGGGGGGATGGCATCTCTCCCTGCCGCAGGTGGAAGAGAGACTTGCCACCCGCATCGTCCGCACCGCGGTCGATCGCGGAATCAATTTCATGGATAACTCCTGGGATTATAACGATGGCGAAAGCGAGAGACGGATGGGCAAAGCGCTCCGCGACGGTTATCGGGAGAAAGTCTTCCTCATGACGAAAATCGACGGGCGGACGAAAAAGGAAGCCGCGCGCCAGATCGAGGAATCGCTCCAGCGGCTCGAGGTCGATTGCCTCGACCTCGTCCAGCATCACGAGGTCATTCGCTTCGATGACGCGCATCGGGTCTTCGATCCCGAGGGCGCCAACACCGCCTTGCTCGAAGCGCGCGCCGCGGGCAAGCTGCGCTTCATTGGGTTCACCGGGCACAAGGATCCGCAGGTCCATCTCCATATGCTGGCGGTGGCGCGCGAGCAGAACTTCCGCTTCGACACCGTGCAGATGCCGATCAACGTGATGGACGCGCATTACCGCAGCTTCGCCCGGCTCGTCGTGCCCGAGCTGGTGCGGGAGGGAATCGGCGTCCTCGGGATGAAGTCGTTAGGCAACGGCATCATTTTGAAATCGAAGACCGTGACGGCGGTGGAATGTCTCCACTATGCCTTGAACGAGCCGACCTCGGTCG
>DATBDG010000021.1:0-8941 GCA_036270055.1 Chthoniobacterales bacterium
TCCACACATCGAGCAGAAGTGCGCGGTCTTCGCATCTTCCTGCGGAAGCGTTTGACGAAGTCGCTGGCCAGCGTCTCCGCCCTGGCGGGCTGTTCTACGATCACTCTATGTCGCCTCATCCCGGCCGGCTCCATTCCCATCCGCTCCGTTCCTGCGGCAGTAAAAATTGGATAGATCATCGGTAAAGATCGCGACGATGACCGATTCGCTGGACCCGCACAACTCGAATGACGTCAGTGATTTCGTAGATCGCGCCGTACCCGGCGGCTCGAATCGCCAGTCTCTCTCTCCCTCCAAGCGGAATAGATCACTCGCGGATTGTCAGGGTGCCGGCAATTTGGGACAAGGGGGGTTCATGAACGGGCATCACACTGCAGGTGACCTTGCGCAGACCGACGAATTGATTCGGCTGCTGCCCAGCATCCGAACCCTCCGGGCTCGTCTTCGACCAGTCTATCCCACCGGCTCCCGCACGGCGGTATTCTTTCCTCTTTTTCCTGCATTGCCTGGAAGTCCCGTCCACATTTCGGCTGCATATTTCTGACACCTTCTGTGATTTTGATGAGCTCCGTCCGCCCGCGAAGCTCACCTGAAGGCAGCACCATCCGTGCTGCAAAGTTCGTTGGAAAGCCCGGCCTTTGCTGCGCATCCGTTACGGCGGCGAGTCGCCGAAACCAGCACGCGAGTCGCGTATGCTACCCGGAGAAAACCACATCCGCCCTCTCTCGGAGTCCGCGGCGCTCCCGGTCAGTAGCAGTAGCCGGCGGCCTGTGCGCTGAAATTGATGCTGGTTACAAGGCGCCCATCGCGCGGGAGACGAGGAGGACGACGATGGCAAGGGAGATGAAGGCCTGGATCATGGCCAGCACTTTCGCCCAGCGGGCGAGGAGAGGTGCGTCGGTCGGACCGAAGGTGGAGCTCTGGGTGAAGGCGACGAAGAGGTAGTCGACAAAGTGCGGTCGCCAGCGCGCACAGGCGAATTCGCTTCGCTCCTCCTTTGGAATCTGCATTTGCGGGAAAAGGAAGCTGTACCAGACGCCTCCGGCGTTCCCTCTTTTTCCTTCTGGCTACGTGCGCAAATATGCTTTCCGGTGCATACTAATCGTCGAAACGATAAAATCGCATGAAAAGGAATATTCTTGTTTCACTCTTCGGCATCTCGTTAGCCCTCTTCGCTTCTAGCGCGATGACCACCAGCGCCGCCGTGATGTCTAATCTCGTGCGGCGCGTCAGCCAGACTGACCTGGCGCAGGGCAAAGTTAGTGGCGGCGGAGGCGACGGTATCTTTGTCACCCGCGACGGTTATGCGTTCGTCGCTGAGGGGAGCGGCACGACCAATGCCTTCCAGATATTTGATGTATCCAACCCTAAAGCTCCTGTCCTGATCAGCCAGACCAACCTGGCAAACGGGGCCAACGGAGTGTCGAGTGATGACATATGGGTTACACGCGGCTTTGCTTTTATCGTTGAGGGAGGGGGCTTGGTCAATGCCCTCCAGGTGTTTAACGTCACTAACCCAGTGGCACCGGTGCTCGTCGGACAGGCCAGCCTGGCGAACAACGCCGGCGACCGCCTCTTCATCCAGAGCAAGTACGCCTACATTGTCGAGGGAGGTAGTTACACCAATAGCTTTGAGATCTTCGACATATCGAACCCGGCCGCTCCGGTTCGCGTAAGCCAGAGTAGTCTCACCGCCTTCGATCAGGCGTCTATTTACGTGCAGGGTAACTACGCCTACATCGCGATCGGCGGAGCTGGAAGCCAGGGCTTCGACATCTTCGACGTGTCGAACCCGGCGGCGCCGATCCTCAAGAGCGCGACCAACCTCAATTATGGAGTCCCGGACGATGGCATCTTCGTTTCAGGCAACTACGCTTATATCGTTGAAGGCGGGGGAGCGACTAACGCCTTTCAAATCTTTGATGTGTCAAACCCGTCGGCCCCGTTTTTGGTAGGCCAAGCCGACCTTGCGAACGCCGGCAGCATCGACACGGGTGGCGGCGACGCCATCTGGGTCAGAGACGGCTTCGCCTACGTAGTGGAGGGCGCGGGAACAGCCAACGCATTCGAGATATTCGATGTCTCGAACCCGGCCGCTCCTTTGCTAGTAGCCCAAAGCCCGCTCGCTCACAGCGGGCAGCCGGACGACATCTGCGTCTCGCGCAAGTATGCTTTTATCGCTGAAGGGGGCGGGACCACGAACGCTTTCGAGATATTCGATGTCTCGAGGGTTCGTGCCGCCCGATAAATCTCAAATTACAACCCGAGCGCCGACTGGGCTCGCAGCTTCCGAACGACACGCCGGAATCCTCGTTCGGCGCGGGCCACGAAGTCGGAAATCTGCTTGTCACCATTCGTTCTTCGCTTCGCCTCCATGATTCAATTCAACTGGCGGACGAAATCTACATACTCCGTCGCAAAAGCGGCGAGACGTTTTGCTGGATTTCGGAACCCTCGCCACGACTCGGTACGTTGCCGCACACGGCCGGCAAGTTGCGGGATTTTGACCACGGATACGCGGGTATCACGAATAGCAATTTCAGAAGCGAGCCGATTCCAGGCTCCATCTCAAGCGCGGTAAAAAGCCGTTTCCGTTCGTTACAAGGCGCCGACCGCGCGGGAGACGAGGAGGACGACGATGGCAAGGGAGATGAAGGCCTGGATCATGGCCAGCACTTTCGCCCAGCGGGCGAGGAGAGGTGCGTCGGTCGGACCGAAGGTGGAGCTCTGGGTGAAAGCGACGAAGAGGTAGTCGACAAAGTGCGGTCGCCAGCGCGCACAGGCGAATTCGCTTCGCTCCTCCTTTGGAATCTGCATTTGCGGGAAAAGGAAGCTGTCGCTTCCAAACTCGTAGTGCTCCTGGCGTTTGGTCGGCCCGCCGCCATCGATCCGCCAATACCAAAGGGCAAAGACGATGACATTGGTCAGCCAAAGGAGCGCACCGGAGAAAAGGAGCTGGAGGGGCGATTCCTTGTGAGACGGCAAGCCATGGACGAGGAGGATGACCGAGCAGACCAAGGCAAGGGTGATAAGCGAGCTGGTGGCAAAGCCCAGGACCCGGTTGAGAGGAAGCTTCCCGAAGCGATGACTGACGACGGTCGGGACAAGGAGGAGGCCGATCAGTGTGGGCAACAGCCAGGTCGGCCCGACGATGAGGGAGCGTGGCAGCGCGAGATAGATTGCGCCCACCGCCGCGAAGGCGAGGACCGCCTGCCACCGCGGCTCCGGTTTATCAAGATGGCGTCCGCTCTTGTTCATATGCGAGGCGCGGGGACCGCAGCAATCTTCTGGATCGGCCGGCAGAAAAAGTCGCCGTGGGTCAGTGTCGCCGGTTCGCGAGATGAGACAGCGCCATCGTAAGGGCCGCCGCGCCTAACGTTTTCACAAGAGCGGGGTGCTGCGCATAGATCTCGCTCACGCGATCGATAATCGTGGGATCGTGCGCTTCGGCATGGGCGGCCGCTTGTTGCACCGCTTCGGGTGGGATTTGGGCGGCGGTCTCAGGCGTAATCTGGGCCGAGGCGGCGCCTGTTCCGGCAGGAAGGGAAATTCCCGTGGCTTGAGTGAGCTGCGAGAGGATTCCGGAGGCGGCGCCGCTGGAGAGCAGGGTGTTGAGGAGGCTGGCACGCTGGCTCGGGCTAGAATTACCGAAGAGCTGGCCAATCATCTGCGCAAAGGGTGGCGTCTGTTGGGAGCGGAACATGGCGGATAATCCGTCGGCCACCGCGGACTGCGGCGCCGCCTGCGCGACTTGGCCGAAGTGTTGCTCGACCTCCTCGCCCGCCGCGGGCTGGCTCCCCTGCGTGTAGTTCTGCAGCACGTTCCCGATTTCGTTCATCCAGCTCATGGCAGGAACATGCTTCGGAAGGTGAAACTCTGAAAGCGGAAATGCTGCAAGGCTTGGCGGCGGCCGCTCGCAAACTACTGCTGAAGCTGGTTATTCCGCACCTCCCTGCGGAACAAATCATTCGCGGATTGTCAGGGTGCCGGCAATCTGAGACAAGCTGGGGGTTCATGAACGGCCATCACAGTACCGGTGACCTTGCGCAGGCCGACGAAATTGATTCGGCTGCTGCCCAGCATCCGAACCCTCCGGGCTGGTCTTCGACCAGTCTATCCCACCGGCTCCCGCACGGCGGTATTCTTGAGTCGATCTTGTCCAACATCGGTGACGCCGTGATTGTGGCGGGCCGGGAGGATGGATTCTTGATCTTCAACCCGGCCGCGCAGCGCATGTTCGGCGAAGGCGCGACCGACATCACTTTGGCGGACTGGTCGGGTCGAAAGGATTTATACCTGCCGGACAAGGTGACGCTTTTCCCGAGCGATCAAACCCCCCTGGCGCGGGCGATTCGAGGCGAGGAGACAAAGGGTGTCGAAATGTTCGTCAGGCAAGCGCAGGCTCCGAGGGGGCTTTGGGCGCGGATCAATGGCTGGCCGTTGCGCGCGGCCAACGGTGAAGTGGCAGGCGGTGTCATCGTCTGCCGGGATATCACCGAAGCGAAAGAAGAGGAATTTTTTCGAGCGGGGCAAACTCGCATCCTGGAGCTGATCGCGGAGGACGCGCCGCTGAGCGAGATTCTCACGAGCCTTGTCCTGCTGATGGAAGGTCAGGCCGAAGGACTGCGTTGTTCCGTCCTGCTTCTGGGTCGCGATGGCATCCATGTCCAGCACGGCGCGGCGCCAAATCTCCCCGAAGTCTACGTCAAGGCAGTCGACGGCGCTCCGATTGGGCCGCGGGCGGGTTCGTGCGGCACAGCGATGTTCACGCGCCAGCCGGTGGTCGTGACCGACGTGCTGACCGATCCGCTCTGGGCGGACTACCACGAGCTCGCGAAAATCTCCGGGCTGCGCGCCTGCTGGTCGACGCCGATTCTCTCGATGCAGGGAGGGGTGCTCGGCTCCTTTGCCATGTATCGTCAGGAATCACGCGGCCCGCACGCGGAAGAGATGCGACTGACCAAGGTCGCGACGCACCTTGCCCGGATCGCGATCGAGCGGCAACGCGCGCAGGCAGAATTGCTCGCGGTCAACGCGCAACTGGAGAACCGGGTGGCGGAGCGGACGCGCGAGCTGCAGGAAAAGAACCGCCAAATGGCGGAGGAGCTGCAGATGGCGCGCGAGCTGCAGTTCGCCTTGTTGCCGAAGGTGTTTCCCGCCATCCCGGTTGGCGCGTCGCCGCAGGAGAGCGCTCTCGGTTTTCTCAGCCTCTACTTTCCCACCGGCGACGTGAGCGGCGACTTCTTTAGCGTGTTTCCAGTCAGCGAAAAAGCGACCGGCGTTTTGATCTGCGACGTCATGGGGCACGGGGTGCGTTCTGCGCTGATCACCGGGCTGATCCGCGGGCTGATCGAAGAGCATGTGAGATTCGCGGCTGACCCAGGAGTGTTGCTCACGCACATCAACCGCGCACTCGCCGTCATCCTGCAGCAAGCCGGCACGACCATGTTCGCGACCTGCTTTTATGTTGTCGCCGATGTGGAGCGGGCGGAACTGCGTTTTTCCAACGCCGGGCACCCGTGCGCGTTGCACTTGGCGCGCGACGGCGCCGAAAAGCTCGACGACGAGCAATCGCGGGGACCGCTCATGGGAATTTTTCCTTCTGCGATCTACGCGACGGCGGCTCGGCCAATGGCAGAGGGCGACCGCGTGATGCTTTTCACCGACGGACTCTACGAGGTAGAGGATGCGACCGGCAGGTTCTTCAATGAAGAGCAGCTCCGGGCGACTGTCAGTCGTCACGCCGCCCTGGTTCCGGAGGAGTTTTTCGAGCGGGTAGTGAGCGATATCCGTGGGTCTTCTCGAAGCGGGACCTTCGCGGATGATGTCTGTGTTGTCGGGATGCAGATCCGACGCATCGGTTGACGCATCACCGCTCTTTAAGAAAGTCAAGACGTTGCGCTGGCGCGGTCCGGAGCCGGATCTCGCGGCTTGGACAAAGCGGGTGAGAACGCCCGGCAGCTGGAGAACTGCGACCGCGCAAACCTGCGTCGTGTCTAGACTCAGGAATCGGCATCCCGGAGACGTTTTCGGAAATAGTCTTTCCAGCTCTGCGGCAGCGCCGGGAGTTCGACGGCGCGTCGGAGCAGCTCCTGGTTATGAGCGTCCGTCGAGTAAAGGCTCACAATATCTGTGACGGTCACGCCGGTTTCCTGTTTTTCCATGAACTCGATTTCATCACCCTCCTCCACCTCCCCTTCGCGAAGCACCGCGAGGTAGAACCCGGTGCGTTTGCTTTCCAGAAAACGTTTCACGATGTCGCGACGATTGAATCGAATCCCAAGTTTGTAGCACGGCATCCGCGGCTGCGTGATCATGAACTCGGCTGAGCCAACCCGGACGCGATCCCCGATTCTTATCTGATCCTCCAGAATGCCTTCCGCAGAGAAGTTCTCGCCGAACGCGCCCCATGGCAGCTCGACCTCGGGTAACTGGGCAGCCCAATAGGAGTAGTGCTCGATCGGGTAAAGGTAGACCGCTTTGTCGACTCCTCCGTGCACGGAGAGGTCGGATTGCTGATCTCCATCCAGATTCAGCGTCGAGACATGCACGCGACCTTGTACCGGGTCCTTCCAAATCGATGTCCGCACCGTTTTGCCGCCCACGTTGACCTCCCTTGGCAAGCCAACATTCACGTAAATCAGCTTCATTGATTAATTGCGGCTCGGGCGACCTCTTTGGTATCAACCGGGAGCTTCGTAGGTTAGAAAGGAAGTGGTTCGCCGTAGACGCGTTCGAAAAGGAGCCTTTTCCATTCTTTCGCGGTGAGATCTTTTGGGAGCGAAGCAATAATCATCGTCCGTGCGGCATCAAACATTCCCGCCCCCATGATGAAGCGAGTGGCATTTGGTAATGCCATCAGTTTTTCCCGCACCTTTGCAGCGATCTCCGGCGATGTGTCGTTCATCTTCCCGCCTTCTCCCAGAGTTTGGACAGGCCGAGTTCCGTGGTCCACTTCTCGATGTAGTCTTGGTCGCAGCCGGAGGCGAGGAGGTTTTTCACGTCCCGCATTTGCATCTCGGAATGGGATTCCTTCGCCCAATCCAGTTTTGAAATGATCAGGTCCTCTTTTGTCGCGATCCAAGTGAAGAAATCGTCAATCTCGATTTGGCACCGGCGCGCGAATTCTGCCTTGCGATAGGGAGTGTCTTTCCGCACGACGCAATCGACTTTGATGACACTCTCTTCGTGAATGAGATTGAAGATCGAGTTTGTCTCAATTGAATCGCGGACCGCTTCTCCGGACACGTAATAGTCAGGTCGAAACAAATCGACCACCCGCTCTGCATTCTCACGCGCGAGCTCGATGACAAAATCAATGTCGCGCGTCATCCGGGGCTGGGCGTAGTAGTTCATCGCCATCGAGCCGGTGAGCATGTAGGAGATGCCGGCGCGGTCGAGCCGTTCTGAAACATCGCGAACGATGTCGAGCTCGTTCAGCATGCTTGGCTATGCCTCAGAGAATATCTCGGCACCGCCTTCGGGGATGGAGCCGCCCCAAAGTTCGTTGCCCATCCTGAAGGTGACGTTGCAGGCGGCCATGACGTCCGGACGGCTAAAGCGCCTTTGCCGCGGCAAGGTTGCGAAAATCTCCGTCATCGCGCTGTCATCCGGATTATGGGCCGGTAGTGCCTGGGGAAACCTCAATCCGGTCTCCTGAAGTTCCGAAGTTTTCGCCACATCGAATAGCTTAGCCATTCCCGAGGGCTTTGAGCTCTTGGCGACTGAACGTTCGCAGGCGCGAAGAACTTCGCGACCGGCGGTGCTGAGTCCATAAGTCTGAGGTTCGACCGTGCGCTGTTTTCCATTGTAACGGAATGTGAGGACCGCCTTCCGCTTAATAGCAGAAATGATCAGCGGATCCCGTCTAATTCCGAGCTGCCGTTCGTCCGCGAAAACCCCGCGAGTTGCGTTTTCGCGCAAACGGAGTCTCCGCGCAGTAAAGGCCAAGTCGTTCGCTCCGCGTTGAGACTTCAGTTTTGCGGAAAGCTGGAGGAGTTGGCCGACTTGATAGATTTTTTCTTCGAACGGCTGTTGGGCCAGCTTACGGCGCATATTGGTCTTCATGACGTTGGTAGTCGCAATTTATACCTGCGCAGGATGTCGTCCAAGAGAGCTTTCTCGATCTCGGCTTGTTCGAGCATTTGTTCGATCCGTGCCAAGTCCTTGTGTCGTCCGACACTCGCCGCTATGGCAACGATATACTCGGGACGCAATACCTTTGCGGGCACTCCTTCATACTCGATCTTGCGTGCTTCGCGGACGGCTTCGTCGGTGAGGCCGGCCACGGCGAGAAACCGGCCAGGAAATCCATGGACGACCAAGTGCTCGCGCTCGACGGGCCAGCCGCGTTCCTGGAGGTGCGCGTAAATCGCGGGAATGCCGGCGGTCAGCCCTTTGTCGGCAGCGACGAAGATGATGTCGGCGTCGTAGGTCGTGAACGGCTCCACGTAATAGATCGCCGCGAGCGCACCGCCAAGGGCGTAGTCTTGAATCACACCTGCGGCGACGAGATCGTTCGCGGCGCGACGAACGTCTGCGAGGGGAATGGAAGTTGGTTCTTCGCTCATCGGGTGTGGATCTAAAGTTCGTTTCGGCAGGATGCCGAAACCGGCGGGCAGGATGCCCACCCCACCCGGGAAGAATTACGCCTTCGCGTAGAGTTCAGAGCCTTGCTCAGCGAACGCTTTCCTCTTTTCCTGCATTCCTGATTCCAGAGCCTCGGACTCAGTGAGTCCTTGTTCGGCTGCGTATTTACGCACGTCTTCCGTGATCTTCATCGAGCAGAAATGTGGTCCACACATGCTGCAGAAGTGGGCGCTCTTGGCGCCCTCTTGCGGTAGTGTTTCGTCATGAAATTCTCTAGCCGTCTCTGGATCGAGGGACAGGTTGAACTGGTCTTCCCATCTAAACTCAAAGCGCGCGTTGCTGACGGCGTTGT